>CAZPYU010000267.1:0-16348 GCA_964590905.1 uncultured Thermoanaerobaculia bacterium
ACGTCACCGGCACTTCGATTCCGCGCCCGGCGACGGTCGCCGCCCCGCCGCTCCGCGCCGCAGCGCCTGTTGCTGCTTCGGCGGTGGCCCGGCCGAAGGCGAGCAAGCTCGACGTGTTGGCCGAGCTCGAGCGGATCCGCAAGCAGGCGCTGGCCGTGCCCGGCGGTGGCCACGCTGCGCCGCGCGGTCCAATCGCGCCGAGATATCCGATCCCTCCCACCACTCCGGCAGCTGCGGCAAGACCAATTCCACCCCTCTCTTCGATCTCGCCGACCCTGCGCGGGATTTCGGCCGGCGCCGCGGCGACCGCTCCGCCGCCGCCCGGTGTTTCGAACGCGCCGGCTCCGGCCGCGACGTCTGCCGCCTCTACCCTTCCGAGCACACCGCTGGTGGCCCCGCACAGACCCACCTTCGCCGCACCGTCGCTCAACGGCAAGGGAGAGATCCACCGCTCGGTCGAGCTGACCTTGAAGCGCGCCGAGTTCCGCCGTGCCCGTCGTTTCCTCCTCAACTTGCGCGTCGAAGACGGCGAGATGAACGTGGTCGACTCGATCCGCGACCTGCCGATCGAGATCTCCGACCCCGCCGACCTCGACCGCGTCCTGTTGCAACTCTCCGTCGCCCTCAAGTCGAAGGACTAGAGAACCGCGACGCCACAAGGGTAAGGAAGCTGGGATCGGAGCGGACCAGCTTGCGCTCCGCCATCGTAGGATCTCCGTGTGACCTCGCCGATGTCGGAAGAGCTGCTGCGGGCGGTATTCGAGTCGCTGAACCGCCACGGCGTCCGCTACGTCGTTTTCGGCGGTATCGCTGTGGGTGCCCACGGGCTATCGCGGGCCACGAAGGATCTCGACCTCTTTCTGGATCCGACACCCGACAACGTTGACGCGACCCGCTTGGCGCTGCTCGAGGTCTTTGCAGACCAGGCTCTCGAGGAGATCACAGCCGCCGAGCTCGAAGAGTACGGGCTCATTCGTTACGGTCTTCCCGAGCACGATTTCGTCATCGATCTCACTACTCGGATCGGCGAGATGTTCCGCTACGCCGACCTCGAGAGCCAGCGGGTCGAGCTGCTCGGCGTGTCGGTTTCGGTGGCCACCCCTCGCCAGCTGGTGCGAATGAAACGCTCCACCGGTCGCCCGCAGGATCAGGCCGACGTGCTGCGCTTGAGCGAGCAGTTTGGCCTCGAGGACGAGTGATGCCGATCGAGAAGTTCCGCTCGTTAGCGCAGGCGTCCCGAGCCCTGCACCCGGCACCCGACGCGTCGACCGGAGTACGCACCGCGCTCCTGCTCGCCGGTCTCGTCGCGAATCACCGGCTCGGAATTCGTCTCACCGAACCCGGCGTCCGCAAGTTCCGCACCCTCGAGGAGGGCGAGGCCGAGCGCGAGCGCTTCGGTCTCGCGCAGCTCCGCTCCGCCCTCGCCCAGCCGGTCACTGGAGACCGCACCTCCCTGCGCTAGAGTCTTTCCGTGCGCTGTCCGTTTTGCGGCAAATCGGAGGATCGCGTCGTCGACTCGCGCGAGAGCCGCGACTCGGCGACGGTGCGGCGGCGGCGCGAGTGTCTCCCTTGCGAGCGGCGTTTCACCACCTACGAGAAGGTCGAGGAGATTGCCTTCAAGGTGGTCAAGAAAGACGGCTCGCGGCAGGACTTCGACCGCGGCAAGCTGCTGCGCGGGCTCGAGAGGGCGTGCGAAAAGCGTCCGGTCTCGCCGCGCCAGCTCGAGGAGATCGCTAACGAGGCCGAGAATCTTCTCGCCGAACGGGAAGACCGCGAGATCGGCACGCGCGAGCTCGGCGATTTCCTGATGAACCGGCTGCACGATCTCGATCAGGTCGCCTACGTGCGCTTCGCCTCGGTCTACCGCCGCTTCGAGGACGTCGGCGAGTTCATGCAAGAACTGAAGGTCTTGCTCGACAGGGACCGACGCAACAAGAAGAAGAAGCGGAAATGACGAACGGCCATCGCCCCAAGGAGCCGGCCGCCGAGGAGCCTCCGCGTCTTCCCGATCTGCTCCCCGTCTTACCGCTAAAGGAGGCGGTCCTCTACCCGTTCATCATCGTGCCGCTCTCGGTCGGGCGCGACGCCTCGCTCCGGGCCGTCGATCAGGCGCTCTCCGACGAGCGCCTCCTGGCGCTGGTCGCGCAGCGCGACTCGACCGTCGAGGAGCCCGGCCCGGCTGATCTCTATACCTACGGCACCGCCGCTTCGATCATGCGCATGCTGAAGCTGCCCGACGGCCGGATCCGGATCCTCGCTCAAGGCGTGGCGCGCATCCGAGTCGAGCACTTCGCCGACGGCGACGGCGTGCTACAAGCGCGGGTGGCGACGATCCCGGAATCGACAGCTCCGGAACCGACGCTCGAGGTGCAGGCGCTAGTCCGCTCGGCCAAAGAGGCGATGGAGCAGATCGTCGGCCTCGGCAAGAGCGTCTCCCCCGAGGTGATCGTGCTGGTGGCGAATCTCGAGGATCCCGGGCGCCTGGCCGACCTCTTGGCCTCGAACCTCGAGCTTTCGGTCGCCGACGCCCAGGCGATCCTCGAGACGCTCGATCCGCTGGCGCGCCTGCGGCGAGTCGCCGAGCTCATGCACCGCGAGATTCAGCTTCTCACCATGCAGCAAGAGATCTCCTCTTCGGCGCGCGGCGAGATCGACAAGAGCCAACGCGAGTACTTCCTGCGCCAGCAACTACGCACCATTCAGCAGGAGCTCGGCGACGGCGACGATCTCGCCGACGAGATCGCGAGCTATCGGCGGCTCGCCGACGAGAAGGGGCTCACCGACGAGGCCAAGGAGGAGCTCTCGCGCCAGATCCAGCGTTTGGAGCGCAGTCACCCCGACTCGGCGGAGAGCGCGGTCCAGCGCACCTATCTCGACTGGCTGACCGGCCTACCCTGGCGCACCTCGAGCGAAGATCAGCTCGACCTCGAACACGCGCGGAAGATCCTGGACGAAGACCACTACGACCTCGAGAAGGTCAAGGAGCGGATCCTCGAGTACCTGGCAGTACGCAAGCTGCGCGCCGACGCGCGCGGCCCGATACTCTGCTTCGTCGGCCCTCCCGGTGTCGGTAAGACCTCGCTCGGCCGCTCGATCGCTCGCGCGCTGGGCAGGAAGTTCGCCCGCCTCTCGCTGGGTGGCGTGCGCGACGAGGCCGAAGTCCGCGGCCATCGGCGCACCTACGTCGGCGCCATGCCGGGCCGCATCATCCAGGGCTTGAACCAGGCGGGGACCTCGAATCCGGTCTTCGTGCTCGACGAGATCGACAAGATCGGGACGGATTTTCGCGGCGATCCGGCTTCGGCGCTCCTCGAAGTGCTCGACCCGGAGCAGAACTCGACCTTTCGCGATCACTATCTCGGAGTTGCCTACGACCTCTCGCGCGTGCTCTGGGTCACGACGGCGAATCTGCTCGATCCGATCCAGCCCGCCTTCCTCGACCGCATCGAGGTGATCCGTCTCTCCGGCTACACGCTCGAGGAGAAGCTGGCGATCGCGCGCCGCCATCTGATCCCCAAGCAGCTCACCGAGCACGGGCTGACGCCCGAGCACCTGTCGTTCTCCGAAAAAGCGCTGGAGCGGATCATCGACGAATGGACTCGGGAAGCCGGCCTGCGCAATCTCGAACGCGAGATCGCCTCGGTCTGCCGCAAGGTCGCGATGCGGATCGCCGGCGGCTCGGCGGCGCGCGTCGCGGTGGGACCGAGAAAGGTCGAGAGCCTCCTGGGGCAGCCGCGACACGAGAGCGAGGACCTGCTCGACCGCGATCGCGTTGGCGTCGCGACCGGGCTGGCCTGGACCGCGGTGGGGGGCGAGCTCACCTTCGTCGAGGCCGCGGCCACGCCGGGCAAGGGGCAGCTCTCGGTGACCGGTCAGTTGGGCGAGGTGATGAAAGAGTCGGCGCAGGCGGCCTCGACCTTCTGCCGCGGCTGGGGGGCGCGCCACGGCTTCGCGCCCGAGTTCTTCACCCAGAACGATCTGCACGTGCATCTTCCGGCCGGCGCGATTCCAAAGGACGGCCCCTCCGCCGGTATCACCATGGCAACGGCGATCCTCTCGGTCTTGACCGGCCGCAAGGTGGGCCGCCGCATGGCGATGACCGGCGAGATCACTCTGCGCGGCGACGTGCTGGCGATCGGCGGCCTCAAGGAGAAGCTGCTCGCCGCGCGCGCCGCCGGCGTGCGCACCGTGCTGCTGCCGAAAGCGAATCGGCGCGAGCTCGCCGAGCTGCCGGCAGCGGTCAAGAACGATCTCGAGCTTGTCTTCGTCGAGACGATGGAAGAGGTGGTCGAGCGCGCGCTCCTGGCCCCGGCGCGGGCGGGCGGCGCCCGCGTCGCTTCGCTGGCTCAACGCCGCGCGTGAGCCGATTCCAATGAAAGCGGGCGGCGAGGAGCGCTTCGTCGCCTGGCTGCGGCGCCGGCTGCCGGGGAGCGGGATCGGCGACGACACCGCCGCGTTCGCCGCGCGCGGCCCCCTCGTCGTGACGGTCGACCAGCAGATCGAGGGAACGCACTTCGCGCCCGGCACTGACCTGCGGCAGATCGGCCGCCGACTGGTGCGCGTCAACCTCTCCGACCTCGCCGCTTCGGGAGCGAAGCCGCGCTGGGCGCTCCTCGCGCTCGGGCTGCCTCCCGAATCCGACCCCCGTCATTTGGTCGACGGCGTGATTGCCGAAACCCGTCGCTTCGGCGCGGCGCTCGTCGGGGGTGACGTCGCTCACGCTCCGACGCTGGCGGCGAGCCTGACTCTGATCGGAGAGAAGGGGACGGCTGACGCGGGACTCAGCCGTGATCGCGCGCGGCCCGGACATTCGCTCTGGCTCGGCGGCACGGTCGGCGAGTCGGCGCTCGGCTGCGAGCTGCTCCTGCGCGGCGCTGAAGTGAGAGGCAGATCGATCGAACTGCGAAAAGGCAAAGACTTTCAGTTAGGGAAGAAACTTCGGGGGCCGGCGAGTAGTGCCGTGATTCGAAATCTGCTGCCGACGCCACAGCTCGAGCTGGGGCAGTGGCTGGCTTCGCTCGGCCGCCGGGCCGGGGCTTGCATCGACGTCTCGGACGGGCTGGCGAAAGACTTGCGCCGGATCTGCACCGCGAGCGGCGTCGGCTGTGAGCTCGATCTGCGGCTAGTGCACGCCGCGACGGCGCCACGCCACGACGAGCTCGCTCTCGCTCTCGGGCTCGATCCAGTTGCCGTCGCTCTCGCGGGCGGCGAGGACTACGTGCTGCTCTTCACCCTTCCCGCAGCGATCGCGCCTCCGGCGCGCTTCGGCTGCGCCCGCGTCGGTCGAATCGTCCGCGGCCGCTCGCTCGCGATGCTCGACGCCGACGGTCGACGGCTGCCGCTGCCGCTCTTCGGCTGGGATCACCTCGGTCAGTAACCCGAGAACCTCGACCGGGAGGCTGGCAACCGATCCGCCGCGGATTAGAGACCGATCAGCGCCCGAACATCGTGCCGCTATTGTCGCGGCTGAGGTCGTCGACGCGCCACTCTCCGCCGACGAGACTCATTCCGACCAGCGCCTTCTGCCGATCCGAGCTCCAGAGAGAGGGGATCTCGACAATGAGCAACGCATAGTCACCCAAGCGAGTGCCCGAGAGCACTTTGGCGCTCTTCGGCTCCAGATCCCCATCGTCCACGATCGACTGACGGCGCTCCTCGGCCTCCTCCAGGTAGCCCCATTTGTCTTCGGCTTTGCCCTCCGGCAGAAGTCGAACCAGGGCCTCGTAGTCTCCCTTGCGATAGGCCTCGACGTAGGCGAGGAACGCCTTGCCGGGGTCGCCGCCCCCGGCGGGGATCGCTACCCCAACCGCCGGAGCCTCCGGGCGCGGCAGGTCGATCTGGATCTCGAAAGTGATCGAGGACGATGCGAGCTCGAGCGGTTGGGTGGTCGCGACACGCCCTCGCAGGCGATCGCCTGCGTAGGCCGCGCTGTTCGTGCAACCTTGGCAATCGTCGCTTCCGAGGGTGAACCCTACGCCGTAGACCGAGACTCGGTCGAGCTCGAGCTTCTTTCCGAACCCGATCGAGAGCAGAACGCCGCGGCCGCGCTCGACAGCCTGCTCGAAGGCGTGGGCATCGCAGTTGACGCCGGCGCCGATCGCCCCCGCTTCGAGCGCCCGATCGCTCAACAGCACCACGACCTCGGACTTGCCGAAGCCGATAGTGTCGTAGCGCGGCACGCAGGCCACCGCCGACGTGAACTCGACCGGCTTCTCGTTGCCGTAACGCAGGACGCCGAGCTCAGCGCCTGCGGCCGGTAGGGTGAGCGCGAATCCCAGCAGTACGAACAGCGAGCGGGATCGGTGGAGGGTAACGGTCATGGTGGGCTCCAAGTTGGTGTCGAAGCTCGAGCTCAGCGCAACCGCGCACGCCGCGGATCGAGCCGATCGACGAGGGCGTCGCCCAGGAAGTTGAGCGACAAGACGGCGAGAACGATCGTCACGCCGGGAACGAGGGTCAAATGCGGGGCGTCGAGCAGGTGGCCGCGGCCGGAGTTGATCATCGCACCCCAGCTTGGAGTCGGCGGCTGGATGCCGAGCCCCAGAAACGAGAGACTCGCCTCTGCGAGGATCGCGCCCGCCAGTCCGAGGCTCGCCTGGACGATCAGGACCGGCAGGACGTTGGGCATCAGATGGCGGAAGACGAGCCGCCCGAGCGGCACGCCGGCGGCGCGCGCCGCCAGCACGAACTCCTGCTCGCGCAGCTGCAAGACCTGTCCGCGCGCCAGCCGCGCGTAGCCGACCCAACCGATCGCCACCAGGGCGATCAGAACGTGGCGGAGCGCCGGCCCGAGCACGGCGACCAGCGCGATGGCGAGCAGGATCCCTGGAAAGGCCAGAAAGACGTCGATCGCTCGCATCAGCAGCCGGTCGGCGCGGCCACCGACCGCGCCGGCCCACACTCCGAGCAGCGAGCCGAACGTCCCCGCTAATCCGACCACCGCTAGCCCGACCAGGACCGACACCCGCGCGCCGACCAGCAGGCGCGAGAGGATGTCGCGCCCGAGCTCGTCGAGGCCGAGCGGATGCGCGAGCGAAGGGAGCTCGAGCCGGCGCTCGAGCTCCTGCAGCTCGGGCGAATACGGCGCCAGCCAGGGACCGACGAGCGCCGCCAAGAGCAGCAGCGCGACGCCTATGCCCGAGCTCAGGCCGAAGGCCGCCCCGAGCCCCTCTCGAGCTCTGCTCATCGCGGCGGCGACTCCCGAGGAGGGAGAGGGGATCGTCTGCGGGTGAACCAGAGGACGCCGAGCATGTCGATGAGAGGCCACCAGAAGAACTGACGCAAGCCGTAGCTCGAGCGGCCTCCCTGCCGCGGCCGGTGTCGCACTTCGATCTGATCCAGCCGGAATCCCGCCGACTTGGCGAGCGCCGGAATGAACGAGTACAGCGTTCGGATCGGCAGCAGCGCGTCCACCACCTCGCGCCGGAACAGCTTGATCGCGCAGCCGCTGTCGCGGACGCCGTCGCCCAGGATCCGACTGCGCACGCCGTTCGCCAGTCGCGACATGGCGCGTCGCAGCCAGGAGTCGTTGCGTTGGGCTCGGATACCCACCACCAGGTCGCAGTCGCTCAACTTCGCGAGCATTCGGGTCAGATCCGCGGGATCGTTCTGGCCGTCGCCGTCGAGCGTCGCGACGAGCGCTCCCCGCGCATTCTGCAAGCCGCGATAGAGGGCAGCCGCTTGGCCGCGGTTCGGAAACCAGGAGAGAACGCGAAATCGAGGATCGGCGCGCTCCTCGGCAGCCAGCAGCTCTGCCGTCCGATCCGTGCTGCCGTCGTCGACCACCACGACCTCGCACTCGATTCCCGACGAGTCGATCGCCGCCCGAATCTCGCCGCAGAGCGCGATGACGCACGCCTCCTCGTTGTAGAACGGAACGACCACCGAGAGGTCGATCGTCGGCCTCGCGCCGGGCTGCGTACGCTCCTCGCCGCGAATCGCTCCGTTGGGCGTCGCGGAGGTCACGGCGCGTCTCCGCGCGGGGTTCGAGCCTCGCCGGGCCCCAGATCCCGTGCGAACGCTCGGATCCTCCCCTCGAATACGCGGCGATAGCCGAGATCGAGGAGCGTCTGCTGAGAATCGAGAAAGTGCGCCCTGGCGAGGAAGATGGTTGGCCGGTCGCCGGCCAACGCCGATCGATGCCAATAGTTTTCGCTCTTCAATGCGCCTCCCTCGACGTCCACCAGCTCGGAGTATCCGCGGAGAACCGAATTCGAGGTGAACACCTTGCCGTCGACGCTCGAAACGAGGATCGGCCGGTCGAGATAGAACGCCAGCGAGGGCGAGAACGTTTCGATCCCTACCACCTCGGTGCGGGCCTCCAGCCTGGGTTCGAGAGCACGCGCCAGCGCCTTGCCCGATCGCGCCGCCGCCACCTCGGGCAACAGATCCGCCGAGATCCACGGCAGCAGGAGGACCGGGGCGGCGAGCGCCCAAGCGGTCCACTCGGTTCGGCGCCGCCAGCGCACAGTGAAGAGCGCGAGAGCACCCGCTACAGCGGCGACGGACGCGAAGCGTAGCGCGAAGCCTCCCGCCGCCGCAAAGGAGTTCGTGGCCAAAGCCGAGTCCAGATCACCGACGCCGAAGTGCACGGCGAGCATCGCCGCGCTGGCAAAGAGCCAGCCGATCGCCGCGACGACCGCTCCCGGCAACCGCTCGCGGCGCGAGTCGCCGACCGACCCCGACCGAGCGACCCAGAGCGCCAGGGCGGGTACCAGCGGCAACATGTATTGCGGCCGCTTCGACTCAGCCAGCGAGAAGAAGAGCAAGGGAACCAAGATCCAGAGCGCCAGGAAGACGAGCTCTCGCTTCGCTTCGACGTCCTTTCGGGATGAGATCCACGCCTGGCGAGCTCCGGCAATGGCGAGCCAAGACCAGGGGAACCCCGCAACGAGAACCAGCGGCAGGAAGTACCAGAGCGGCTCGCTACGGTTGAGCTCGTTGCCGGACAGCCGCGCCAGCGTCTCCGTGATCAGCGCGTAACGCAAGAAGCCCGGCGCCCTCGCCTCGACCGCCGCGAGCCAGGGCACGATCAGGAGGAGCAGAGCGACCGGGCCGCCGAGCCGCCAGATCGCCCGGTGTCGACGTCGCCACACCGAGTAGGGGACTGCGACGAGGAGCGGCAGGAGCAGCCCGACCGGACCCTTGACGAGGACACCGAGAGCCATCGCGATCCAAGCCGCCAGATTCCAGCGCCGACTGACGAGATTCGAGCCGGCGGCTCCATCGGATTCGATCGCCCGGTGGAACGCCAAGATCGCCGCGACCACGAAGAGGCTCAGACAGCTGTCCATGATCGCGATGCGGGCGAAGGCCAAGAAGAGCGGCGTCGCCGCGCAGGCCAAAGCGGCCAGGCGAGCCGGCGCCGCGCCGAGCTCGCGGCGAGCAAAGAGCGCCGTCAGGAGCACGGTACCGAATGCGAACAGCGCCGAAGGGAGCCGAGCGGCGAGCTCCGACTCGCCGAGCCACCGCATCGCGAGCGCCTCGGCAGCGAAGTAGAGGAACGGTTTGTCGAGAAACGGCAGGCCGGAGATGCGCGGCAAAAGATAGTCGCCGGAGCGCGCCATCTCGCGAGCGATCAAGGCGTTCCTGGCCTCGTCTGGATCGAACAGCGGCGCCGATCCGAGCAGGATGCCGAATCCCGTGAGAATAACGCCGGCCAAAAGGAGGGCCCGCGCCAACTCGGTTCGACCCCCTTCGCCGGTCTGGTCGCGCTCGCTCATTGGACGCGGATCCGCGGATCGAGCCAGGCGTAAGCGAGATCGGTCACCAGGTTGACCGCCACGTAGGTCACCGCGATCAAGAGCACGCTTCCCTGGACGAGCGGGAAGTCGCGCAAGCGGATCGCCTGAATCAAGAGCCTACCTAGCCCGGGCCAGCCGAAGATCGTCTCGGTCAAGATCGCTCCGGTCAAAAGCGACCCGAACTGCAGTCCGACCACGGTGACGACCGGCACCAGCGCGTTTCTCAGTGCATGCAGCCCGGCGACCCGCGCCGCAGAGAGTCCTTTGGCGCGCGCCGTCACCAGGTACGGTTTCGAGAGCTCCTCGCCGAGCGCCGAGCGCACCATGCGGGTCAGGAGCGCGGCGAGTGCCAGACCCAGCGTCGACGCCGGCAGGATCACGCTGCGCCAGTCACTCCAGCCCGAGACCGGCAGGAGGCCGAGTTGGATCGAGAAGAGCAGGATCGCTATCGGTCCGAGCCAGAAGTTCGGCACCGAGACACCGAGGAGAGCGAACAAACGCGCGCCACGATCGATCCAGCCGCCGCGGTAATACGCAGCCACGATCCCCAACGGCAGTGAGACGACGAGCGCGACCAGCATCGCCGCCACGGCGAGCAGGCAGGTGGCCGGATAGTGGCGCGCCAGGAGCGTCGTCACCGGCTCGTCGAAGTGGAGCGAGCGGCCGAGATCGCCGCGCGAGAGACCGACCAGGAAAGCCAGATACTGCGTCGGCAACGGCCTGTCGAGCCCGAGCTGGGCGCGCAGCTCGTCGAGATCGGCGGGCTGCGCCCCCTCGCCCAGCATGAGCAGGACCGGATCGCCCGGAATGAGATGGATCAGCGAAAAGACCAGCGTCGCCACCGCGAGAGTGGTCGGGATCGCGATCAGCAGGCGGCGCAGGACGAGTTGGGTCAAGGCGCGCTCACCGCTTCACCTTGAGCCCGTACTTCTTCACGAACTGCGACAGGAACTGCCGCGTGACGCCGAGCCGTCGCGCGGCGCCGGCGAGGCTGCCGGCCGTCTCTGCCAACGCGGCTTCGATCAGCCGCCGGCGAAAGTTTTCGACCTGGTGATGGTAGTCGCCGCTGCCCTCGGAAGTCGGCGCCGTCGTACCGAGCTCGAGATGGGCCGGGGCGATGCGGCCGTCGTCGGTCAGCGCCGCCGCCGCTTCGAGCGCGTTCTTGAGCTCGCGCACGTTGCCCGGCCAGCTGTGCTCGGCGAGCGCCCGCCGCGCCTCCGGGGTCAGCCGCAGTCGCGGCTGGCGCACTCGCAGCGCCTCGAGAAAGCGTTCGGCGAGGAGCTCGACGTCGCCGCCGCGCTCCCGTAGCGGCGGCAGGGCGACTATCGCTACCTTGAGCCGAAAGTAGAGATCGCGGCGAAAGCGCCCCTCCTCGACCATCGTTTCGAGCTCGCGGTTGGTCGCCGCCACCACGCGCGCGTCGACCTTGCGCGGCAGCGACTCGCCGAGCCGGCGGATCTCGCGCTCCTGCAGCACGCGCAGCAGGCTCCCTTGCGCGACGAGCGGCAGATCGCCGATCTCATCGAGAAAGACGGTGCCGCCGCGAGCGCTCTCGAAGACGCCGGCGCGGGCCTGATCGGCGCCGGTGAAGGCGCCGCGCGCATGCCCGAAGAGCTCGGAGAGGAGGAGGGTCTCCGAGAGCCCGGCGCAGTTGACCGGCACCCACGGCCCGCCGCGACGAGCGCTCTGCCGATGGATCTCCGCCGCGGCCAGCTCCTTGCCGGTGCCGTTCTCGCCCAGGATCAGGACCGAGAGCTCGCTCGGCGCGAAGCGAGCCAGGCGCGCGACGGCGTTCTTGAGCGCCGGGCTCTCGCCGGCGAGGGTCGACTCCTCGGCCTCTCGGCCACCCGCGCTCGGTGGCGGCAGGTCGCGCCGGAAGAGGGTGAAGAGCGCGCGCAACGGCTCGTCGATCGTCGCAGTGCGGAGCACCAGCTCGCCGTCGCCGAAGGCAGCCGAGCGCTCCTCGGCGAGCTCGCGGCCGCCGCTGCCGGCGAGGCGCCGTTCGCCGTCGGGTCGGCGCACGACGAGCTCGGCCTCGGGGTGCCCGATCGCGGCGAGCAGCTCCTCGATCGCCGTGCGATCGCCCACCGGCCGTTCGAAGAAGCGCCCGAGCGCCTGCCAGGCGACAGTCTCTCCCCGTTCGCAGATCTCGGCCAGGCCCGTCGCGCCGAGCTTGCGGAAGAGCGCCGCGGCTTCGGCGCGGCGATCGCGCGGCGAGCTACCCGGTGCGACGAGCTCGGCGTCGACGACGAAGCGGGCGCGGCGAAACGGCTCCAACCGATCGAGACCTGCCCAACGCGAGGCGCGCGGGCTCTCGCCGGCCAGGAGTGGCTCGACGAGCTCTGCCAAGCCCGACGCCGCCGCGCTCGCCAAACCGCGCTCGGTCTCGCCCGCCAACGCGAAGAGGAACGGAACCTCTTCCGGCTCGAGCTCCTCCAGCGCCGCCGAGCTCGGCGAGGCGAGCCGCGCGCGCGCGGCAGCGGGCCGGCCTAGCCAGCCGAGCGCCCGCGCCGCCAGCACCGCCAGCCGTTCGCGACCCCAGGCGACGCCGAAGCGCTCTTGCCTTTCGAGCTCGCGGTCGCAGCGCTCGGCCGCCCGCGCCAGCTCGCCGCGCACGAGTTCGAAGCGGATCCAGGTCAGCTCGTCCTCCACCGCGCCACGCACGTTGCCCGAGCGCCGGTTCCAGGCGGTGAAGCGTTCGAGGATCTCCTCGACTTCGCGCAGCTTGCCCGACCGCAGCCGCACGTCGACCAAGTTGGCGCCGGCGAGCGTCAGCCAGAGCGGCCCGTCGCAGCGGCGCAGGAGGCGCGCCGCGTGGGCGTAGCCGCGCTCTGCCCCCGCAAAGTCGCGGCGGAGCGAGCGGGCCGAGCCGATGTTGCTCCACAACCGGCCCGCCGCGACCAGCGGCAGCGTCCGTCGTTCGCTGCGCAGCCGCTCGCCGGCGAGCTCGGCGGCGAGCGCTCCGTCGTTCTCCGCCAGCGCTAGCTGGAGCCGCACTTCGCGCACCAGCGGCGAGGCGTCGGCGCTCTTCTCTCGGAGTACCTCTGCGAGCCGGCTCGCCGCTACCGCGAGCTCGCCGCGATCAATAGCCGCGAGTGCCACCAGCAGGCGCGCCTCGGTCCGCTCGCCGCCGCGCGCGCGCGCCACCGCGCGCGCCGCCCAGTCGCGCGCCGCGTCCAGCTCGCCGCAGTTGGCGAAGACGCGCAGCGCCACGTCGCCAGCCGCGAGCAGAGCGCGGGCGTCGAGATCGGCGGCTTCGAGTCGGCGCAACGTCTCGCGCGCCGCGCCGAGCCGGCCGAGGAGGAGCAGGCACTCGGCGCGGACAGTCTCGGCCTCGACCGCGGTCGCGTCAGCGAGCACGACCAGAGCGGTCTCGGCACGCCCACTCGCCCAGAGCGCGCGGGCGAAGGCGATCTTCTCGGCGCCCGACGAGACGCCGCGCTCCCTTCCCACCGCGACAGCCTCTCGCCAGCGGCCCCGCTCGACGAGTGCGGCGATCGTCTCCGTCGAATCGGAGCCGCTCTGCTCGCGGCGGCCGGCGATCCAAATGAGCTCGATGCCGTCGCGCCAGAGCGCGCCGGCGAGCGAGGCCCGCGCGGCCGCGAAGCGCTCGCCGTCCAGGAACGGAGCGACGGCGAGGAGATCGGTGACGGCGCGATCGGCGCTCGGTCGATCGAGCGCGCGGCCCCAGAGCTCTTCGAGGCGCCGTGCCGCTCGGCGCGCCGTGCCGCGCCCGGCGACTCCCCCTTCGGCGCGGAAGAGGGTCGTCAACAGGCGCAGGAGCTGCTGCGGGGCGCTCTCGGCCGCGCGCCCCGGCTCGGCCGCCAGGCCGCGCAGAGCTCCCTTCACGTCGATCGTGGCGGCGTCGAACCCCCCGCGCAGGCGCCAGCCGGCGACCTCGCAGAGCGAGAGGAGGCCGGCGGTCTGGAGCACGACGGCGAGCCGCGCGTTATCGGAGAGCGGCGCTCCGTCGAGCGGACGCCCCACCCCCGCGGCGAGGGTCGAGTGCGCGATCCGCTGCGCGGCGCGGCTCACCTCGCTGGCTCCACGAACGGTACTGCGCCGGTCCACTCGGCGAGCTCGGCCCAGAAGCTCGGCCACGACTTCGCAACCACCTGCGGATCGCGGATCGAGAGTTCTGGCCGGCGCAAGCCGACCAGCGCCATCGCCATCGCGATCCGGTGATCGTCGTGCGGATCGATCTCGACCGGGTTCGACGGCGGCTCGCGCTCCGCCCAAAGGCCAGGAATCACGAGGCCGTCCGAGAGCAGCTCCACTTCGGCGCCGGCGCGGCGCAGCTCGGTCGCCATCGCCTCCAGCCGATTGCTTTCCTTGAGCCGAAGATGGGCCACCCGGGAGATCCGCGTCGTGCCGTGCGCGAACGGCGCCAGCGCCGCCAGTGTGGGCACTTGATCGGGAATGTCGGAGGCGTCGACGGTGAGCGCTCGGAGGGGGCCGCCGGCGACCCGCACGCCGTCCGCCTCCTCGACGACGCGGGCGCCCATCTCGGCAAGCAGCGCGAGCAGGCGCCGATCGCCCTGGCGGCTAGCGAGCGACACTCCTTCGAGGAGGACCTCTCCTGCCGTCAGCGCCGCCGCGGCGGCGGGATAGGCCGCGGCGGAGAGATCGGGCTCGATCGCGATCGTGCCGCCGCGAAGCTCCCGCGGCTCGATGGAGAGCGCGAGAGCACCGTGGCGCTCCACCGAGCCGCCGTGCGCGACGAGAAGATCGATCGTAAGCTCGAGATACGGGGCCGAGACCAGATCGGTGAGCTCGATCTCGATCGCTCCAGCAGCGCGCTGGCCGGCGAGGAGGAGCGCCGAAACGTACTGGCTCGACTCGCCGGCGTCGAGCGCGATCCGGCCGCCACAGAGGGTGCCGCCGTGGACGACGAGCGGCGCGAAGCCGTCGCGCTCCAGGCAGTCGATCGTCACGCCTAGCTGTCGCAACGCGGCCACTAGCGGCCCGATCGGCCGCGCGTGAAGTCGTTCTGAGCCGTCGAGACGCCACTCGCCTGGGAGCGTGGCGACGAGCGCCGTCAGGAAGCGGAGAAGCGTTCCGGAGCTGCCGCAGTCGAGCCGCGCGGCGCGCGGCGACAGCTCGCCGCGCCGGATCTCGACGCTGTCGGCGAGACGCTCGATGGAGCAGCCCAACGCTTCGAGGGCACCGAGGAAGAGGCGCGGGTCGTCGGCGTCGAGCGGATCTTTCACCACCACCGGCTCGGCAGTGAGGAGCGCCAGCGCGTACGCCCGCTGCGTGAGGCTCTTCGACGGCGGCAGGCGCGCGCGGCCCCGCACCGTCGCTCCGGCCGGCGGCCGGGCGCGCTCAGTCGAGGTCGACGATGAGGCCGTCATAGCCGATCTCGACGCCGGTCGGGAGCGGAATGCGCACGTCGCCGTGGTCGACGTCGTGGGCGATGTGGGTCAGGAGCGTGCGCTCGGCGCCGATCCGTTCGGCGACTGCGCACGCCTCGGCGATCGAGAAGTGGGTCGGGTGCGGCCGATAGCGGAGCGCCGAGAGGACCAGGAGTCGAATCCCCGCCAGCGCCGCGAAGCCCGCCTCCGGAATCTCGTTGGCGTCGGTCACCACCGCGAAGTCGCCGACGCGGTAGCCGAAGACCTCGATGTCGCCGTGTCGAACCGGCACGGGCACGATCCGTTCGCCGAGCAGCTCGAACGGCTCGCGCACCGAGAGGAAGTCGAGCCTCGGCTTGCCGCCCCCCTCCTGTCCGTTCTCGAAGACGTAGGCAAAGATCTGACGCATCCGCGCCATGGTCTCGTTCGAACCGTAGCAAGGAATGGCGGCACGCTGCCGAAAGTTGTAGATGCGCAGATCGTCGAGCCCGAAGACGTGGTCGGCGTGGGAGTGGGTGTAGAGCACGGCGTCGACGCGATCAACGCCGAAACGGAGCGCCTGCTCGCGAAAGTCGGGCGAGGTGTCGACGATCGCCGTGCCGCCCGCGAGATCGAGCCGCAGCCCCGGGCGGGTGCGCCGGTTCCGCGGGTCATCCGAGCGGCAGACCGCGCAGTCGCAGCCGACCACCGGCACGCCCGTCGACGTCCCGCTCCCCAACATCGTCAGCCGCCGCACGCCCGGAATCCTAGCGCGCCAATCGCGGTGGTACTTTTGCGCCGTGACGAACCGCCGGGAGCCGCCGCCGTCTGATCCCGAGCAGGGGATCTACCGCGGCCGCCGGATCGCGCGCCGCTTCGTCTCCCCCGACGGCTTCACCGTGTTGGTCGGCAAGTCGGCCGCCGACAACGATCTTCTCTCGCTGGCGCTCTGCGCGCCGCACGACTTCTGGTTCCATCTCGCCGGCGACTCCGGTTCGCACGTCGTGGTGCGCAATCCGGAGCAGATCGACAAGCTGCCGCGCACCACCGAGCGCTTCGCCGCCGCCCTCGCCGCCGGCTACTCGAAGGCGAGAAGCGCCGGCAGCGTCGCCGTCCACGTCGCCCGCGGCGCCGACCTCTCCAAGCGCCGCGGCCAGCCGCCCGGCGAAGTCACCCTGGCGCGTTGGAGGTCGGTGATCGTTGCGCCGCTGCGCGACGAGGACTTGACCACCTCCCCATCGTGATTCCGGCACCGACTACCCGCAAGATCGT
>CAZPYU010000268.1:0-32044 GCA_964590905.1 uncultured Thermoanaerobaculia bacterium
TCGTGTGCCTCTTCGAGCGCTTGGGCGATCTGCAAGGAGACGGAAAGGCATTCAGTTAGGGGTAGAGGCCCCGCTTCCAGGCGCTCTGCCAGCGTTGGACCTTCGACGAGCTCCATGACCAGGGCACGCACGCCTTCGGACTCTTCGAGACCGAAGATAGATGCGATGTTCGGATGGTGGAGCTGGGCGAGAAGCTGCGCTTCGCGCTCGAATCGTGCGAGCCGCTCCTTGTCCTCGGTAAACGCCGCCGGCAGCACCTTGATGGCAACATCGCGCTTGAGCCTGGTGTCGGTGGCGCGATAGACCTCCCCCATCCCGCCCTCGCCCAGCTTGGCGGTGATCTCGTAGGGGCCCAGACGTGTTCCGATCATGGGGTCCCAGCGGAGAGAACCATGGCTCGCTCAGGTTCCCACGGTGCGAAGGCCGCAGGCGCGCGCCGCTAGGGCGAGGCTCCGGTCGTGCGTCGCGAGCACGAGCTCCGCGGCGCTGGCATCGCGCCAAAGCAACGCCGTGGCGAGATGGATCGCGTCGAGCGTGCCGAGGGCGGTGGGAAGAGGTTGGGCGGCGCGATCGAGCACCGGTCGCGTCAGGTCCACGATCTCGGCGGTTTCGAGGAGGCGGAAGACGGCTTCGCGGCGAACTGCGATCTCGGTCTCGGGTAGATCGCCTTCGAGGCGCAGTCGGTCGAGCGTTCGCAGGCACTCGACTTCGACCAGGGCGCTCGCCACGCCGCGCTTCACCCGCTTCCAGTCGCGGAGCGCGTCCCGTTGGCCGAGCACGAGACGCAGGACCACCGACGAGTCCAGGTAGGCGATCACCGGTTCGTCTCTCGCTCCGCGAGCAGGAGCTCCACGACGTCGCGCTTCAGGCCCAGGGGCGGAGGGAGCCCTACCGCTCCCGGCGCGGTCGCCCCGGCGCGCGGTTTCCGGATTGTCAGCTCGCGCCCGGACGCCGAGTACGGAACGATGCGGGCGACCGGCGTATCTCGATCCAGCACAACGACCTGGCCGCCGCGGCGGACGCCGCGCAGGTAGTGGCTCAGGCGAGCTTTCAGGTCGGCGATGCCGGTCGTCGTCATGACCAGAGGATAGTCATAGGTAGTCACGAAGGCAAGCGCGTCGCGTCCATCCCTCGCCGAGCTTGGCATTGACTTCGTAGGGAGCGAGGCGAGCTCCGAAGGCGAGCGTCATTTCGGCGGCACTTTCCGCGTCAGCTCGGGAAACCAGTTCAGGATCACGTCGATGCGGGTGGGACGCGACTCGGGCTCGGCGCGGATGAAGAGAAAGCGCTGCCCGTCCACCGAGACGTCGAATTCGTGAAAGTACTGCGACTCGAACGCCGACACATCCAGCAGCTTGCGCCGTTCTCCCAACACCAAGGACGGATTCGTCGATCGGACCTCGACGCTCATCAGGTCGTCGCCGGCGCGATAGAAGAGCTCGCGGCCGTCGCGCGACCAGACCGGGCCGGTGCCGCCGTCGATCGAAACCATCACGCGCTCGCCCTCGCCCGAGAACGGAATCGCGTAGACGTCGTTCCGTCCGGATTCATCGGACATGTAGGCCACGTACCGGCCGTCGGCGGAAACGTTCGGCGACCAATCCGCGAACGGCGTCACGACGAGAGGAGAGGCCTTGCCCTCGGGAGAGAGGGTCCAGAGATCCTGCCCCGTCGCGATGCTGTTCTCGAGGAAAACCACGGAACCGTCGGGCGCGGTACCCATTGGGTGTTGCGCGCGCGGCCGTTCGAGGAGCGGTTCGAGCTCGCCGCCGCTGGGGCGAATCGTATACAGATCCCAGTCGCCGGTCTTGTTGGAGCTGAGCACGATCCGCTCGTCGCCCGGCAACCAGCCGCCCGCCCAGGCTCGGATGTCCACGACGATCCGAGTCCTGGTTCCGCTCGAAAGATCCCGGACCCAGAGGGAGTCTCGACCGTTGTGCACGATGCGGCGGCCGTCGCGCGACAGCGCCGCATGGGTGATCGGCTCGGCTTCGCCGGGCAGCGGGCTGACCTCGCCGCTGCGTGAGACCCAGACCAGATGACGGCGATAGGGGCTCCCGGGCACGTAGACCGCCGTGCCGTTAGCGGAGACCGAGATAAACGACCGGTCGGTGCCGGGGAGCCAGTAGACGTTCTCGAGCACCACGGTCTCGGGCCGGATCGGAGAGCTGGCGGAGGTCCTCCAGGGTGCACCGAGCAAGTCCTCGGTGGCGCCGACCAACAGGTGCCCACTCTCGGCATAGATAGCGGGTCTGACGCCCGTGTCGCGCGTGACTTCGCGCCAGGTTCCGGTCGCTTCCGAGTACAGGGCAGTGAAGAAGGACTTCCCCCAGAAAGCGAACAGAATCTCCCCGCCCGGTAGCGCCTGCGGAAAGACGTGCGCGTATCCGTTGCCGGCGTCGTCGGGTTTCGTCAGCTGCGCTGGCTCGCCGCCCTCGGCCGGGATGCGCCAGAGGCCGTCATTCAGGCCCGGCACATAGACGATCGATCCGTCGGCGGCCCAGCTGCCGCCGAAAGCTCGCGGCGCGGCCGCGAGGGAGCCCGCGGCGCCGCCGCTCACCGGTGCCCGCCAGAGTTTGCCGCTGGCGAAGAACGCGACGGATCTTCCGTCGGGCGAAAAGAAGGGCCAGGTCGCCGACGCGCCCGAGTCCACCGCGCGAGCAGCGAAGTCGTTCAAGCCTCGGACGTAGAGCCGGGAGGTCGCCGCCGATCGCCCGGCGACGTACGCGATCGTCTGGCCGTCGGGCGAGATCGCCGGCGCCGTCGTCACCTGCTCGCCGGCCGGCAGGGCGATCGACAGCCGGACGGTCGGCGCCGGCGGAGCGGGCTTTGCACGCCACGCGATGACGGCGGCGACGAGGGCGACGACGGAAAGAGCGAAGACCAGCGGCCAGGAGCGCCGCGAGGCCGGTGCCACCGCGACCGGCGCCGATTCGACCTCGAGCGGCGCGTCGCGGAGCTCGGCGAGCGCGAGCCGCGCGTCGCCGATGTCGCGCAGGCGGTTCTTAGGATCGCGTTCGAGGCAGCGGCGGAGGAGCTGGCGGACCGCCTTCGGCGTCGACTCCGGCAGCCGCGCGAAGTCGATCTCCTTGCGCATCACGGCGGAGAGCGTGTCGACGACGCTCCCTTCGGCGAAGAGGCGCCCGCCGCTCAGCATCTCGTAGAGCACGACTCCGAACGCCCAGATGTCCGCACGCTTGTCGACCGGCAGCCCACGCGCCTGCTCCGGGCTCATATAGGCCGCCGTGCCGAGGATCGTCCCTAGCTGCGTCGCGCCGAAGGTCAGCGTCGGCGACTGCGCGAGCTGCGAAGCCGACGGCGTCGATCCGCCCGCCGGATCCATGGCCTTCGCCAATCCGAAATCGAGGACTTTGACTCTTCCTTCTATGGAAGCCTTTACGTTTTGCGGCTTCAGATCGCGATGAACGATCCCCTTCTCGTGCGCCTCTTCGAGAGCCTGCGCAATCTGTAAAGCAACAGAAAGGCTTTCAGCTAGGGGTAGAGGCCCCGCTTCCAAGCGCTCTGCCAGGGTCGGGCCTTCGACGAGCTCCATCACCAGGGCGCGTATTCCTTCCGACTCTTCGAGCCCGAAGAGCGAAGCGATGTTCTGATGATGGAGCTGGGCGAGGAGCTGCGCCTCGCGCTCGAATCGCGCCAGGCGCTCCCGGTCCTCGGTAAACGCGGCGGGCAACACCTTGATCGCGACGTCGCGTTTCAGCTTGGTGTCGGTTGCGCGATAGACCTCTCCCATTCCGCCCTCGCCGAGCTTGGCGGTGATCTCGTAGGGGCCGAGTCGAGCTCCGATCATCCGGCACCTCTCGGCGCCAGGCGCTCGAGCTCGGCGAACCAGTCGAAGACGACGCGCAGGGTGCGCGTCGCGGGCGTCCCCGAGCCGCGGCGCACGATGACGAAGCCGCTGCCGTCCGGCAGCACGTCGTAATTGCGTACCCGCTCCCAGACGAAGTCGGGGGTCTCGAAGAGAATCTGCGGCGAGCTCGCCGCGAAGCGCGGCGCGCGCTCGATCGCCACCCGCATCAGCTTGTCGCCCTCGGCGTAGAAGAGCTCGAGCCCGTCGCGCGACCAGACCGGGCCGGTGCCGCCGTGGTTGGAGACCGGATACTTCCCCCCGGATCCTGGAAACGGGCGCACGTAAATCTCGCTCCTGCCGGAGTCGTTCGCGGCGTACGCGAGCAGGCTCCCGTCCGGCGAGAAGGCGGGATGATCCTCGTCGTACTCGGTGGAAAGGAAGGAGCGAACCTCGCCGCTTCGGCGATCGAGAAGGAGAATGTCGTTGCGGTCGCGCCGGTCGTCGTGGGTCATCGCGACGAACCGACCGTCCGCCGAAACCGATTCGGCGAGAGCTCCGAACTCGGTCCGGGCCACCTTTTCGAGCGCGCCGCCGCCGTCGATCCGCTGCTCGAAGACCTGACGATTGGTGCCGTCCGAAGCGTCGCGGCTGATCAGGAATCGATCGCCGTCCGCGAGCCAGAGCGGACTGTGCAGGTCGCCGTCGAGACCGAGGCGGGAGAGCGACCGTCGATCGAAATCGAAGAGCCAGAGCGAGCAGTCGGGCTGCGCCGATCGCCGCAGCAGCAGTTGCCTGCCGTTCGGCGAGAGTCGCGGTTGACCCCACGAGGCGTGCTCCTCGATAACCGGGCTCCGCTGGCCCCGGCGATCGACGAGGTCGACCGTGAAGTCGCTGCCGAACATCCCGCCCAGGGAGTAGATGAGCGTGCCGTTGTCGGAGACGTCGAACGACACGATGGTGTCGCCCGTGGTGTTGAGCTCGAACTCCAACTCGACGGGCGGGCCCACGACGGCGAGACGATCGGCATCGAGCCGTACCGCTGCAAGCCGTCCACGCAGCTCGTCCCAGTAGACGAGGTGACCGGAGCGCAGGAAGCGGCCGCGCGCGGCGTTGGCGAGGAGCGTGCGCGGAGCGCCACCCGTCGCCGGCACGACGGCGAGATCCTTCCGGGCCTCGCTCACCACCGTGAAGAGAATAGAGCGCCCCTCAGGCAGGATCTGCGGATAGACGTGTGCGCGCTCGCCCTGCGCGACATCGACAGTCGTCAGGCGCGCCGCTTCGCCGCCGGCGCTCGGCACGCGCCAGAGTCCACCCGCGGTGCCACCAGCGGGCGGTTGGCTCGAGAAGACGATCTCGCCGTCGTGACCCCAGCTCCCGGCAGCGAAGCCGTGCGCTTCCGCGAGGCAGCGGCGAGTCGACCCGGCGAACTCGAGAACGCAGACCTGCCCGTTGCTGAAGAAGCCGATGGAGCGGCCGTCAGGAGAGTAGAACGGGTTGAATGCGCTCTCGGATCCGGGGATCGCGCGCACCTCGAAGCTGTTGAGAGCGCGGCGCAGGAGCGCCGGCTTCGACGGTGTCATGTCGTAACCGATGACTTCGCTACCGTCGGGCGAGATGGCGGCGTTCGAGGAATCGACGACGGCGAGTCCCAGGAGCTCGGCGCGGTGAGGCGTTGCGCGGTCGCTCGCCGTGCCGGAGCCCGATTCTCCGGGACGCAACCGGCCAGTGAGCGCGAGGATTCCGACGGCGACGGCCATTCCGGCCGCGACCGCGCCGGCGATCGTGAGCACTGAGGGTTTGCGCCGCGGCTCCGGGGCGAGCGGCTCCGCCTGCGGCCCGGCCGCGATCTCCTCGAGCGCGATGCGCGCATCGCCGATCGCCTGTAGGCGGTGGCGCGGATCGCGCACCAGGCAGCGCGCGACGAGCGCGCGCAGGGCGGCCGGCGTCGTGCGCGGCAGCAGCGCGGGATCGGGCTCGCGCGTCATCACGTAGCCCAGGGTCTCGGCGACGGTGTCGGCAGCGAACAGCGGCCGGCCGCTCAACATCTCCCAGAGAACGACGCCGAACGCCCAGATGTCGGCACGGCGGTCGACCGCTCTGCCTTTCGCCTGCTCGGGCGCCATGTAGGCCGCCGTGCCGAGGATCACGCCGAGCGCGGTCCCCGCGGCGGTGAGCGTCGGCGAGCGCGCCAGGTCCGCGGCCGACACCGCACCGCTCGCCGTCGGATCCATCGCCTTGGCCAGCCCGAAATCTAAGACTTTGACTTTTCCTTCTATGGAGGCTTTTACGTTTTGAGGCTTGAGGTCGCGATGAACGATCCCCTTCTCGTGTGCCTCCTCCAGTGCCTGCGCGATCTGTAAAGCAACCGAAAGGCTTTCATTGAGGGGAAGAGACCCCGATTCGAGACGCTCTGCGAGGGTCGGGCCCTCGACCAGCTCCATGACGAGTGCGCGCACGCCGCCTGACTCTTCGAGGCCGTGGATTGCCGCGATATTCGGGTGGTTCAACTGGGCCAGGAGCTGCGCCTCGCGCTCGAATCTCGCGAGGCGCTCCCTGTCTTCGGTGAAGGCCGCGGGCAGCACCTTGATCGCGACGTCGCGCTTGAGCTTGGTGTCGGTGGCGCGGTAGACCTCGCCCATGCCGCCTTCGCCCAGCTTGGCGGTGATCTCGTAGGGGCCCAATCGCGAACCGATCATCGGCTTCCGATCATCGCGCCGAGCCTCCCTCTGCATGCGCAGGCGCCCAGCCCTCGAGGAGGACCAGCTCGCGCGGCGCGGTGGAGATCACCCTCCGACTGACGACGACGAAACGGCCGTCGGGTCCGATGTCGTAGTGGCGGCGTGGCGGGTCGCAGAGGTCGAACGGGCCGCTGAACAGTTCCCTGGGAACGCCGCTGCGGAAAGCGGCGCCGCGTTCGATGTCGACCGCCATGAGACTCGAACCCGAGACGAAGTAGATCTCGCTCCCGTCGCGCGACCAGATAGGGCAGATGCCGCCGGCCGTCGACACTTGCCACTTGCCGGCACCGGGAGGGAAGCTCTCGACGAAGATCGCGTCGGCTCCGGCCTCGGTCGAAGTGTAGGCGAGGTAGCGCCCATCCGGGGAGAGCGCGGGTCCGTACTCGGCCAGATTCGGGCTCGCAGCGAGGTCTGTCGCGGCGCCGCTGGGGTCGAGCAATCGGATGTCGAAGGTCCCCTCGTAGTCCGTGACGATCATGCGGCCGTCGGCGAGCCAGGTATCGGCGTAATACAGTCCGGCCGCGCCGAGCCGGAGCTCGTCGCCACTGCCGTCGGCAGCGCGGGTCGCCAAGCCGGTTTCTCCCGAGCGGCCCAGCGTATAGACGAGGCGACGCCCGTCCGCGCTCCACAGCGGGGCGCCGCGGCCCCCCGCGAAGGTGAGGCGCTGCAGCCGTTGGGTCGCCAGCTCGAAGACGAAAACGTCGTCATCGGCTGCGGCACCGCTGCCGATGCCGAACGTGAGCCGTTGGCCGTCCGGCGAGAATCGAGGGCGGTTGAATGCCGCGGGTGGCGCCGCGAGCGCGCTCTCCCGGCCCTCACGATCGACCAGGAGCAGCGCGCGCTCCCGAGGAATCGTTGCCTCGGGAACGAACAACAGCGTGCCTTGCGCACTGACGCCGAAGTACCCGGCGCCGCTGCCGCTGTCGCCGCCGACTCCCTCCCCGATCACGAACGGCTCGCCTCTCCTCTCGAGGTTCGCGACATCGAAGCGCACGGCGAGCAGCGTCTCCTTGCGCTGGAACACGAGGTAGCCCGCGGCCGTGTAGCGCGCCATCCGCGCCCCTTCGAGGATCGTCCGCCGCTCGCCGGTATCGAGTCGGAAGGCCTCGATCCGCGCGGCGTCGTAGTCGCCTGGGCTGGTGACCAGCCCGACAGTGAAGATCACCGTGCGTCCGTCGGGCACGACCTGTGGCCAGCGATGCGACCGCTCCTGCTTCGCTGCGTCGAGGCTGGTGACCGGCACGGGCGCCCCCCCGGTCGCCGCGACTCTCCAGAGGCCAGAGTTGAACAGCGGCGAGAAGATCAGCGAACCGTCGGGCAGCCAGGCTGCGCCGCGCGGGGCGCGGGCCTCGGCGAGAACGATCGCTGCGCCTCCGCCGACGGCTATCTTGCGCAGCTTGCCCTCGGCAAAAAAAACGATCCAGCGACCGTCGGGCGACAGAACGGGATGCTCGGCGCCCTCGCTACCGTCGACAGGAGCGATCGCTAAGCTGTCCAGGCTACGCCGGAAGATGGTCGCCCGCTGCTCGCCCTCGGCCACGAAGAGGAGCGTTCGCCCGTCGGCGGAAAGATCGATCAGCGGCGACTGCGAGCGGGGCAGGTAGGTGGGCGGTGGAATCAAGATGCCGAATGCCGAGGAGGGGCGTGTCTCTCGGCGCGGCTCGCGAGCGCCGCGCCAACCGAGCCAGCCGACGACGATCGCCGTGGCGATGGCGACCAGCGCGAGCGTCCAGGGGAGCGCTCGCCACAACATCGGGCGCGAGCCACTCGGAAGCGCCGGCGTCGAGGAGGTCGGCTCGTCGGAGCCCTGGTGGCGGATCTCGTCGATCACGATGCGTGCGTCGCCGATGTCGCGCAGCCGATCCTTCGGGTTGCGTTCGAGGCAGTGACGGACGAGCTCGGTGAGGCGCCGTGGGGTCGATGCCGGCAGGCGGCCGAAGTCGATCGGCTGCCGCATCACCGAGCCGAGCAAATCGACCACGCTCTCGCCAGTGAAGAGCCGTTCACCGGCGAGCATCTCGTACAGAACGACTCCGAACGCCCAGATGTCGACGCGCTTGTCGAGCGCCGCCCCACGCGCCTGCTCCGGCGACATGTAGGCGGCGGTGCCGAGGATCACCCCCTCGCGCGTTCCGCCGAACGTCATCGTCGGCGAGTGCGCGAGATCCGAGGGCGACATCCCCGACGGCGAGACCGGGTCCATCGCCTTCGCCAGGCCGAAATCTAGGACTTTGACTTTTCCCTCTATGGAAGCCTTTACGTTTTGAGGCTTCAGATCGCGATGAACGATTCCCTTCTCGTGCGCTTCCTCGAGAGCCTGAGCGATCTGCAAAAAGACAGAAAGGCTTTCAGCTAAGGGTAGAGGCCCCGCTGCCAGGCGCTCTGCCAGGGTCGGACCTTCGACGAGCTCCATGACCAGAGCGCGATTTTCGCCGCTGACCTCGAAGCCGTGGATCTGCGCGATGTTCGGATGATTCAGTTGGGCGAGGAGCTTCGCCTCGCGCGCGAAGCGAGCCAGCCTGTCCGGATCCGAAGTGAATCCCTCGGGCAAGACCTTGAGGGCGACGTCTCTTCCTAGCTGAAGGTCTTTCGCTCTCCAAACCTCCCCCATCCCGCCTTCGCCGAGCTTGGCGGTGATCTCGTAGGCGCCGAGGCGTTTTCCGATCATGGAGTGCCGATCATCTGGTTCGTTTCGCGAGCTCGGAGGACTCTACCTACCAGGCCTTCAGGGCCGGAACATCGGGCATCGGGTAATGCTTCAGGTTCAGCGTGTAGATCTTGCCTCCGGTCGACGCGGCCGTGGCCGCGAGGAGCGCGTCGTTGGCGTCGATCGCGTGCGAGGGATGCCACCGGCGATAGAAGGCCCCCGCTAAGTCGACGATCGCCTGGGAGACCGGCTCGGTCTTGAATTGCGACAGAAAGGAGAGCGTCGAGGCCTCTTCGGCGGGGCGCATGAAGAAGACCACCTCCGCTCGCTGCATCGCCCCGGTCCAGAGCTCGCTATTCTCGGAGGCGAGCGCACGGAACAGCCGGCTCGCACTAGCCTCTCCCCGCAGATGCCAGATCAGAACGTCGCTGTCGACGTAGGCCCGCATGCCGTTCTCAGCCCTGCCCTCTCTCGATCGAGCGCCGGAAAGCCGAGCGCGCCTTCCGGATTGTCGACGCCGGCGCCTCGCGCCGCTTCCAGGCCCCGCGGGTTTCGTCCCAGACGTCCGCCCCCGTCGGCGTCGAGAGCTCGCGCGCCCGCGCCCGGATCGCCTCTTCGACAAACTGCCTCTTGGTCATTCCGGTCCTCCGCGTCACGCGGTCCATCTCGTTCAAGAGCGCTTCGTCGAGGCGAGCGGAGAAGATCTTCTGCATGGGCGCCCTCCTTACGTAAGCAGTCTAACGTAAGCAGCTGGCTGTCGAGAGCGCGCCGAGCTTGGCGGTGATCTCGTAGGCGCCGAGGCGTTTTCCGATCATGGAGCGCCGATGATCGGTCACGCCTCCACCAGGTCGACGCGATGCTCCTGGATCGCGAGCCGCCGGGCCGGGGGCACGAGCAGACTCCCCACCTGCACGAGGAAGTAGTCCTGCACCACGCTCCAGTCGCGCGGCCCCTCGCCCGGCAGCGGCGCCTCGCGGTTCGCATCGTCGAAGTAGGTCAGCGAGCGTAACAGCAGGCCGTCGTCGATCTCCCCCGCGTAGACCTTGCGGATCGCCGCGAGTAGCGCCGCGACGCCGAGCCGCTCCTGCTCGAGCAGGACGTAGAGGTCGAAGAAGTCGCGGCGCAGACCGCGGTCGAGAATCGCGTGTAGCTTGGTGGCGAGCAGGCCGGTGAGATCGAGGTGGCGATTCTCGACGAACGGCATCAGGTGGTCGAGAACGAAGGCCGAGACCTTGATCCCGTTCCAGGTGAGATGAACAGTATCGCGCGTGCGCTCCTGCAGCTCGACCTCGCCGCGGCGCACGAGCTGGGCGACGAGATCGTCGAGGCCGGCCGCGGACTCGACGCCGAAGTCGACGTCGCGGCTCGGCCGGAAGGGCGCGAAGCAGCGCACCGCCTGCCCGCCGATGACGAACCAGTAGTGGATCCCGTCGACCGCCCGCGCCAGGTCGCGTGGCATGACTTGCTGCGGGCCGTAAGGGGCGCTCACTTACGTCGCCTCGGCTCGCGGGCGCGCAGCGCGGCGGCCAGCAGCCCCCGGCTGCGCGCTCGCCATCCGCGCGCCAGCGACGCCTGGTGGAGATCGAGCCAGGGTAACCCGGCGGCGAAGCTCGCTGCTGCCACCGAGCCGTAGTTGAAGCAGTAGAACGCGAGCTGGTGCCCGGGGACGCTTGCGTCGGGCGCCAAGTTGTAGAGCGCCGCTCGAACTGGCGATGGCAGCGTCGCGAGCTCGTGACGGCTCCCCTCGAGGCGGGAGAGGGCGGCGTACAGCGCGGCGCGCGACGGCGACCGCCAGCCGCGTTCGCAGGTGAACGCCGCGAGGCGGCGGTGGATCGCCGTCATCGACGGGCGCTCCGCAGCGAGAACCAGAGCGCGCAGCTCGACGAGGAGCTCTGGCCGCAACCGGGAACGCCCGGCGTCCGAGCGCCGCCGGCGCGACGAAGCCAGCCCCAGCCGCTGACGCGCATCTTCCTGCGATCGGCTCAAATCGAACATCTACTTGGTTAATTCTAGACAGATACTATATGATTTCCAACAGTCTCAGAGTTCCCGTCAGAAATACTCGCGCGAGCGCGGACTAGAAGGTGGGGACTGGAAGGTGCCAGCCGATTCCGGCGCCCAGCTTGGCGGTGATCTCGTAGGCGCCGAGGCGAGTGCCGATCATCGGTCCGCCGCTCGCAACGGATCCACCGCCTCCCAGCCGTCGAGCACGACGAGCTCGCGCGGGACGGTGGAGACGAGCTTGCGCTTGACGACGACGAAGCGGCCGTCGGGGCCGACGTCATAGTTGCGCGCCGGCGGAGTGCGCAGCTCGTAAGGTCCGGAGAAGAGCGGGCGCGGGATGCCGGCGCGAAAGACGTCGCGGCTCTCCACCTCGACGGCCATCAACGACTCGCCCGAGACGAAGTAGAGCTCCCGCCCGTCGCGCGACCAGGCCGGCGCCATCCCGCCCGCGGCTGAGACCTGCCACTTGCCGCTACCGGGAGGAAAGGTCTCGACGAAGACCTCGTCGGTGCCAGTTGCGGTGGAGGTATAGGCAACGTAGCGACCGTCGGGAGAGAACGCCGCGCCGTACTCCGCCGCCGTCGGACTGGCGAAGAGCGGCGAGATCGTGCCGCCCTCGCCCGTATCCAGGATCCGGATGTCGAGGCTTCCCTGCGCGTCGGTGAGCGCCAGACGGCGGCCGTCGGGGAGCCAGGAGTTGGCGAGGTTGACGCCGGGGGTGAGATGGAGGGCGGTCTCTTCGCCGCCGCCGTCGGCGCGCTTCGAGAACATCCCGGTCTTCCCGCTGAGCCCGTTGGTGTAAACGATACGTTGTCCGTCCGGGCTCCAGATCGGCGCGCCGTGTCCCTGGCCGAAGGTGAGGCGCCGCAGCCGACCCTCCGCGAGCTCGAAGAGATAGACGTCGTCGTCGGCCGAAGCTCCGGTACCGATGCTGGCGGTGATGGTGCGGCCATCGGGCGAGAAGCGCGGGTGATTGAAGGCCGCGGCGGGAGCCGCGAGCTCGGTCGCGGCTCCTGTGCTGTCGACCAGGGCCAGCACCCGCTCGCTCGGGATCGCCGCCTCGGGCGCGAACACCACTCGACCGGTAGCGCTGACGCCGAAGTAGCCCGCGCCGCTGCTGGTCTCGCCGCCTACCCCTTCCGAGATCGTGAACGGCTCGCCGAGCCGCTCGAGGCGCGCGGGGTCGAAGCGCATCGCCAGCAGGGTCTCCGCCCGCTGATAGACGAGATAGCCGGCGCCCGTGTAGCGCGCCATGCGAGCCCCTTCGAGGATGGTGCGCCGCTCGCCCGAGTCGAGGCGCACCGCGTCGATCTTCGCGCCCTCGTAGTTGCCTGGACTGCTGATCAGCCCGACTGTGAACAGCACCGTGCGGCCGTCTGGGAGGACTTGCGGCCAACGGTGCGACCGTTCGCCGTTCTCGACGTCGAGCTGGGTGATCGCCGCGGGCGTGCCGCCGGTCGCCGCCACTCGCCAGAGGCCGCTGTTGAAGAGCGGCGAGTAGACCACCGAGCCGTCGGGAGCCCAGCTAGCTCCACGTGGGGCGGCGGCCTCGGCGAGGGCGACCGGCGTGCCGCCGTCGGCGGCCAGCTTGCGCAACATGCCGCCGGAAAAGAACGCGATCCAGCGCCCATCCGGCGAGAGCAGCGGCTGCTCGGCACGTTCGCTGCCCGCGATGCGGGTGACCGCCATCCGGTCGAACGAGCGCCGGAAGATGCTTGCCGACCGCTCGCCCTCGGCGACGAAGAGGAGCGTCTGGCCGTCGGAGGAGAGGTCGAGGATCGGCGACTGCGAGCGCGGCAGGAAGTGCCCCTCGGGGACCAGGATCCCGAACGCGATGAGCGGCGGCGCTGCGCGGCGGCTCTCGCTCCCGCCGCGCAAGCCAAGAACGAGCGCCGCCACCCCGGCGAGCGCCGCGATCGTCCACGGCAGTGCACGCCTCACCCAAGACAGCGGTATGGCCTCGGAAGCCGCCGCAACCGGCTCGCTGTCGCCGTGCAGCACCTCGTCGAGCACCAGCCGCGCGTCGGCGATGTCGTGCAGCCGGTTCTTCGGATTGCGCTCGAGACAGCGGCGTAGGAGGCGGCGGATCGCCGGCGGGACGTCCGCGGGCAGCTGCGCGAGATCGATCTCGTTCTTGAGCACTCCGGCGAGCGTGTCGGTCACCGTCTCGCCCGCGAAGAGCGATCCCCCGCAGAGCATCTCGTAGAGCACCACCCCGAACGCCCAGATATCGGCGCGCTTGTCGATCGGCAGCCCCTTCGCCTGCTCCGGCGCCATGTAGGCCGCGGTGCCCAGGATCACCCCGAGCTGCGTGCCCTGCACCGCCGTCAGCGTGGGCGACTGCAACAGAGTCGGCGAGCGCGCGAGATCGGCCGCCGACGCCGCGGAGCCCGAGGCCGGATCCATCGCCTTGGCCAACCCAAAATCTAAGACTTTGACTTTCCCTTCTATGGAAGCTTTTATGTTTTGAGGTTTCAGATCGCGATGGACGATCCCCTTCTCGTGAGCCTCCTCCAGCGCCAGAGCGATCTGCAAAGAAACAGAAAGGCTTTCCGTTAGGGGTAAAGGCCCCGCTGCGAGTCTCTCTGCGAGCGTCGGGCCCTCGATGAGCTCCATGACGAGCGCACGCGTGTCGCCGCTCGTTTCGAGGCCGTAGATCTGGGCGATGTTGGGGTGGTTCAGCGAGGCCAGCACCTTGGCCTCGCGCTCGAAGCGCGTCGCGCGCTCGGCATCCGCCGTGAAGCCTTCAGGCAGGACCTTGAGGGCGACCTCTCTTCCTAGCTGAAGGTCCTTCGCTCTGAACACGACTCCCATGCCGCCTTCGCCAAGCTTGGCGACGATCTCGTAGGAGCCGAGACGGGAGCCGGGGGTGAGCGTCACGAACGGAACCGGCCGCTACTCGGGAACGACCTGGAAACGGCGGCGAGCGCCGAGACGGTAGACGGCGAAATCGCGCCGGTCGGTCGTCAGGACGAGGTTGGTGTCGAGCTCCTCCGCCAGAGCGACCAGCGTGGCGTCGGCGTAATCCATCGGCAGATCGGCGAAGCGATCGACCAGCGCTCGACAGCGCCGCAGCGACGACGTGCTCGCCGGAACCAGAATGGCGCCCCCCGAAAGGAAGAAGTCCAGGCAGGCGCGACGGCCTCCGCGCACTCTCCCCAGGAGGTGCGTCGTCTCCGTGAGGACCGCTTCGGTGCTGACAACGGGCGCCGTCCAATCGGAGAAGAAGCGCAGGAAGGCTCGGTGCCGACTCTGGCTGCGATCGAGCAGCGAGACCAGGCCGCCGGTATCGAGGAGGAGCTCACCCGCCACGCCGGATCGACTCCAGGAGGTAGTCGCGGTGTCGAGCCGCGAGATCTGGGCGCTTCGATGCGAGCGAGCCGAGGAGGCTGCGCACCCGATCCGCCGGGCGTCCCGCCTCCGCGCCCGCGAGGCCGAGGAAGTCGCGCAGCGCGAGGCGCACGATCTCCGAGCTCTTGCGCTGAGTCTTGGCCGCGGCAGCGCGCAGGGCACGGCCCAGCTCCTCGGGCAGTCGGACGGTGAGCTGCTCTTCCATGATCGGCCTCCGACTGCATTGTAATGCAATGCAAGCTCAGGTGATCTCTGCGACTCCTCGTATAGCTTGCCGACGATCTCGTAGGAGCCGAGACGAGTGCTGACTAGATCGTGAGTCACCGAGCTCCTCCCTGCAGGCGATCAGGGGAGCTCGAGCTCCACTCCTGGGAATCGCCGAAGACCCTTGTCGAAGCTGAGCAGTCTAAGGCCGCCGGCGCTGGCGAAAGCGGCCAAGTAGGCGTCGGTCTCGGCCAGTCGCCCACGCGGCCAGCCGCTCGTCAATCGCCGCCACTCGATCTCCAGCCGGGCCGGCTCGGCGGCGAAAAAAAACCGCTCGTCGCCACCAAGCATGTCCCAGACCCGCCAGACCTCCGCCGCTGATTGCACCTCGTCCGCGAGCCAGGCGCGGTTGGTCAAGACTCGCAGGGCACCCATTTGCGCTACCCGGCAGAGGGCCACCGATCCCTCCTCGTCGTGGCGCTCCAGCCAGGCGGCGGCGCGCCGCGACTGGGCGTGGCGCGCGTGCAGCAGGGCCACCAGGAAGTTGACGTCAGCGAGGCAGGCCAAGCCGCTCGAGCTCCCGCTCGGCTTCCTCGAGGGCGATCTTCCGGCCCGAGAGTTGGAGCGTGCCCGGCCGGGCGGACGAGAAGATCGGAAAGGAGAGCCGCTGCGTAGCCCGCGCGGCCATCGGCACGACGCCGAGCTCTTTCGCTAGCGCCGTCCCGATCAGCGCGCGCAGCGTGGTCTTTCTCTCTACAGCGGCGATCTTCGCCTGCTCGAACAGATCGTCGGCAAGCTCCACAGTCGTGCGCATGAAGGCATCTTCGCACATTCCTGCCCAAAACAGGACCGTGGCCGGAAGGAGCGTCCGCCGGCGCGGTAGCGGTGGGCCCGGCCGAGGCGCGTGCCGGGCGCGATCGTCACGGTGCGCCGCCATCCCCGCGCCGCGCGAGCGCGCTCTGCCAGTTCACGGTCACGGTGATCGGCGACAGGGCGCCGCTCCGCGTCGCGGCGACGAGAAATCGCTGGCCGTCTTCGTCGGGAACGTAGGTGTAGATCGTCGAGTTCCCCGACGAGGGGATGCCGGCGAAGAGCGCTCGCGGCGGGCTCCGCTCCTCGACGCCGGCGGCGCCCGGTCCAGCGCCGAGCGCGGCGGCCATCAGGGTGCCGTCGTTGGCGCGGAAGTAGAGCTCGCGCCCGTCGCGTCGCCAGCGCGGCATGGAACCGCCGCCGGTCGAGATCTGCCAGAGCGCGCCGCTCGACGGCATCGTGCCGACGAAGACCTCGAACTGCCCCTGCTCGTCGCTGGCGTAGGCGACCAGGCGCCCGTCGGGCGAGAACTGCGCGTATGCCTGCTGGCCGGGAGCGACGAGGTAGGCGACTGGCTTGCGATCGCCGGCGAGCGCCAACAGGTAGAGATCGGTGTTGTCGTCATAGAGGAGCAGGCTGCCATCCGGGGACCAGTCCCACGGATAGAGCGCCGTCTTCGCGGTGAGCAGCGTCTCCTCGACGCCGGCGCGATCGGCGCGCCGGCGGCGAAGCTCGTACTGTGGAAGCCCGGCCAGATCCTGCGTCGTGTAGACGATCTCGCGGCTGTCGGGAGACCAGATCGGATAGGACCATCCCGGCGCGGGGCCAAAGGTGAACCTCGACGGCTCGCCGCCTGGGAGAGACTGGATGAAGATATCGGGCGGATTGCCGAGGCCGAACACTACTCGTCGCCCGCCACGCGCGAGCGAGAGGCCCAGGATCTCGCCCGTCACCGCGTTGGCGGAGCCGAGCCGCTCACCCCGCTCTCCCGAACGTCCGACCCAGGAGATCTCGCCGCTCAACGCGGCGTCGCCGCCGAAGGCCAGCAGGCCGTTCGCCGAGAGCGTGAAGGCGCCCGAGCCGGTGTTGGCGCTCGATCCGACGCCGTCCGCAACCGGAATCGCGTCGCCGGTCGTCTTCCGGCTCTCGGGATCGAACGGCTGCGCCAGCAGCGTCTGCTCGCGCCGGTGGAAGAGATAGCCGCTCCCGGTCCCGACGGCGCGTGCGTAAATCGCCTGATCGGAGCCCTCGAGCACGCGTTCGGGCGGGCGGCCGTCGAGTCTTCCGACGTAGACCCCCGCGAGCTCCGGCGAGGGCGCGAGATGGAGGAAGAGAAAGCTCTTGCCGTCGGGCAGGAACTGCGGGTAGCGGTGGGCGTCGTTGATCGCCTCGGCGGCGATCTTCGTCACCAACGTCGGTGGGCCGCCCTGGGCGCTGACCCGCGACAATCCTCGGCTTCCGAGTCGATCGCTGAAGAGGACCGTGCCCTCCGGAGACCAGGTCGCGCCGCGGCCGTCCAGCGCCGCACAGATCTTCTGCGCCCGGCCGCCGTCGCGCGCTACCTTCCTCAACTCGGCGCCGGCGAAAAAGCCGATCCAGGCGCCGTCGGGCGACCAGAATGGGTAGCTCGCGTCCTCGATCCCCTCGAGGCGGTGGGAGGTGACCGCGTCGAGCGGCCGGACCCAGAGCTCGCCGGCCTCCACCATGACCAGGAAGCGACCGTCAGGCGACAGCACGAAGAACCTGCCGCGGTTGGTCGGAGACGACGATTCGGGCCGCGCGACCTCGAACCGGATCGCCTGCGCCGGTTCGGCGCGCTGGGCGCGGGCAAAGGCTAGAGCCAATGCGACCGCTACGATGGATGCGAGCGCGGCGAGCGTCCACGGCAGCCAGCGAGCCAAGCCGGTTCGCTGTGCAGCGGCCGCGGAAGACGCGACCGAAGGACCGGCCTCTTCCGTCCTGCCGGAGACCAGCTCTTCGAGCACGAGGCGCGCGTCGGCGATGTCGTGCAGCCGGTTCTTCGGATTCCGTTCGAGGCAACGACGCAGGAGACGCCGGATCGCTCCGGGCGTCGACGCCGGCAGCTTCGCGAAGTCGATCTCGGTCTTGAGCACCCCCGCGAGCGTGTCGGTCACCGTGTCGCCGGCGAAGAGCGAGCGGCCGACGAGCATCTCGTAGAGAACGACACCGAACGCCCAGATGTCGGCGCGCTTGTCGATCGGCAATCCCTTCGCCTGCTCCGGCGCCATGTACGCCGCCGTGCCCAGGATCACCCCGAGCTGCGTGCCGTGCACCGCCGTCAAGGTTGGCGACTGCATCAGCGTCGGCGAGCGCGCCAGATCCGCCGCGGACGCCGCGGAACCGGCCGCTGGATCCATCGCCTTCGCCAGACCGAAGTCGAGGACTTTGACTTTCCCTTCTATGGGGGCCTTTATGTTTTGGGGTTTGAGGTCTCGATGAACGATCCCCTTTTCGTGAGCTTCCTCGAGCGCTTGCGCGATTTGCAAAGAGGCGGAAAGGCTTTCAGCTAAGGGTAAAGGCCCCGTTTCCAGTCGATCTGCCAGGGTCGGACCTTCGACGAGCTCCATCACGAGAGCGCGTACGCCCTCAGACTCCTCGAGTCCATAAATCGAGGCGATGTTGGGGTGCTGAAGCTGAGCGAGAAGTTGCGCTTCACGTTCGAAGCGCGCCAGCCGCTCCCTGTCCTCGGTGAACGCCGCTGGCAGGACCTTGATCGCGACCTCGCGCTTCAGCTTGGTGTCGGTGGCGCGGTAGACCTCCCCCATGCCGCCTTCGCCCAGCTTGGCGGTGATCTCGTAGGGGCCGAGACGGGTGCCGAGACCGACGGTCACGAGGGCGTCTTCGCGTCGAGATGATCGACGAGGATCTGCTCCACGTCGAGGAAGTGGGCGTCGAGGGTGAGCAAGCGCAGGCCGTGCTGCGCGGCGGAGGAGGCGATCCAGAGATCGTTCGACGGAATCGGCCGCCCGCGGCGGCGCAGGTTCGCGAGCACGAGGGCGTACCGCTCCGCGGTCTGCTCGTCGATCGGCACCAGCGCGACGCGCGGCGAGCCGAGGAAGAGGCGCAGCTCCTCCTCGTTCTTGCGCCGCCGGCGGCCGCGCAGGAATCCGGCCAGCAGCTCGCCCAAGACCACCGGGTTGATCCGAATCTCGTCAGCCCGGCGCAGCGCGTCACGGACTCGCTCGTCACCGCGCAGCAGCGCCGAGTAAGCGGACGTGTCGAGGAAGATCCGCGTCACTTCCAGAGCTCGGGATCGACGGAACGCTGCTCGACGAGCGCGCGCTCGAAGGCGCCCGCCTCGGCGCGCGACCAGACGCCGCAGAGAGCATCCAGGTCGTGATGTATCCGGGGGCCCGCGGCGACCGCAGTCGACTCTTCGAGCAGCCCGATCACCGCCTTGTTCAGGCTCGTCTTGCGCTCCTCGGCCCGCTTGCGGACCGCCTCTCCGACTCGGGGGGGCAGCTTGCGCAGCGTGATGGCGTCCACTTTGGCTCGCTCCTCGTCTCGAATCCGTGATGCAATCTCTGCATCACATCGATGCAGGCGACGCTAGCTCATCCGGCCGTGCGGGTCAACATCGTGGGCGGTCCGGCTACGCCTCGCCTCTCACCGCGTGCCCTCGACCGCGTAGAGGGTGCCCACGACGCGCGTGACGTCATAGGCGTAAGAGCTCTCGTCGGCCGAGAAGGAGACATGTGAGATCTCCGTGACACCGACCCGGTCGGCGGGCGCAAGCTCGCGCAGCACGGTTCTCCGGCCCGTCGCGATATCGAGACGGTCGACGCGGATGGGAATTGCGCTCGAGCGAAAGACCCGGAGCGACCGGCCGTCCGCTCTCCAGCCGAGAACCTCGTCGCGGTCGTCGAGGCCCGCCACCAGCACGCCCTCGCCAGCATCCTCCGGGTTCCGCGGATCCAGCGGGTAGCGCCGGTAGCGACCGTCGGTCCCTCGCGCCACGATGGACGTGCCGTCCGGGGAAACGCTGCCCTCGCGGGTGCCTTCGGGCGTCACGGCGCGAGCAGTACCGCTCGCGAGATCGCGCACATAGCAGCGCGAGGCTTTCCCGGCTTCGTTGCCACAGTACGCGACGCTTTGCCCGTCGCGAAAGAAGTGCGCCGTTTCGTACTCGTAGGCCACGAAGCCCGCGGCGGAGATGTCGCGGGGCTCGCCGGCGCCGGTCGGATAGATCATCAGCCGGGGCGGATCGTCCATGACCACCGCGAGGACCGAGGCGCCGTCCGGAGAGAGATCCGTGCCGTTGCCGTCGCCGAGCCGCACCGGGGGGGAACCGTCGGCGGCGCGAAAGAGGACCGAGTAAAGGCTGCCCGACAGCCGCGATTGATCGCCGAAAAGGAGACTCCGACCGTCGCGCGACAGCGTCGGGTTCACCGACTGCTCGAGCCAGGGCAGATCGCGCTCGGCAGCGGCACCGGGAAGCAGCGCCATGACGGCTCCCCGCTCCAGGTGCGTCGAGACGAGGAGCCGCCCGTCCGGAGCTCGGTCGTGGATGATGAGTCCCGCGGGTGCAACCAGCAGGTTGCGGACCGTCCCATCCATGGCGAGCGACCGGATCGCGTAGTCGGGGCCCTCCTCGGACCCACTGAAGTAAACCGATTCGCCGTCCGCGGACCAGGCGAGCCCCTCCTCGCCCCAGTACTCGGGCGAGGTCGCCACCATCGCTCCGGCGCGATCGATCACCACGACACGACCGCGGTTGTCCTCCGGGAACGCGTGCGGCATGTAGGCAATTCGGTCGCCGCGCGGCGAGACACGGACGTCGCTCAGGTAGCCGGTCGACTCGGCCAGGACCTTTCCGATCGGATACTCGAGACAGCTCTTACCCTCGACCTGCCGGATGACCGCGAGCTCGGCGCCGTCCGGCGACCAGTCGGCCGCCGTGACGTCGTTCAAGACCTCGCGCGGTGACGCCTCGGCGAGCGGCATCCGGGCGAGCGTTCCGATGTAGGTGCGGTGCGACTGAAACCGGGCCCGGGTGAGGACCGCGAGTTCGCCCTTCGAGGAGACGGCGAGGAGCTGCGTGTCCGCTCGCCCGAGCGTCCGGGGTTGCGGATCCTCGGGGTGGCGGACGAACAGCTCGGAGGTATTCCCCTCGCGCGCCGCGCTCAAGACCACCGACCGCCCGTCCGCCGCGAAACGCGCGTTCGAGATGAACTGCGGCGCGTAGGTGAGCTTCTCGAAGCGTGGAACAGTCGGCGCCGCGCTCCGCTGTCGCCATACGAGAGCGCCCAACCCGATGCCGATGGCGGCGAAGATACCCGCCGCGACCCAAGCCGCGACCACCTGGCGCGAGGTGCTATGCCGCGAAGCCGCGATCGCAACCCCGGGCTCGTCGGCGACACCGCGCAGCAGCTCGTCGATCACGAGCCGCGCATCGGCGATGTCGTGCAGCCGGTTCTTCGGATTCCGTTCGAGGCAGCGGCGCAAGAGGCGCCGAATCGCCGGCGGTGTCGAGGCCGGGAGCCTCGAAAAGTCGATCTCGGTTTTCAGCACTCCAGCGAGCGTGTCGCTCACCGTATCGGCGACGAAGAGCGAGCGCCCGCAGAGCATCTCGTAGAGCACCACCCCGAAACTCCAGATGTCGGCGCGCTTGTCGATCGGCAGCCCCTTCGCCTGCTCCGGCGCCATGTAGGCCGCGGTGCCCAGGATCACCCCGAGCTGCGTGCCGTGCACCGCCGTCAGCGTCGGCGACTGGAGCAGGGTCGGCGAACGCGCGAGATCCGCCGCCGACGCCGCCGAGCCCGAGGCCGGATCCATCGCCTTGGCCAACCCAAAATCTAAGACTTTGACTTTCCCTTCTATGGAAGCTTTTATGTTTTGAGGTTTCAGATCGCGATGGACGATGCCCTTTTCGTGCGCCTCTTCTAGAGCTTGGGCGATCTGCAAAGAGACAGAAAGGCATTCAGTGAGGGAAAGAGGCCCTGATTCGAGCCGTTCTGCCAGGGTCGGGCCTTCGACGAGCTCCATGACCAGAGCGCGCACGCCTCCCGACTCCTCGAGCCCGAAGATCGAGGCGATGTTGGGGTGGTGGAGCTGCGCGAGGAGTTGCGCTTCGCGCTCGAATCTCGCAAGGCGTTCCTTGTCCTCCGTGAACGCAGCAGGGAGAACCTTGATCGCGACGTCGCGCCTCAACTTGGTGTCGTGCGCCCGGTACACCTCTCCCATCCCGCCCTCGCCCAGCTTGGCGGTGATCTCGAAGGAGCCCAGTCGTCTGCCGATCATGAGACGCCGATCATCGAAATCCGATCATCTGCTTCCGGGGGCGAACGTCATCGCAGTTTTCAGAGCGTGGCGACGGGGTAGCGCCGGATCGTCTCGTCGTCGGTGACCAGGGTCAAGCCCTCGACCAGTGCCTGGGCGACGAGGAAGCGATCGATCGGGTCGCGATGAATCGCAGGCAGGGCGAGCGCCCGCTCGGCGTGCTCACTGGTCAGCGGCAGCTCCGCGAAACCGTGCTCGGTCCATTCCTCGGCGAGCGCGCGCTCGCCGAAGTCGACCTTGCCGGCAAGCTGCTTCAGGCGGAGCTCCCAGACCGAAACTGGGCTGAAGCGAGCTTCGGCGCGGGCGATCGCGCGCCGGCGCGCCGCACCCAGGCGCCGGTCGTCGGCCATCCACCAGACCAGGACGTGCGAATCGAGCAGGAGCCTCACCGCTCGACGCCGTAGAAGAGCTCGGAGATCTCCGCCGGCAGCGGATCGGAAAGATCGTCGCCATAGCGGACCTTGCCCTTCCAGGCGCCGGGCTTGCGCGCCCGCGCGGGAGCGATCGGCACCAGCCTGGCGACCGGCTGGCCCGCCCGCGCGAGGACGAGCTCCTCGCCCCGCTCCACCCTGGCGACCAGGCGCGAAAGGTGGGTCTTGGCCTCGTGGATGTTGATCGTCCGCACGGTCGAGATCGTAGTGGACTAAGTGGACTAGGTCAAGCGCGGGCCGCGTTCGGCGGAGATCTCGAAGGCACCAACTCCCTGGCCGATCAAGGCGGCGAGCTGATCCGTCCGGTAATGCGCCACGAAGACCGGGACGGCCTCAGCGCAAACCGCCGGTGGCGAGCAGCCGCTTCAGCTCTTCCGTCCAGTGGAGAACGACGTGCAGCCTTCCACCGGACGGCGTGCGGCGCAGCATCACGAAGCGGCCGTCGCGCGTGACGTCGTAGTTCGCGATCGAGAGGCCTTGACCAAAGTCGTACTCGTCGGCAAAGAGGAGACCCGGCCGGCCGAGAGCGGGCTCCGCGCCCCGGCCCTCGAAGGACGCGGCCATCATCCGCTGGCCGCTCCGGTAGTAGATCTCACGGCCGTCGGCGCTCCAGCGCGTCTGAACGCCGCCCCCCTCCGAAACCTGCCAGGCGCGATCGAGCGCGGGGTAGCTGCGCACGAAGATCTCGGGCTGGCCCGAAGCGTTCGACTGGTAGAGAAGCCAGTTGCCGTCGGGCGAGAGCTGCGGGCCGCCCTCGTAGGCGGGCGTTGCGAGGAGCGCCTTCGGCTCGAACGCGCCGCCGATCGAGGTGAGGTAGAGATCGCCTGCCGTCTCGGGTCGGATCCGCACACTCAGGATCGACTCGGGATCGGGCCCGGGCGCGGACGGATAGTCGTTGACCGATCCGCCGGGGATGAGCCCGAAGCGGCCGCTGCCGTCGGCCGCAACCCACTGCGGCACGTTGAAGCGGCGGGAGACGACGCGCTCGCCGTCGGAGGTCCAGGTCGAGAAGCTGGTGCCGAACGCCGGCGCGGCGAGCTGCGTCCGCGTACCGCGGGCGAGCTCGAGCACCTCGCTGACGCTCGAGTTCCGCTCCACCAGGAGCCGCTTCCCGTCGGGCGAGACCCGAGGATTCGCGTACGTCCCCGGTGGCATCTCGAGAGCCTTCTCGCCTCCGTCGCGCGAGACCGCGACGACCCGCTTCTCGTCGAAGTCGGGCGCCATGTAGACGAGCGTGCCTGAGGCCGAGAGCCTGTAGCCGAGGCTGCCGTAGCGGAGCGATCCGACCTCGCCGGCGCGCACGACCGGAACCGCGGAGCCTAGGACGCGGCTGCCCGGATCGAAGGCGGCGGCCCAGATCGTGCCCTCGCGCTCGAAGAGCAGATGCCCGGTCGCCGACCAGACCGGCGACGTGGCGCGCTCGACGACCACCGAACGTGCGCCGCCGGTGAGCTCGACCGATTCGATCCGGCCGGCCTCGGTCCCGCTCGACATGCTCGTGAAGAGGAGCCGGCGCACGCCCGGGAGTTCGACCGGATCGAAATGGAGGACCTCGCGGCGCGCCTCGTCGAGCCTGGTGAGCTGCCGCTCGTCGCCGCCCGCCGCCGGCACCGTCCAGAGCTCACCTTCGCGGAGGAAGTAGATCCCAAACTCGCCCCAGGCGATGGTGCTCCCGAGGTCGGCGCCAGTCACGACGACCTTGCGCTGCTGGTCGACGAGCGAGAGGCGCGTCACCTGCGCGCTGCCGGGGACGAAGACGATGGCTGAGCTGTCGGGCGAGAAGGCGGCGGCGTTGACTCCCGACGAGGCGTTGACCTCGATCGCATCCGGCCGGTCGAGCCGGCGAACGTAGAGGCGACGCTGACCCTCGCGAACGCCGATCATCGCCACCAGCCGGCCGTCGGGCGAGAGCGCGAAGCCGCCGGCGGTCCCGGACACCGGCTCGACCCCCGTAGGCAGGCTGAGCTCGAGGTGAGCCAGCTCGGGCGTCGCGCTCTCGCCGCCACCCCGCCCTAGCAGCGTCCAACCCGCGAGCGCGACCGCCGCCGCCGCGATTGCCCACGGCAGCGCGCTCCGTAGGCCACGTGGAGACGCCAGCGCCACCGGCGCCGACTCGGTCTCGGGCGGCGCGTCGCGAAGCTCGGCGAGCGCGAGGCGCGCGTCGCCGATGTCGCGCAGGCGGTTCTTCGGATCTCGTTCGAGACAGCGCCGGAGCAGCTGGAGGACCGCCTTCGGCGTCGAGCTGGGGAGGCGCGCGAAGTCGATCTCCGTCTTCAGCACGCCGGCGAGCGTCTCGGGCACGCTCTCGCCCGCGAACAGGCGCCGGCCGGTCAGCATCTCGTAGAGCACCACTCCGAACGCCCAGATGTCGGCGCGCTTGTCGACCGGAAGCCCCTTTGCCTGCTCGGGCGACATGTATGCGGCGGTGCCGAGGATGGTTCCCATCTGCGTCGCGCCGAAGGTGATCGTCGGCGACTGCGCGAGCTGCGAAGCCGAGCCCGCGCCAGCCGCCGGATCCATCGCCTTCGCGAGACCGAAGTCGAGGACTTTGACTTTTCCTTCTACGGAAGCTTTGATGTTTTGTGGTTTCAGGTCTCGATGGACAATGCCTTTTTCGTGCGCCTCTTCCAACGCATTCGCAATCTGCAAAGCAATGGAAAGGCCTTCAACTAGGGGTAGAGACCCCGTCTCCAGGCGCTCCTGCAAGGTCGGGCCTTCCACGAGCTCCATGACCAGAGCTCGCATGCCTTTGCTCTCTTCCAGCCCGAAGATCGACGCGATGTTCGGATGGTGAAGTTGCGCGAGCAGCTTCGCCTCGCGCTCGAAACGGGCGAGGCGCTCCCTGTCTTCGGTGAACGCCGCCGGCAGGACCTTGATCGCCACCTGGCGCTCGAGCTTGGTATCGGTGGCTCGGTAGACCTCCCCCATTCCTCCCTCGCCCAGCTTGGCGGTGATCTCGTAGGGGCCGAGGCGTGTTCCGATCATGAGGCGCTCACTCTCATCTCACGCCCTCGACCGCGTAGAGGGTACCCACGACGCGCTTGATGCCGTAGGCATAGGACTTCTCGTCCGCCGAGAAAGAGACCTCTTCGAGACCGATGAGGCCAGCCCGGTCGGCGGGCGCCAGCTCCCGCAGCAGCGTCCTTTGGCCCGTCGCGAGGTCGAGACGGTCGACGCGTACAGGAATCTCCGAACGGCGGCAGACCAAGAGAGACCGACCGTCCGATCTCCAGCAGACGATCTCGTCGTCATCGCCGAGGCCCGGCACGGGCACACCCTCGCCCCCATCCAGCAGGTAGCGCCGGTAGCGGCCGTCTGTACCTCTGGCCACGACGGCCGTGCCGTCTGGAGAGACGCGGCCCTGGCGGGTGCCTTCGGGCGTCACGGCGCGAGCAGGGCCGCTGGCGGCGAGGTCGCGGACGTAGCAGCGCGAGGGCATGCCGGCTTCGTTGCCACAGAAGGCCACGCTCCTTCCCTCCCGGAAGAAGTGAGCACTCTGTCCGTAGGCGACGAAGCCCGCGGCGGAGATGTCGCGCGGCTCGCCGGCGCCGGTTGGATAGATCATCAGCCGGGGCGGATCGTCCATGACGACCGCGACCACCACGGCGCCGTCCGGAGAGAGGTCGGTGCCGATGCCCTCGCCGAGCCGGACCGGGGGCGAACCGTCGGCGGCGCGAAAGAGGACCGAGTAGAGGTCGCCCGACAACGCCGAGCTGTCCCCGAAGAGCAGGCTCCTTCCGTCGCGCGACAGCACCGGCAGGTACGACTGCTCGAGCCAGGGCAGGTCGCGCTCGGCAGCGGCGCCGGGGAAGAGGGCCACGACGGCTCCCCGCTCGATGTGCGTCGAGACGAGGAGCCGCCCGTCCGGCGTTCTGTCGTGGAGGATGAGCCCCGTGGGAGCGGCCAACACCATCCGAACTGTACCGTCCAGGGCGAGCGCGTGAATCGCGAACTCCTGGCCCTGGCTCAGGTCCAAAGCTGAGTACAAGACTTCCTTTCCGTCCGCGGACCAGGCGATTCCCTCCTCGCCCCAGTACTCGGCGGGCGACGTCGCCACCACCTTTCCGGCACGATCGGCGATCACGACCCGACCCCGGTTGTCCAGCGCGAAGGCGTGCGGCATGTAGGCGATCAAGTCCCCCTGCGGCGAGACTCGAACGTCGCTCAGGTAGCCGGTCGTTTCCGCCAGGACCGTCCCGAGCGGGTACTCGAGACGGCTCTTGCCCTCGACCTGCCGGATGACAGCGAGCTCGGCGCCATCGGGAGACCAGTCGGCCGCCGTGACGTCGTTCAGGACCTCGCGCGGCGAAGCCTCCGCGAGCGGCATCCGGGCGAGCGTGCCGAGGTAGGTGCGGTGCGTCTGGTACCGGGCGCGAGTGAGAAGCGCGAGCTCGCCCTTCGAGGAGACGGCGAGGAGCTGCGTGTCCGGCCGGCCGAGAGTCCGGGGTTGCGGATCCTCGGGGTGACGGACGAACAGCTCGGAGGTATTTCCCTCGCGCGCCGCGCTCAACACCACCGTTCGGCCGTCCGCTGCGAAGCGCGCATTCGAGATGAATTGCGGCGCGTAGGTGAGCTTCTCGAAGCGTGGAACTGTCGGTGCCGCGCTCCGCTGTCGCCATACGAAAGCGCCCAACCCGATGCCGATGGCGGCGAAGATACCCGCCGCGACCCAAGCCGCGACCACCTGGCGCGAGGTGCTATGCCGCGGAGCCGCGATCGTGCGCTCGGTCTCGATCGCACTTCCGCCGCGGATGACCTCGTCGATCACGAGCCGCGCGTCGCCAATATCGCGCAGCCGATTCTTCGGGTTCCGTTCGAGGCAGCGCCGCAAAAGGCCACGGATCGCGGCCGGCGTTGCCGCCGGAAGCGCATTCCAATCGACCTCTCGCGTCAACACCGCGGCGAGCGTGTCGGTCACCGTCTCGCCAGCGAAGAGCGAGCGACCGCAGAGCATCTCGTAGACCACGACACCGAACGACCAGATGTCGGCGCGCTTGTCGATCGCGCCGCCGCGCGCCTGCTCGGGCGCCATGTAGGCCGCGGTGCCGAGGATCACCCCGAGCTGAGTGCCCTGCACCGCGGTCAGCGTCGGTGAGTTCAAGAGCGTCGGCGAACGCGCGAGGTCAGCGGCCGACGAAGCCCCGCCAGTCGGATCCATCGCCTTCTCCAACCCGAAATCGAGGACTTTGACTTTTCCCTCTATGGAGGCTTTTACGTTTTGAGGTTTCAGATCGCGGTGGACGATCCCCTTCTCGTGCGCCTCTTCGAGGGCTTGAGCGATTTGCGAAGAGACGGAAAGGCTTTCAGCTATGGGTAAAGGCCCCGCTTCCAGTCGCTCAGCCAAGGTCGGGCCTTCGACGAGCTCCATGACCAGCGCGCGCACGCCGCCCGACTCCTCGAGCCCGAAGATTGAAGCAATGTTCGGGTGCTGGAGCTGAGCGAGAAGCTGCGCTTCGCGTTCGAAGCGGGCGAGGCGCTCCTTGTCTTCGGTGAAACCTGGCGGCAAAACTTTGATCGCCACGTCGCGCTTGAGCCTGGTGTCGGTGGCGCGATACACCTCGCCCATGCCACCTTCTCCCAGCTTGGCGGTGATCTCGTAGGAGCCGAGCCGGGTGCCGATCAGAGAGCCGGTCATCGGCGCGAGCTCCGCATCTTGCGCACCGGCCCCGAACCGGGGACGACTCGCGCCACGCACTCCGCGGTGTCGCGGGCCGCCGCCAGGGCACGCTTCGCGTCGGCCTCGGAGTAGAAGCCGGAGGGGATCAGATCGGCGGCGCCATAGAAGGCGAGCTCACGGTCGCGCCGCAGCTCGCGCGAATGAACCGCGAGCCGCTCCAGCTCCGAGGCGATTCCGGCCGGCATCCGCGAGCGTTCGGCGAGCACGATCGCCGAGACGTCGTGGATCCGCGGCGGCTCGATGCCGCAGGCGAGCAGGAGCCCCTTGAGCGCCAACTCGACGATCTCCTGCGACTCCCGGACGACGTCGGCCCAGCTCGCCGCGGCGAGCAGCACTTCGACGGCGCGAACCCGCACCACGGCGCGGCGCGCGAAGTCGGCGGCGAGCTCGGGATTGCGCACGATCAGGCCGCTCCGGTCCCTGCCTCGGTCCAATACCGCTGTCCGGACACGGCACGCCGCTCGATCCGGCCGGCGAGGATCTCGCGCCGGACAGCGATCAAGGCCCGCGAGAGCAGGAGATCGCGCTCGAACAGCACGACGCCGTCGAGCGCCAGCTCGGCCCAGAATCCGCCGAAGCCGGAGTCCTGCGACGGCAAGTGAGCGAAATGAACTTCGACCTCGTGCCCGTCCCAGAGCAGCGTCTCCTCGTCCCAGCGCCGGTAGAGCTCGCGCGTCAGCGGCAATCCGCTGTCCACGACCAGCAGCAGATCGACGTCCGAGGCGGGCGTGGCGCCGCCGCGCACGAAGGAGCCGTAGAGCGCCAGGCCGACGAGGGCATCGCCCAACTGGGCGGCGGCGCGCCGCACGATGTCGGCGGCAACCGCGGAGGCATCGAACGGGGCGCCCGGCGCGGCGAGCTTGCGAACGCAGAGATCGTTCAGCGACAGCCCGGCCTCGGCAGCGGTGCGGCGCAGAAGTTCATGCAGGCCGGAATCGAGGCGCAACAGGAACCGGCCCGAGGCGCGCGGCCTCGGCACCGGGCCGGAGCCCACCCTTCCGCGCGTAGTACCACGTTGCATTCGAGTGATACTAACACGGCGAGGAGCGCGGGGATTCCGATCAGGCGGCGCCATCAGCCAAGTGGAGACGCGGAATGCCCGCCTTGATTCGGTCCACCTCTCCCACCCCGCCTTCGCCCAGCTTGGCGGTGATCTCGTAGGGACCCAGCCTGGTTCTGATCAAAGGGGTCGAGTCTCCCTGGCGCCCGAGCGTGTTCAGCTCGGGCGCCTGCGTCCTTGCTGCTGCCGCGAGTGGCGCCGAGACTACCGGAGGAGAACGGAGCGCACCAGCGCGGCACCCGCGCCAGAGCAGGTCGGCTGGTAGAATGCATCATGGTCTCCCGAGCCGGCGCACCCTCCATCGAGAGCCGCAACGGCGCTTCCGAGGACGACCCCGACGGCGCGCGCGAAGGCCGCCGGCGCGACCGGCTGACCTGGCCGCTGCGTCGATACGAGCTCGGCGCCGAGCCCGGCGACGATCTCAGCGCCCAGACGACCGCCGGCGAGCGGCTCGCCATGGTCTGGCCGCTCACCGTGCTCTCCTGGCGTCTCGCCGGCCGCTCGATACCCAGCTACGACCGCTCCCGGATGCCGGGCGCCGTCGTCCGCTCGGACGCGCCCGGTTGAGCGAGCCAGTTCTTCACGACGACTTCAGGGATCTTCTGTTCGAGCTGCAGGAGGCCGGGGTCCGCTTCCTGATCGTGGGCGCTCACGCGCTGGCCGTGCACGGCGTTCCGAGGGCGACCGGAGACCTGGACATTTTTGTCGCGCGCGACGCCGACAACGCGGAGCGCCTGATCCGGGCGCTGACCCGATTCGGCGCTCCGCTCGCGAGTCACGGCGCCACCCGGAGCGACTTCGAGCGAGCGGGTACCGTCTACCAGCTCGGGCTACCGCCCCGGCGCATCGACCTCCTGACCTCGATCAGCGGCGTCGAGTTCGACGAGGCCGAGCGCTCTGCCCTGGTGACCGAGATCGAGGGAATCCGGCTGCCTGTTCTGGGCCGGCGGCATCTCGTGGCCAACAAGCTGGCCGCGGGCCGCCCCAAGGATCTCGCGGACGCCGAGCTCCTCGCCTCGGGCGACGGCGGAATCGACGCGCAGAGATAGCTACCGAGCGCCTTCGCCGCGAGCGCTCTGGCGCCATGTTCGCGGCAGCTCGTCGCTCCAGTGGACGGCGACCAGCACGTCGGTGCCTTCGGCGGTCGGGGCGACGACGACGAACGTCTTGCCGTCCGGCGACAGGTCGAACTCCTCGGCGAGGTGCGCAAGCGTGGCGACGGTCCGACGCCCGGCGACCGCCAGGCTGGGCGCGACTCGGAGCTCGGCGACCGACAGAACGTTGCCGTTACCGAAGAAGAGATGGCGGCTGTCGGGCCCCCACGCCGGACACCAACCGCCATCGTCCGTCACCTGCAGCGTACCCGCGCCGTCCATCCGCCGCACGAAGATCTCCCAGATGCTGCGATCGACGAACGCCACGCTCCCGCCGTCCGGCGAAATACGAGGCAGGATCGGCCGCCGCACCGAGCCCTGGACCGAGGGGCCAGCGAGCACGGTGGCTTTCGCGCTGCCGTCGAGCGCCACGCGCACGAGCTCGTGATTCGGGCTGTCCGGGAGGTCGAGGACGACGACGACGGAACGGCCGTCCGGCGCCAGAACCGCGTGAATCGGGTCGCCATCGACCTCGATCAGCCGGCTCGCCTCGGCGCTGCCGTCGAGCGGCAGCGTCCAGATCTCGTTCCGCTTCGACGGCTGCCGCGCGATGTAGACGAGACCACTGCCGTCGGGCGACCATTCCGGCATCGAGGCGTTGCCCGTCCGGGTCAGGCGGGTCGCCTCGCCGGAGTCGCGATCGATGAGCCACAGATCCTGCACGGCGCTCCCGCCGGCGGCCCCGATCGCTTCTCCGATTCCGACCGCGATCCTCCGCCCGTCGGGCGAGAAGCGCAGGCTGTTGAAGGAGCCTCTCTGCGCGCCGAGCGGCCGGGAGCTGCCCTGGGCGTCCACGAGCACGAGGCGCGAGGTCGTCGAGGCCGAGCCGGCGCGGAAGACCAGGGTGCCGGCCTCCGAGAGCGCCACGCGGGTGCCGAAGGACGAGCTCTCCACGCGCTCGGCGAGCTCGACGGCGGCGCCGGTCACCCGCAGGGTGCCGAGGTCGAGCGGAACCGCCATCAGGTTGCCGTCGGCGCGCGCGTAGACCAGCCGGCCGTCGACCATGCCCAGGGCCTGCACGCCCTCGACCTCGAGCCGCGCACGCCGGCCGTCGGCGAGCGCGTAGCTCGCGAGCGTGACGCGACCGTCCGCCGTCGAGCTCGCGTAGAGGACGATCCGTTCCTTCCGGAGCACGAACGGCCGGCGCTGCCGGGTCTCCCCCGCTGCCCGGTCGATCGGGATCAGCTCTCGGGGCGCGCCTCCCGTGGCGCTCACTCTGTGGATCCCCGCGTCCTCGCCGATCAGCTCGAACAGCAGCTCGTCGCCGGAGGCCCAGGTGAGCGAGGCGGAGATGTTGGCGATCGTCGCGACGTCGATCGGCGTGCCGCCCTTCAGCCGCACCTTGCGGATCTGGCTCGAGCGGACGAGGAAGGCGACCCACTCGCCGTCCGGCGAGATCGCCGGCTGCGTTGCGCCCTCCGTGCCCTCGATGCGCCGCGGCCGGGGATCGTCGAGCGTGCGCAGGAAGAGCTGGATCGGCTCGCCGCCGGAGGCCGCCACGAAGACGACCGTCTTGCCGTCCGACGAGACGGCGAACGGAGTGGTGAGGTCGGTGTAGACGAAGAGCGACGGGTCGCTGACGAGCGGAAAGCGCACGACGCTCGTCTCCCGGATCGGGGCCGGGGCCTCGCGCCGGAGGGCGAGGCTGACGACGAAGAGCAGCGCGATTCCGGCCGCCAGCGCCGCCATGGCCACGGTTACGCGACTCGTGCGCCCGACCAACGCGGTGGCGAGCGGACCTGCCTCCTCCGGTTCGCCCGCGAGCGTCTCCTCGAGCACGAGACGCGCGTCGCCGATGTCGCGCAGGCGGTTCTTCGGATTCCGTTCGAGGCAGCGACGCAGAAGCCGGACGATCGCCGG
>CAZPYU010000269.1:0-12794 GCA_964590905.1 uncultured Thermoanaerobaculia bacterium
GTCGATTTCATTCCGCCGGTCTGTGACGATCCGTTCCGCTACGGCCGCGTCGCGGCGACCAATGCGCTCTCCGACGTCTGGGCGATGGGCGGGCGCCCGCTCTTCGCGCTGAACCTCTGCGCCTTTCCAGACGGGCTGCCCGACGGCGTCGAGGCGGCGATCCTGGCCGGCGGCGCCGCAGCTCTCGCCGACGCCGGCGCCGCGCTCCTGGGCGGTCATTCGGTGCGCGATCCGGAGACCAAGTATGGCCTGGCGGTCGTCGGTCTCGCCGATCCCGCGCGCCTCTTGACCCTCGCTGGCGCCAGGTCCGGGCAGCGCCTCGTGCTCACCAAGCCGCTCGGCACCGGCGTCATGATCAACGCCTTCAAGTTTGACAAGCTCGACGCCGCCGGCCTCGAGCCGGCGCTCGTCGAGATGGAGCGCTCCAACGCCGAGGCCTCGCGCTTGGGCGTAGCCCACGGCGCCACCGCGGCCACCGACGTCACCGGTTTCGGTCTCGCCGGCCACGCCTGGAATCTGGCGCGCGAGTCGAAGGTCCGGATCGAGATCCGCTTCGACGCGCTTCCGATCCACGCCGCGTTCTTCGACCTCACGCGCCGCGGCGTTTCGACCGGCTGTACGCGATCGAACCGTTCCTTCGTTCTTCCCCACCTCGAGCTCACTCGTCAGCTCACGTCCGAGGAGCAGGAGCTTCTGGTCGATCCGCAGACCTCCGGCGGCCTGCTCCTCACCGTTCCTGACGAGAGCGTCGCGCCTCTCCTCGCAGCGCTCGCCGCGAGCGGTCACCGCGCCGCCGAGATCGGCAGTATCGAAACGGGGCCGCCCGCACTCGTCATCGTCTGAGACGCTTCTAGGTCGCGCTCGAGGCTAGACTTCCAGCGTGCCGACGCCCGAGATCCAGATCTTGATCTGCACCAACGAGCGCGATCTCGAGTCGGGGCGCCCGAGCTGCGGCAGGCGGGACTCGCTCGACGTCTACCGCGCCTTCAAGGACCTGGTGCGCGAGCGCGATCTGCGCGAGCGAGTCCTGGTGACCCGCACCGGTTGCCTGCGGCACTGCAGCCGTGGCCCCACCGTGGTCGTCTGGCCCGGCAATCTCTGGCACGGCGGCGTAGGCGTCGACGACGCTTCGGATCTCCTCGATGCCGCGCTTGTCGGCGAGGGCCTCGAACGGCGGCGCATGCCGGCTGGCCCCTGGGAGTGACTCTCCCGCGGCTCGAGCTGCCGCGCGGCGTCGAACGCGAGATCGCCGCGCTCGTCCGCAGTGAAGACGGCGCTGCCCCGTCGCTTCCGACGAGAGTCACAGTTTGCGACAGCGGCGAGATGCTGGTCGTCGGCTTCGACTGCGTCGACTTCGAGCCGTGGGCGACGCTCCGCGAGCGCGATGCTCCACTCTGGGAGGAGGAGGTCGTCGAGCTCTTCCTCTCTCCCGGCTCCGAGACTCCGATTCGATACTTCGAATTCGAGGTCAACCCTCTCGGCACGCTCTTCGACGCCAAGGTCGAATCGCCGCACGGCGACCGCCGTGATCTCGAGATCGACAGCGCCTGGAACTGTCCGCGAGTCGTGGCCGAGGTGGCGATCGCCGCCGACGGCTGGAGTTGGTCGGCGCGGCTGAGGATCCCGTGGCGGGAACTCACCGTCGAGCCGATCCCGAGAACCTGGCGAGCGAATTTCTTCCGCATCGACCGGCCTCGCGGCGGCCCGGCCGAGTACTCCTGCTGGTCGCCGACCTGGATCCGCCCCGCTGATTTTCATCGCCCGGCGCAGTTCGGTTTTCTCGTCCGGGTCGAGTAGACTCCGCCCCCCGATCGCGATTTCAAGTACGACTCTTCGATGACGCCTCCTCCGTTCGACCTCGAGACCGCCTGCGCGCACGTTGCACGGCGGGATCGCACCCTGGCACGCGTGATGAAGGAGGTCGGTCCCTGCCGGCTCGAGATCGCAGCGCGCCAGAGCCCGTACGAGGCGCTCTTCGAGTCGATCGTCTATCAGCAACTCACCGGCCAGGCCGCAGCGACTATCTACGCGCGCGTCTGCAAGCTGTTCGATGCGCGCCGCGCGCCACGCGCCGAGCGCATCGCCGCGACCAGCGCCGAACGACTCCGCTCCGCCGGCCTTTCGCGCAGCAAGGCCGAGGCGATCAAGGATCTTGCCCGACACATGCTCGAGGGCGAGATCCCCACCCGCTCCAAGGCCGACAAGCTCTCGGACGACGAGATCGTGAAGCAACTAACCGACGTGCGTGGCATCGGACGCTGGACGGTCGAGATGTTCCTCATCTTCACCCTCGGCCGCCCCGACGTGCTACCGGTCGACGACTACGGCGTCAAGAAGGGGTTCGCGCGAACTTTCGGACGCCGCGTGTTGCCGAAACCGAAGGAGCTGGCGGTGCACGGCGAGCGCTGGCGCCCCTATCGCACCGTGGCGAGCTGGTACCTCTGGCGGGCGAACGATCTAGGCTGAAGCGTCTCGTCTGCCGGCCGCTGTCACTTCGGTGTCACAACTCCTGACTCCACGGGGAGGAGAAGCTGCGAGTTGTCGAAGGAGGGTGCTAGCTTTGCCGGCGATGAGCGAGAAGCGCCTGCTCTTGGTGGAGGACGAGCCGGACATCGCGGAGGTATTGCGCTTTCACCTCGAACGGGCGGGCTTCACGGTCGAGAGCGCGCGCCGCGGCGACAGCGCCCTCGAGGCGATCCGCCGGCGGCCGCCGGCGCTCGTCGTCCTCGACCTGATGCTGCCGGGACTCGACGGTCTCGAGCTGACGCGGATCGTGAAGCGCGATCCGGCGACTGCGCGCATCCCGCTCGTCATGCTGACAGCGAAGGGCGAGGAGCTCGACCGGATCGTCGGCCTCGAGCTCGGCGCCGACGACTACATCGCCAAGCCGTTCAGCCCGCGCGAAGTCGTGCTGCGTATCCAGGCGGTTCTGCGCCGGCGCTCCGAACCGACGGCGACCGGCGAGGTGACGCTCGAGGCCGGCGGCATCCGGCTCGACGCCGAGGCGCACACCGCCGCGGTGCACGGCCACGACCTGCGGCTCACCGCCACCGAGTTCCGGCTGCTGCGCCTCCTGCTCGAACGCCGCGGGCGCGTGCAGACCCGCGCGCGCCTGCTCACCGATGTCTGGGGCTACGCCGAGGAAGTCGACAGCCGCACGGTCGACACCCATGTCCGCCGCCTGCGCCGCAAGCTCGGCCCCGAAGCTGACCGGCTCGAGACCGTGATTGGCGTCGGGTACCGGCTGAAGGGGTGAGGGGCGGCGCGCAGGTGGCGATCCCCTATTCGCCCAAGCTCCGGTTGGCCCCGCTCTGGCCGGCGCTGGCGGCCCTCGCGCTGGTCGCGACCCTCGACGTTTCATTGCTGCCGCGGGCGATCGCCGCGCAGGCCGCGCGGGAGCTGGCGCAGACGCTGCGCCTGATCGAGCTGGCTCTGCCGAAGCTGGACGTAGTGCCGACGGCCCCCGATCCCCAGCTCCAGCGAGCGGTGGCCGGGCTCGTCGCCCACACCAGCTTTCGACTCACCCTGATCGCCGCGGACGGCCGCGTGCTGGCCGACAGCGAGCGCGGTTTCGAACAGCTCTCGGAGATGGAGAACCACAGCGGGCGCGAGGAGTTCGCCGCGGCGCTCGCGCAGGGCGAGGGTTCCGCTGTTCGGACTAGCAGCACGACCGAGATCGAGACCGCCTACGCGGCGCGGCTGGTGCGCGGGACCGACGGCACCGTCGTCGTCGCCCGCCTCGCTCTGCCGATCCGCTCGCTCGCCACCTATCGCCGCCATCTGATCGGCATGCTCGCCCTGTCAGCTCTGGCCGCCGCCCTGGTGGCCGCAGCGGTTTCGTTCTGGCTGTCGCGCACGCTCTTTCAGCCGCTGACCCGGCTGATCGCCGCCGCGGGCCGGATCGGCGACGGCGACTATGGCGCTCCGGTGGAGGTTCCCGACGAGACCGAGTTAGCGGCGCTCGCCCGCGCGCTCGACCGGATCGCCCGCGAAGCGGAGCGGCAGCTGGCCGCCGTCGAGGGCGAGCGCGATCATCTGCGTGCCACTGTCGAGAGCATGCGGGAGGGCGTGCTGGTGGTCGATTCCGCGGGCCGCGGCCAACTCGCGAACGCGGCGTTCCGCGATCTGTTCGGGTTGCCAACAGCCGCGCCGGCGGTCGACCTGCTCGACCTCGCGCGCGAGCCGCGTCTGGGTGACCTGGTGGCCGCTGTGTTGGCCGACCCGACGCCCCGCGCGACCGAGCTCGAGCGGAGCGACCCGCGGCCGCGCACGCTGGCACTCCTCGCCAACCCGCTCTCGAAGGGCAGCGGAGCGGTGGTGGTGGCGCGCGACATCACCGAGGCCGAACTGTTGCACCGGATGCGCAAGGAGTTCGTGGCCAACGTTTCGCACGAGCTGAAGACGCCGCTCACCGCCATCCGCGGCTACGCCGAGACGCTGGTCGACGGCGCAGCCGAGGAGCGCGCCACCGCCCTGCGCTTCAGCGAACGGATCCTCGAGCAGTGCCGACGCCTGGGCGAACTACTCGACGACCTGCTCGTACTGTCGCGGCTCGAAAGCGCCGAACCGATCCGCGCGCCCGAACGCGTCGATCTGCGCGAGCTGGCAACCGAGGCGGTCGAGCTGGTCGCGGCTCGCGCCGCGGCGAAACCGGTGATCCTCGAGCTCGAGCCGGGCGGTTCGCCCGTCGTCGATGGCGACTGGGAGGGTCTCCTGCGCCTGCTTACCAATCTGCTCGACAACGCGATCAAGTACAACCACCCCGGCGGCTCGGCGTACGTGCGATTGGGAGAGCAGGACGGTCTCGCCCAGATCGAGATCGCGGACAGCGGCATCGGCATCGCGTCGGCGCACCTGGCGCGGATCTTCGAGCGCTTCTACCGAGTCGACAAGGGGCGCGCGCGCGAAGAGGGCGGCACCGGCCTCGGCCTGGCGATCGTCAAGCACGTCGCGCAGGCGCACCATGGCAAAGTGGAGGTCGAGAGCGAGCTCGGCGCCGGCTCGACCTTTCGCGTGCTGCTGCCGCTCGCCCGCTGACGCGCACGGCCGGCTCCGCGCGCAGCTGCTGTCGCACCCCTGTCACACCCGCGTCGCCGGCCCGCACGAGGCGGTTGCCTATTGTCTCGCCTAGTCGGTGCGACGCCGCCCAATCGGCGCTCGCGCATCGCGAATCCAACCTTCAACTCTCACGGAGGAGAGATCAATGAAGAGCAAGATTGTCGTCGCCAGGCTCTGCGTGGTCGCCCTGCTGCTCGGGGCCGCCGCCGCATCCGCCCAGATCATGGGCCTCTACTATCAAGAGCTCGAGAAGGACGGCCGTGTCTACGTCTTCAACACGCCGGAGCGATTCAAGAGTTTCAGCGAGTCGGGCGAGATCGGCACCGCTATCACCCTGATCGGCAAGGCTGAAGGGGGCAAGACGCTGGTCGCCGAGAACGAGACCGCCGCCGACCTCTACCTGTTCAAGCACAACCTGCCCGGCTACGAACGGACCTCGCCGAAGCCGTACGCGCCGCCATTCGACCTCTCCTGGAAGGACGGCAAGACGACGATCAAGTCGAAGAGCGCCGAGCTGGTGATCTCGAACCGCGCCCAGATCCGCTTCACCTCCGAGGACCTCGACACCAACAGCGCGACCTCGAAGCCGGAGCGCGACAGCTTTCGCCTGCGCCGGATGAAAACCAAGTTCGAGGGCTGGGCCTACGACAAGAACCTCGGCTACGAGATGCAAGTGAACTTCGCCGACTCGGCCAACGTGCTCGAGGACGCCAACGTCAACTGGGACTTCACCAACGGCAAGAAGACGGTGATGATCAAGGCCGGCCAGTACAAGGTGCCGTTCGGGCGCCAGGAGCTCACCTCCTCCGGCTCGCAGCAGTTCGTCGACCGCTCCGCGGTGTCGAACACCTTCGCCCGGGGCCGCGACATCGGCGTGCAGCTCTGGGGCACGCCGAACGGCGGCGTGTGGGACTGGCGGATCGGCGTCTTCAACGGCAACGGCCGCACGACCAGCCGCAACGACAACGACGACCTACAACTCAACGCCCGGCTCCAGTGGGCGCCGTTCGGCGATCCGAAGTACTCCGAAGGCGACTTCGAAGCGACCGACAAGCTCCTCTTCGCCATCGCCGGCGGCTACGAGGCGAACATCCGCGAGGTGGCGGCCGTGGTCACGCCCCCGGCGCTCGCGCACCAGAACGAGCAGACCATCACCGCCTTCGACGCCGTCGCCAAGTACAGGGGCTTCTCGTTCTTCGGCGAGCGGTTCCAGCGCGAGAACGACCGCAACAACGGCTTCTCGGACTTCGACGATTCCGGTTACGTGCTCCAGGCCGGCTACTTCGTGATCCCGAAGAAGCTCGAGATCGCTCTGCGCGCCGCCGAGCTCGACCCGAACGGCGACAAAGACAACGACGAGCGCACCGAGATAGGTGTCGCCCTCGGCTGGTTTTTGGCGAAGCACAGCAACAAGCTCCAGCTCGATTTCCGCGAGCTCGAGGACAAGGGTCGCAAGGCCAAGGACAAGGAGCTCCGTCTCCAGTACCAGATCATCTTCTGACACCAGCCTCCTTCGGGCGGGAGGCCCGACCTACCGCGGGCCTCCCACCGCCTTTTTGCTCACTTCGAGCCGTCTCGCGAGAGCCGGCGTTATCATCGAGAACGATATGGAACGCCACCGCGACCAAGAACTCGAACTGATCCGCAAGAGCCTCATCCGCATGGGTGGCTTCGTCGAGCGGATGATCCGCGAGGCGATGCAAGCGCTCGTCGAACGCGACTCGGTGCGCGGCCCGGCAGTTATCCGCACCGACGACGAGGTCGACGAGCTGCAGAAAGAGATCGACGGCATGTGCAGCCGCATGCTCGCACTGCAGCAGCCGATGGCCTCCGACCTGCGCTTCCTGGTCGCGACGATGAAGATCGCCACCGACCTCGAACGGATGGGCGACTCGGCGGTCAACATCGCCCAAGCCGTCGAGATTCTCAACCAGGAGCCGCCGCTCAAGCCGTACATCGACCTGCCGCGCCTGGCCCAGATCACCCAGGAGATGGTGCGCGACGTGCTCGACAGCTTTGTGCGTCGCGACGCCCATGCCGCGATCGAGGTCTGCAAGCGCGACGACGAGGTCGACGGCCTCTACGAGCAGCTCTTCCGCGAGCTGGTCACTTACATGGTCGAGGATCCGCGCAACATCACCCGCGCTCTCCACCTGCTGCTCATCGCCAGGAACTACGAACGGATTGCCGACCACGCCACGAACATCGGCGAGGACGTCGTCTTCTACGTCGAAGGCCGCGACATTCGCCACATGACGGCCGACGAAAAGGCGAGCGAGTCGGTCTGAAGCCGCCCGCCGGCACGTGCGGCTCGCTCTGTCACCTTCCCGTCACATCCCGAAGCGGACGCTGACATACGCCACTCTTAGTCTCTCCTTGCTAACCGCCTGGCCGCGCCGGGCTCCATCCACCCCAAGGAGAAATCTTCATGAAGATGCAGTCCCTCCTAGCCACTCTCACGCTCGTTACCGTAGCGGCGGCTCCCGCCTCAGCGCAGCCCGCACAAGTCGAAGCTGGCATCGCCGGATATCAGAAGACCAGCGGCGTCGCGGGTAACCTGAGCTCGGTCGGCTCTGACACGCTCAACAACCTGATGACGTACTGGGCCGAGGGCTTTCAGCGGCAGTACCCGAACGTGCGCATTCAGATCGAGGGCAAAGGCTCCTCGACGGCGCCGCCGGCGCTGATCTCCGGCACGGCGCAGCTCGGGCCGATGAGCCGGGTGATGAAAGCCGAGGAGATCGACGAGTTCGAGAAGAAGTACGGCTACAAACCGACCGCGATCAAGGTCGCGGTCGACGGCCTCGGCGTCTTCGTGCACAAGGACAACCCGATCGCGGAGCTGACGCTGCAGCAGGTCGACGGCATCTTCTCGAAGACCAGGAGAGGCGGCGGCAAGGACGTCAAGACCTGGGGCCAGCTCGGCCTGACCGGCGACTGGGCACTGCGGCCGATCTCGCTCTACGGCAGAAACTCGGCCTCGGGCACCTACGGCTTCTTCAAGGAGAACGCGCTCTTCAAGGGCGACTACAAGGACACGGTGAAGGAGCAGCCGGGATCGGCGTCGGTTGTCCAGGGCGTCACCGAGGACCGCTACGGCATCGGTTATAGCGGCATCGGATACAAGACCTCTGGCGTGAAGACCGCGGCGCTCGCCAGAAAGCCGGGCGGGCCGTTCGTCGAGGACACGCCCGACAGCGTCCTGTCGGGCAAGTACCCGCTGTCGCGCTTCCTCTACGTTTACGTCAACAAGGCGCCCAATGAGCCCGCGAACCCGCTGGTGCGCGAGTACGTGAAGTTCATGCTTTCGAAGGAGGGCCAGGAGACCGTAGTCAAGGACGGCTACTTGCCCGTCGCCAAGCAGATCGTCGACGAGGAGCTGGCGAAGCTTCAGTAGGAGAAGTGATGGCCGTCGCGAGTCCGCCTCTCGGTTCCGCCGTCGCGATCCCCGCGCTGCGCGCGGCGGTTCGTACGTCGGCCCGGCGGCTCGCGACCGACAGGTTCTCGCGCTGGTTCGTGACCTTTGGCGGCCTGGCGATCATCGCCTCGATCCTCGCGATTCTCGTCTTCATCGTCCTCGAGGTCTTGCCGCTCCTCTCGCCGGCGCGGGTCGAGCCCGGAACGGCGGTGATGTTTTCGGGCGCGGCGTCGCAGATCGTCGTCGACGAGTACGTCACACTCGCGGCGACACTCGACGCCGGTGGCAACCTGCGCGTGGTCCGCCTCGCCGACGGCACGGTCGAGCTCGAACGTGCGCTCCTCGCATCGCTCGTCCCACTGACGGGGTCGGAGGCGCCGGCGCCGCCGACGGTGGTCGCAACCTCGTCGAGCCCCGGCGACGACGTCGTCTCGATCGCCACGAGCGACGGCCGGATCGTGGCGCAACCCGTCGAATTCGAGGTCGTGTTCGCTACTGGCACCGAACGGTCGGTCACCGCCCACCTGCCCCCGCCGGCGATACTGCAGCTCGATCTGGCCAGCAGGCCGCTCGGCGCTATCGCCGTCCAGGCCGGCACTGACCGCGCCGCCGGCGCGGCGCAACTCAGTGACGGATCCGTCGTTGTCGTCCGGCGCGCCGTCGAAACCAACGATTTCAGCGGCGAGACCGTCGAATCGATCGACCGGCTCGACCTCGCCGTCGCGCCCAAGCTCACCACTCTGCTGATCGACCGCGAGGCGCGCAACCTCTTCGGCGGCAGCGAGGACGGACGCCTCTTCTGGTGGCCACTCGACGTTGGCGCCGAGGCGCCGCCCGAGGCCGTCTCGACGGGATCGTCGGCGATCACGGCGCTCACCTTCCTGATTGGCGACCGCTCGCTCGTGGTCGGGCGCGCCGACGGCTCGGTGTCGGTCTGGTTTCCGGTGCGCGGCGACGACGAGCGCTTCTCGCTCACCCGCGTGCGCGGCTTCGGACCGCTCGACGGCGCAATCCGGCATCTGACTCCGTCGCGCCGCAATCGAAGCTTCCTGGCGGGTAGCGAAGACGGCGAGCTGGCGCTCTTCTTCTCCACCTCCGAGCGCACTCTCTGGCGCGGCCGTTCGCCGGTCGCGGCGGCGACCGCGGTGGCGTTCGCGCCCAAGGGCGACGCGGCTCTGCTCGCCGAACCGGGAAAGCTGACGCCGGTCGCGATCCGCAATCCGCATCCAGAGGCGTCGTGGAAGGCGCTCTTCGGCAGGCTCTGGTACGAAGGCTACGAAGAGCCGAGCTTCGTCTGGCAGTCGACCGGCGGCACCGACGATTTCGAGTCGAAGCTTTCGCTGACGCCGCTCCTCGTCGGCACCCTCAAGGGAACGTTCTACTCCTTGCTGTTGGCGATTCCGCTTGGCGTGCTCGGCGCGATGTTCGCCTCGCAGTTTCTGCACCCGAAGCTCCTGAACGTCATCAAGCCGACGGTCGAGGTCATGGCGTCGCTGCCTTCCGTCGTGCTCGGCTTCCTCGCCGGACTCTGGTTGGCGCCGATCCTGGAGCGCACGTTTCCGGCTCTGATTCTGGCGTTCGTGGTGCTACCGCTGGCCGTCTGGCTGACGGGCTTGGGCTGGCAGCGCCTGCCGCTCGGCTTTCGCATCCGATTCCCGACTGGCGCCGAGGTCCTGCTTTACGCCGTCGTCGTCGCCGCCGCGCTCGGCGCCTGCCTCGCGCTCTCTTCCGCGTTCGAACGGATCGCCTTCGGCGGCAGCTTCCAGGCCTGGCTGCTCGCCACCACCGGCCTGCCCTACGACCAGCGCAACGCGGTCGTGGTCGGATTGGCGATGGGCTTCGCCGTCATCCCGATCATCTTCGCCATCGCCGAAGACGCCTTTTCGAACGTGCCGAGGAATCTCGTCGCCGGCTCGCTCGCGCTGGGCGCCAACCGCTGGCAGACGGTGACGCAGGTGGTGCTGCCCACCGCCAGCCCGGGAATCTTCTCGGCGATCATGATCGGCTTCGGGCGCGCCATCGGCGAGACCATGATCGTACTCATGGCTACCGGCAACACGCCGATCCTGGAGTGGAACGCCTTCAACGGCTTCCGCACCCTTTCGGCGAACATCGCGGTCGAGATCCCCGAAGCGCCGCACGGCGGCACGCTCTACCGCACGCTCTTCCTGGCCGCCCTGCTGCTCTTCGCGCTTACTTTCGCGGTCAACACCGTGGCGGAAGTGGTCCGCCAGGGGCTACGGAAGAAGTACGCGCAGCTCTGAGACGCGCTTCGACTCCGACACCGTCCGGCATGCCCTACGAGACCACCTCCCAACGCCGCCGCGATTTCGTCGGCGTCTCGCTCACCGCGTTGTGCGGCGGCGCGCTGGCGCTCAACCTGGTTCTGATCCTGGCGCTCCTCGCCCTGATCGGCTGGCAGGGCGGGCGCTACTTCTGGCAGAAGGACCTGGTCGAGGTCGAGCTCGCCGACGGCCGCAAGCTGCTGGGCGAGATCCATTCGCGCCAGACGCTACCTGCCGCCCACGCCGAGGACGGCATGGAACGCGAGCGCTTCCAGCTCCGCGCCGGCAACCGCGACCTGACCGGGCAGGATTTCGTCTGGATCGACCAGCGCGACGTCGTTCGCACCTCCGCTCCGCGCGAGGCGCTCCTCCTCGAACGGCTCGAATGGGGCAACTTCTACGGCCGGCTGGTCGCCCTCGAAAGGAACGGCGCGGCGATCGCAGCGACGCCGGAGGAGAGTTGGCGAGCGCTCGCAGAGCTGCTCGAGCGGAAGGCGCGCGAGCGGCGCGAGATTCGTGGGCTCGAGCGCGGCGCGATCGGCGAAGTCAACTACGAGATCGAGAAGCTGCGGCTCGCGGCGCGGCGGCTCGCGCTCGAGCTTCCTCCCGGCCCGGAGCGCGAGCGACGCCAAGCCGAGATCGACGGCCAGGTCGCCCGCCTACAGGTCGACTACGAACGGCTGTCGAACGAGCTCTTCGCCAAACGCGAACGGCTGCTCGACGAGAGCCTGGTGCTCGAAGCGAGCGACGGCACGAGGAAGAGCGTCGCCGCCGGCGCGGTGGTGCGCGCGCTCATGCCGAACGAGCTCTCGGCTTTCGGCAAGCTCGGTCTCTACCTCTCTCGAGTGCGCGAATTCGTCGCCGACGATCCGCGCGAGTCGAACACCGAGGGCGGCATCTTCCCGGCGATCTTCGGAACCGTGATGATGGTCTTCTTGATGTCGATCGCGGTGGTGCCGTTCGGCGTCCTCGCCGCGCTCTACCTGCGCGAGTACGCCAAGCAGGGGCCGCTGGTCCGCTTGGTCCGCATCGCCGTCAACAATCTGGCCGGCGTGCCGTCGATCGTCTTCGGCGTCTTCGGCCTCGGCTTCTTCGTCTACTCGATCGGCGGCACGATCGACCAGCTCTTCTATGCCGAAGCGCTGCCGACCCCGACCTTCGGCACCGGTGGCATCCTTTGGGGCGCCCTGACCCTGGCGCTCTTGACAGTGCCCGTGGTCATCGTTGCCACCGAGGAGGGACTCGCCTCCGTGCCACGCATCGTGCGCGAGGGCTCGCTCGCGCTCGGCGCTACCAAGTTCGAGACCACGTTCAAGGTCGTCCTGCCGGCGGCCGCACCGGGCGTCCTCACCGGTTTGATTCTGGCCATGGCTCGCGCCTCGGGCGAGGTCGCGCCGCTGATGATCGTCGGCATGGTCAAGCTCGCGCCGACGCTGCCGATCGACGGCCACTTCCCGTTCGTCCACCTCGAGCGCAAGTTCATGCACCTCGGCTTCCACATTTACGACGTCGGCTTCCAGAGCCCCAACGTCGACGCCAGCAAGCCGCTGGTGTTCGCGACCGCGCTCCTCTTGATCGCGGTGGTGACGGCGATGAACCTCGCCGCCGTCGGCCTCCGCAACCGGTTACGACGCAAGTACGCCGGCAGCGCCGTCTGACCCGGAGAGGCTAGAGTGATGACCACAGCCGACCTCGAGGAGAGCGCCGCCTTGGAGAGCAAGACCCTACGCCAAGCCTCGTTCTCAGCCGCCTCCGCGCCCGCCCCGGAAGCCTCGGCCTCCGACGACCCGGCGCTCAACCCGGCAATCACGGATGCCATCCTCGACATCCGTGGCCTCAACCTCTGGTACGGCCCGAAGCAGGCGCTCTTCGACATCTCGATGCAGATTCCTGCGAAGAAGATCACCGCCTACATCGGTCCTTCGGGCTGCGGTAAGTCGACGCTGCTGCGCTGCATCAATCGGCTCAACGATCTGATCGACGGCGTGCGCACGACCGGCGAGCTGCGCTTCGAGGGCCGCGACGTCTTCGAC
>CAZPYU010000270.1:0-18061 GCA_964590905.1 uncultured Thermoanaerobaculia bacterium
CGCGACCGGCGCTCTCGCCGTCGGCGTTGACGAGCTGCTCGGGCACGATCGTGAGTCGTGCTGCACCGGTGCGAACAACCTCGACGCTGGGATCGGAGAGATGGCTCCCCCGGTAGACCTTGGGGAAGACAGTCAGGAGATGCCACCTCGAGCACCGCTTGACCAGCACGATGTCGAGCAGTCCATCCTTCGGATCGGCTTCGGGGGCGATCCTCATCCCTCCGCCGTAGTGCGAGCTGTTGGCGAACGCCACCAGGAAGATCTCGCCGTCGAATTCGAATCGATCGGCGCGGAGCGAGAGCCGCGGCGGCCGGAATGACGCCAGCGACGCCAGCGTCGCCCAGGCGTACACCGCCGGCCCGCGCAGGCGCCGGATGCGGGTGCGCGCGTACTCGGCGGCCGCAGCATCGAAGCCGACTCCGGCCACGCCGCAGAAGGAACGCTCGCCGATCCGCCCGAGGTCGAACCGCTCGACCGAGCCCGACAGTGCCGCGGCGAACGCAGCCTCGAGCTCGAGCGGATAGTCGAGCTCGCGGGCGAGGTCGTTGCCGGTGCCGAGTGGCACTGGCGCCAGCGCCGTCTCGGAGCCTGCCAGCCCCTGCGCCACCCAGTGCCAGGTGCCGTCGCCACCGACCACGACGAGCCGCTCGCAGCCCTCTTCCGCCGCCGCGCGCGCTCGACGCACCAGATCTTCGGGCCCACTGCTCTCTTCGACCGACAACCCCGCGCCCCGCGCCAGTTCAAAGACGCGATCCCGACGCCGCGCCCCGCGCCCCCGCCCAGCGGCCGGATTCAAGAGCACTTTCCAACCCATACGCGAGAATCAGTCTACGACTGGCGTCTTGGATTCGCCTTTTCCCTCACTGAAAGCCTTTGTATTCCTTCGTCTTTCTTTGCCGCTCTTTCCTAACCGGCGAGGCGCAGGAACGCGTCCCACTCGGCGTAAAAGCCTTCGACGATCCGCTCGGGATCGGGCACCAGGCCGGCGTCGGTAGCCACGCCCATCCGCACCCGGCCGTCGTAGCTGAAGATGGAGACGCCGAGTCCGACGCGTCCGGCCTGGGGAACCCAGACGAAGATGTCGCGAATCGGCTTGCCGCCGAAGCCGAGCGTCGTGCTCGGCCCTGGCACGTTGGTGAAGACCGCCGTCACTTTGGTGCCGAAGAGCTTCACCGCCAGGCGCCTCGTCGGCTCCGGCATCTGCCCCATCCAGCGCAAGATCTGCAGCACGACCAGCGGCTCGAGCGAGCGCTTGAGCGATTCCGAGCTCCGGCGCAGCGCCTCCAGCCGGTACCGTGGGTCCGAGATGCCGACCGGGAGCTCGAGAAAGATCAGCCCGAAGCGGTTGCCGAGCGCGGCCATCTCGTCGAGCGGCCGCAGATTCACCGGCATGGCGCAGCGAAAGGCGAGCGATTCTGGCGGCGCCGCCGTCCGAGCGAGATAACGGCGCAGCGCTCCCGCCATCGCCGTATTCAGAAGCTCGTTGACCGTGCCTCCCAACCGCCGTCCGACGCGCTTGACCTCGTCGAGCGCCAACGGTTCAGTCCAGGCGACGCGCTTCTGAATCCCCAGGTCGCCTCGAAACAGCGAGCTGGGTTCGCTCGGGCGGCCGAGCAGGCGGAGCATCGCCAACGTCGAGCCGGCCGCCTTCTGCCACCCGGCGATCCGGCCGTAAGCCTCGACCGGAGCCAGCATCAGCCGCAGGGTATCGGGCATCCAGCGCTCGGCGGCGCTCCGAGCCGCGTCGACCGCGGCGCCGGGGCCCGAGCAGAGGAGCTCGAGAAACGGGTTGGCGTCGGGTGCTGCGGTCGAGCTCGCGGGCGGCGCCGTCATCGAGCCGCGCCCGAGGAGGTCGGTCATCGCGAGCAGCACGACCATCAGCGCCACACCGTCGCCGATCGAGTGGTGGATCCGCGCCAGAACCACTGTGTCTTCGCCGCGATAACCGTGCAGCAGACGAAACTCCCAGAGCGGAAAGCGGCGATCGAATGGAGCCTCGAAGTGCGCCGCGATCGCTGTCGCCAGCTCCGGCTCGCCTCCTGGCTCGGGTAGGCGCTCGGCGACGACGTGGCGCTCGAGCGCGAAATCCCGATCGTCGACCCAGAAGAGTCGGTCGCCGTCCCGGGCGACACGCTGAGCGAACCTCGGGATCTTGGCGAGCCGGCCGCCCAGCACGAGCGCCGCCTCGTCCCAGGTGAGATCGCCGGCCACGACCAGCGCCCCGTGGACATGCATCAGATTCTCGCGATCGTCCATCCGCAGCCAGGCGGCATCGACAGGAGCCAGCTCCGAGCCGCGCTCACCTGGTGAGAGAGGCAGGGGCTCGAAGATCGGATCGGGGAGTCGGGACATCCCGACGGAGGAGTCTATTCGCGTCGTCAGCGCATCAGCCGCTCGAACCGATCGAGTGCGCCGTCGACGCGCTCCAGCGTCTGGTGGATCGATCGGGAACGCGAGACGGGCTCGATCCCCACTCCCCCCCATAGGTCGCGCGTTGCGTCCTCGAGCACCTTCCGCCGCAGCCGCACGCCGTGTCGAAGGAAGAGCTCCGAGAGCTCGTCGAATCGCCGCAGCAGCTCTAGGCGCGTCGACCGGTAGGCGCGCGCCGCGACCTCGCGCCGGGCCGAGAAGCTGAAGATGTTGGTGAAGAAGAGCTCGTGATCCTCCCTATCGGGCTCGATCAGCACGATGTCGGCGTTCCTATATTTGCTCTCGTACGCCTTCATCCCGACCGCCAGGCGCGAGTGGATCAGGGTCCGCAACGTCTGCGAAAGGATGCTCGGGAGCCCGCGCTGCTCGAGATCGAACGGCGCGCCGTCGGCACGGCTCGCGTGGCGCGAGAGATCGACCGGAACGAGCGGATTGATGCAGAGCAGAAGCTCGGCCCCGAAATCGAGCGCCACCGAGGCGTGCAGCGTCTTGAGGAGGATTCCATCGACGAAGCGCCGCCCGTCGATCTCGACCGGTGGATAGAGGCCGGGGAGCGCCGCGCTGGCCTGGATGGCGCGCGAGATCGGAACGTGATCCCAGCCCGGCGAGCCGAAGACGAGCGGCTCGCCGCGGTCGAGGTCTGCCGCGATGACGAAGAGCGGATGCCGCAGCTGGCGAAAATCGTCGCTGCGATCCTTGAGCGTGTAGATCGTGCGCAGGTACTGCCGGATCGGCTCGTTGGCGAAGATGCCGACCGGCAGCGCGCGAGAGAGATGAGTCAGCGCATCGAGCAGCGAACGGTCGCCCGGATTCGCGGCGAAGGCCACGATCGACTCGGCGAGCAGGCGAGGCACCGAGAGGCCGCGGCGCCACAGCTCCCCCAGAGCCGGCGTGAAGAAGGTCTCGGGTGTGAACGGATGCTCGCCGGGCTCGTGTTTGACGATCGCCCGGCACATCTGCGCCGGGGTCAGGCCGTTGGCCAGATTGGCGGCGAGGAACGATCCGGCCGAAACGCCGACGTAGACATCGAGCGCATTGAGGTCGAGACCGTCGAGCGCTTCGTCGAGCGCCCGCAGCGCACCGATCTCCCAGATCGCCCCCTCCGGACCGCCACCGGCCAGGGCGATGCCGATCTTCTGCTTGCCGGCGCGGCGCGCCAAGGGCGACTCAGCTCGCGCTGCGCTTCGAAGGCCGCTTCTTGCCGCTCGGCTTGGAGGCCGCCTTCGTGCGCTTCTCGACCAAGTTGGTCAGCTCCTCGATCCGGCGCGTCAGGCGGGCGATCTCGCCGCGGGTCGGCACGCCGACCTTGGCGAGCACGCTCGCGACGCGATCGTCGACCTGGCGTTCGACGGTTTCGAACGCCTCGCTCGCCCGCTCGCGAAGCTGCTCGGTCGTCGATCCCAGCCGCTCGCGGGCGGCGTCGGCCAGCTCGTCGACCCGTTCGCGCACTTCGGTGAAGCGCTCGCGTCCCGCGCCCTCGAGACCCTCACCCCGCTTCACCAAGGCGCGAAAGAACTTGCCGCCCTCCTCCTCCGCCACCGCGAAGGCGCCCAAGCCGGCGAGCCAGATCCGGTTCGACGATTGGCGAACTCGAGATTCGAAATCGGACGCGCCGCCAGCTCCTGCGGCGCTCTTTTTCTTCGCTGTCATCGCTCGTCCTCTCTTTCAGAAGATCGCTTCGGCGAGATCGCCCAACCGATGCAGAACATTCTTCGGTCGGCGCCTCTCGACCACTCCGAGGCTGCGTCGTGCCGCGTCGATCGCGCCGCGGCAGCGCCTCTCCGCCTCCGCCGCCAGCCGAGTAGCGATGCCACGCAACTGCTCCGCCGTCTCCGCAGCTCGCGCTCGTGCCAGCGGCTCGCGCTCGCGGCCCCTCTCGACCAACGTCTCGACCAGACGCTCGGCGGCCTCGCCAACGCCGGACGCGGCGCCGAGCGCCGCGAGCCAGAGCTGACGCATCGGGTCGGAAGCGGCGACTCTCGGCGCCGATCTCACTGTCTGCGCACTACTGCGCGTGCGGCTTGGGCGCAACTTTTGATTCTCGCTCTGCGGGCGCTTCATGAGCTCTCTCCTTTGGGTCTCGGTTCACGCCGCTTGACCAGACGCGGCGGCGAAGTTTTCGAACGCTCTTCCTCGAGCCGCGCCAACGAGGACTCGAGCTCCTCGAGCCGTCCACGCAGTCGATCCATCTCCTCCCGCGCCCGGCGCACCGGGCCCAACCTGTCGATCGACGCCTGCACGAAGCGATCGACTTTCTGATGCACCTGCTCGACGCCGCTCTCGACGGCGCGTTGGCCGGCCCGCACCAGCTCGTGGAGCAGTTCGCTGGGCAGGAACGAGGTCCCCTTGCGCCCCTCGTCGAGAATCACCTGGGTGAGCGTCTGCGCCGTCACGTCGGCGCCGCTGCCGTTCTCGACGACCTGCACCTCCTGGCCCGCCCGCACCCACTCCGCCAGCTCGTCGAGTGAGACGTACCGGCTCTCCTCGCTGTCGTACAGCTTGCGACTGTCGTAGCGCTTGATTCGCCTGACCATGCTCGTTCCGCGATCCCTCTTTGCCGCAGTGCGGCGGACTGCCTGCCATTTATACCGCGCTGCGGCAAGACTGTCAACCCAATCCTGCCGCGTCGCGGCGAAGGAGGCGTTGCAGCCGTTGAGAGGAAGGGAGCGGAGTCGCTACAATTGTCGAGCGAGCCTCGCGGCCGCTGAAAGGATCAACCGGGATGACTCACATCATCACCGAGCCGTGCATCGACGTTAAAGACGGGGCTTGCGTCGACGTCTGCCCGGTGGATTGCATCTACGGCAAGAACGAAACCTGGAATCAGCTCTACATCCACCCGGAGGAGTGCATCGACTGCGGCCTTTGCATCGACGCCTGCCCCGTGCAGGCGATCTTTCCGCAGGAAGAAGTGCCCGACAAGTGGAAGAGTTTTATCGCCTCGAACTACATCCAGTTCAAGATCGCTCCGCCCTGATCTGATCTGAACGTCGGTAAAGCCGAGAAGGGGACAGCCTGAAGGCTGTCCCCTTCCAGATCCCTCTGGGAATGGACAAGCCCCACCGATCGTTCACAAATATGATCTGACTACGCTCAGATCATTCGAGAGGCTGGCGCGCGGTCGCGGCCGAAAGGGGATGGCTTGGACTACAAGGACTACTACAAGCTCCTCGGGGTCGAGCGCGGCGCGAGCGCCGAAGAGATTCAGAAGGCGTACCGGAAACTGGCCCGCAAGTTTCATCCCGACGTCTCGAAAGAGAAGGGCGCTGAGGCCAAGTTCAAGGAGATCGCCGAAGCGAACGAGGTGTTGAAGGACTCCGAGAAGCGCGCCAAGTACGATCGCTACGGCCAAGCTTGGAATGCGCGCACGACGAGTGGTGCGCCGCCGCCTGGGTTCGAGGAGTTTCAGTTCGACTTCGGCGGCGCGCCGTTCTCCGGATCCAGCGCTTCGGGCTTCTCGGACTTCTTCGAGATGCTCTTTGGCCAGGCGATGGGATCGAGTCCTCGGGCAGGCTGGGCGCCTCGGACCGGCGAGGGGCGGGGCGGCTGGGCGCGACCCGGAGCCAATCACGAGCTCGGGCTCCGCCTGACGCTCGCCGAAGCGGCGCGCGGCGGCGTGCGAGAGCTGTCGATCGTCGATCCGACCAACGGAGACAGCCGTCGGCTGCGGGTGAACCTTCCGAAAGGGGTTCGCGCCGGTCAAGTGATCCGCGTTCCGGGCCAGGGGGGCAGTAGCCGCGGGAGCGCGCCGGCGGGCGATCTGATGCTGCGCATCGAGCTCGCACCCCATGATGGCTTTCGCCTCGACGGTCGCGACCTCTTGACCGGCATCGACATCGAGCCGTGGCAGGCGGCGCTCGGTGGCGATGCCGAGATACCGACCCTCGACGGCCAGGTGCGCGTGCGCATTCCCGCCGGCTCCTCCTCGGGACGCCGCATCCGGGTACGCGGGCGCGGCTTCCCCGGCGGCAAGAGCGAAGAGCCCGGCGACCTGCTGGCGGAGCTACGCATCGTCGTGCCGACGAAGCTGAGCGCGGCCGAGCGGAACGCTTTCGAGAAGCTACGGGACGCGGCTCGCGAGCGCGACACGGAAGAGGAGATCTGAGAGGGAGCGTCATGGATCTTCAGCGACTGACCCAGAAATCGCAAGAAGCGCTCTCCGCCGCGCAGGCGGAGGCCGTCCGCAGGGGGCAGATCGAGGTCGATGTCGAGCATCTACTGGCGGCTCTCCTGGTCGCTCCGGACGGCCTGGTGCCGCGTCTCGTCGCGCGCCTGGGCCTCGAGCCCCAGACGCTCGCCGAAGAGATCGGCCGCGAGCTGGCCAAGCGGCCCAGCGTCGGCGGTCCGGGAGCCGAGGTCGGCAAGATCTATCTCTCCCAACGCCTGGCTCGTCTGCTGCACGCCGCAGAGAGCGAAGCCAAGCGCCTGCGCGACGAGTACGTCTCCGTCGAGCACCTCTTCCTCGCCATCCTCGAGGAGAGCCCCGCCGGCGGGGCAGCGAGGGCCTTGCGCGGTTTCGGCATCAGCCGCGAGCGCTTCCTGCACGTACTCACCGAGGTGCGCGGCAGTCAGCGTGTCACCTCCGCAGAGCCCGAGGCGACGTACGAAGCGCTCGAAAAGTACGGCGTCGATCTCGTGAAGCAGGCTCGAGCGGGCAAGCTCGACCCGGTCATCGGACGCGACGCGGAGATCCGGCGCGTCGTCCGCATCCTGTCGCGCAAGACGAAGAACAATCCCGTCCTCATCGGCGAGCCCGGAGTCGGCAAGACCGCCATCGTCGAAGGGCTGGCGACTCGCATCTTCAAGGGAGACGTCCCCGAGTGGCTGAAGGATCGCTCGATCTTTTCGCTCGACATGGGCGCGCTCATCGCCGGCGCCAAGTATCGCGGCGAGTTCGAAGAACGATTGAAGGCGGTCCTCGCCGAGGTCAAGCAGAGCGCAGGGCGGATCCTGCTCTTCATCGACGAGCTGCACACCATCGTCGGAGCGGGCAAGACCGAGGGCTCGACCGACGCCGGCAACCTCCTCAAGCCGATGCTGGCGCGGGGCGAGTTGCACTGCATCGGCGCCACCACGCTCGACGAATACCGCAAGCAGATCGAGAAGGACGCCGCGCTCGAACGCCGCTTTCAGCCGGTCAGAGTCGATCCACCCACTGTCGAGGACACGATCTCGATCCTGCGCGGTCTGAAGGAGCGGTTCGAGGTCCACCACGGCGTCAGGATCCAAGACAACGCCCTGGTCAGCGCGGCGGTGCTGTCGAACCGCTACATCTCCGATCGCTTCCTACCCGACAAGGCGATCGACCTCGTCGACGAAGCGAGCGCCATGATCCGCACCGAGATCGACTCGATGCCGCAAGCGCTCGACGAGATCACGCGCAAGGTCCTGCGGCTCGAGATCGAAGAGGCCGCGCTGAAAAAGGAGAGAGACAAGGCATCGAGGGAACGGCTGGCGGAGATTCAAGCCGAGATCGCCAACTCTAGAGACGAACTGCATTCATTGAAGGGAAAGTGGGAGGCGGAGCGCGGCGCGATCGCGGGGGTGCGAAAGCTGCGCGAGGAACTCGAGCAAGCTCGACTGCAGGCCGAAGAGGCCGAACGGGCCTACGACTTGAATCGCGCTGCGGAGCTGCGGCACGGCCTTGTCCCCTCTCTGGAGAACAGAGTTCGGGAGGCGGAGATGGCGATCGCCGGCGGAGCCGGCGTCACCAGCGAGACGCGTCTCCTCAGAGAAGAAGTCACCGAAGCGGAGATCGCCGAGATCGTCTCCAAGTGGACCGGAGTCCCGGTGTCCAAGCTGGTCGAAGGGGAACGCGAGAAGCTCCTCCACCTGGACGAGCTCCTGCATCGCCGCGTAATCGGGCAGGACGAGGCGGTGCTGGCGGTCACCGACGCGGTCATCCGCGCCCGCTCCGGGATCAAAGACCCGCGGCGGCCGATCGGCTCGTTCCTCTTCCTGGGGCCCACCGGCGTCGGCAAGACCGAGCTGGCGAAGGCTCTCGCCCAGGCGCTCTTCGATTCGGAGACCAGCCTGGTGCGAATCGACATGTCGGAGTATCAGGAGAAGCACACCGTTTCGCGACTGGTCGGCGCGCCGCCCGGCTACGTCGGCTACGAGGAGGGGGGACAGCTCACCGAGGCGATCCGGCGCAAGCCGTACTCGGTGATCCTGTTCGACGAAGTCGAGAAGGCGCATTCCGACGTCTTCAACGTGCTCCTCCAACTGCTCGACGACGGCCGCCTGACCGATGCGCAGGGGCGTACCGTCGATTTCAAGAACACGGTCGTCATCCTGACCTCGAACATCGGCTCGCCCCTCCTGCTCGAGGGAATCGACGCCGCAGGCCAGATCCGCGAGGAGACTCGCGAGGCGGTGATGCGGGAGCTGCGCGGCCATTTCCGCCCGGAGTTCCTGAACCGTCTCGACGACGTCGTCCTCTTCCGTCCCCTCACGCTGCCGGAGATCGAGAAGATCGTCGACCTGCTGACCGCCGATCTGTGCTCTCGGCTCGCGGAGCGCGGCGTCAGTCTCGCGCTGACGCCGGCGGCGCGCACGCTGGTGGCAAAGGAGGGCTTCGATCCGGTCTACGGCGCCCGACCGCTCAAGCGCTTCCTCCAGCGCCAACTCGAGAGCCGGATCGGGCGCGCGCTCCTGGCCGGCGAGGCGCCCGAGGGCTCGACGATCGAAGTCGGCGCCGCCGAGGGCGCGCTGACGGTAGAGATTCGCGCTCCGGAAGCGGCGCCCGCCGAGGTCTGAGCCCGCCGCCGATCGAGCCGCCCCGAACGACAGAATCTCTCGACTGTCATCCTGAGCGAAGCGAAGGATCTAACGAGCGAAGCCTCCACAACCTCGGTACCTGCCGAGATGCTTCGCTGCGCTCAGCATGACAAGATTGCCGCCCTATTCGCCATCGAATCGACGGCTAGAGCCGACGTTTCGATCTTCGGCTGGAATGCCTGAATGAGGAGGCTCGTCATGCGCAGTGTCCTACGGTTCGTCGGCGCCCTCGTGCTTCTGGCGCCCACGCTGCTCTCTGCCGACCACGCCGCCACGGCTTCGCCTGCGCCCAGCGGCGCAGGCCGCATCCGCGACTACTTCATCGCCGCAGACGAGGTGGTCTGGGACTACGCCTCGACCGATCTCAACCAGATCACCGGTCAGCCGTGGAGCACCATCCCCGAGAAGGAGATGATGATCCGCGCCAAGGATCGGATCGGGCACGCCTACAAGAAATCGATCTTCCGCGAGTACACCGACGCCAGCTTCACGACTCTCCGGCCCCCTTCGCCCGATTGGGAGCACCTCGGAATGGTCGGACCGTTGCTGCGCGCCGAGGTCGGCGACACGATCCGGATCCAGTTCAAGAACAACACCCGTTACCCCGCGAGCCTCCATCCGCACGGCGTTTTCTATACCAAGAGCTCCGAGGGGGCGCCGTACCAGGACGGGACCTCTGGGAGCGACAAGAGTGACGACGCGGTCCCGGCCGGTGGGACCCACACCTACGTCTGGGAGGTGCCGGAACGCGCTGGACCGACGGCGATGGAGGGCAGCTCGGTGCTCTGGATGTATCACTCGCACGCCAACGAGGTCGCCGACGTGAATGCAGGACTGATCGGGCCGATGATCGTCACCCGGCGCGGCTCGGCCCGGCCCGACGGCTCACCGACCGACGTCGACCGCGAGTTCGTGGTGATGTTCGCCGAGATCGACGAGAACATGAGCGTTCACTACGACGAGAACGTCGCGACCTACGCGCTCGATCCAGCGAGCGTACCGAAGGGCGCCACCTTCTCCGAGTTTTACTACCTGAGCAATCTGCGCCAGACGATGAACGGTTTCTCCTTCGGCCACATGCCGATGCCGAAGATGCGCGTCGGCGAGCGGGTGCGCTGGTACCTCTTCACGACCACCAACTTCGAGCCCCACACGCCGCACTGGCACGGCAACACCGCGATCTCGATGCACATGCGCACCGACGTCGTCAGCCTGCTGCCGATGGGGATGGCGATCGCCGACATGACGCCCGACAACGCGGGAATCTGGCTCTTCCACTGCCACGTCGGACCCCACCTCGACGGCGGCATGATCAACCGCTACCAGGTCGAGCCGAACTGAGCCGCGGCGCTCGACAGGAAGACTACGGGCTGCGGCCGAACAGGAGCTCGACGCCGACCCCCACTGTCGCCGAGCCTTCGCGGGGCTGGTCGCGCTCCTCTTGCGGCCAGCTGTAGCCGACGACGAGCTCGCCGAATAGCCAGCTCTTGCCGAGCAATGGATGGCGGAAGATCGACCGGGCGCCATACTCGCGCAGCCCCACTTCCGCCTCCGTCTCGCCACGCACGAACGCTTCGTAGGCGATCGCACGGCGCTCGCCGAGATTCTGGTAGACAACGAGCGCCGAGCGCCAATCGACGCCATCGGTCGCTTCCGAAAAGGTGGCCGCGTTGCCCCAGCGAAACAGGAGCATCGGGCTCGGGACGCGGTCGAAGTCGAAACCGGTCGTGGCGCCGAAGCCGTCGCGGTTGGTCCAGAAGATCGTCTCGCGGAAATGCCAGAGATTGCGCTCGCCGGCGGCGAGATTCGCTCGGAATCGCCCCTGCACGAACACCTCCGGCTGGCTGCTGCCGCGCGCGCCGACGCGAATGTCGGTTCGCGTGCGGTACGAACCGGGAAGCGCGTAGCCGAGGCCGGCCACCCAGCGGTCGTCGCTCTCGAGCTCGGAGAACTGCGAGCGGAGCGCCAGCCCTTCGTTGCGGTCGCGCACGAAGTCGTCGTCCTGATCGCGGCCGAAGAACGCATGGAGCCGTTGCTCGAGATTGGGGAACTGAAAGCGCAGGTGGAACTTGGCCTTGACCTTGGCGCCCTCGAACTCCGAACCGAGCGCCGCGACCTCGATGCGCCCGGAAGTACTACGCGCCGCCGCCACGTGCTGCGCCTCGCCGAACAGGCCATCGAACCAGAGCGCCGCCCCGCAGGTGGTCTCGAACACGCGGCGGCGGGTCTCGTCGGCCGTGTCGGCGCCGTCGGACGCCTCCTCCCGACACGGCTCTCGATACGAGCGCTGCGGAGCGGCGGGTGTGCTCGACGTCTCCTTGGCGGCCGGCGTCGCCGGCTCGTCGGCCGCGGACTCGCCTCCGGACTGGGGCTTCGCCATCCCGCGCTTGCCGCTCGCACAGCCGGTCAGCAGCAGGGTCAGGGCGACGATCCATGCGGCTGGCTCGAAACGCATCGCGAGACTCCGACGACGAGGTTATCAGCGCGGTAGGCTTGTCGCTTCGCCGCGATGAGCGCCGCCGACCTCCCGCCCGGCCAAGCGTTGACCCGCAAATTCCCCGTCGTCGGTGAGCGCCAGCCGTCGCGGTGGGCACTCGACCTCGCGGCGTGGCGGCTCGAAATCGACGGCGCCGTCGAACGACCGCTGCAGCTCGACTGGAACGATTACCGCGCCTCGGCCCACCAACATCGCGTCGTCGACCTCCACTGCGTCACCGGCTGGTCGCGACTCGCCACCCGGCTCGAGGGCCTGCCGCTCGCGGCGCTCTTCGATCGCGCCGGCGTCCGGCGAGAGGCGCGCTTCGTCCGCTTCGAGGCCTACTCCGATCGGGCTCACGACACCTCGCTACCGCTCGACCTGGTTACGGCCGACACCTGGTTGGTACACGCCCTCGACGGCGAACCGCTCGCGGTCGAGCACGGCTTCCCATTGCGGACCGTGACGCCGTCGCGCTACTTCTACAAGTCGCTCAAGTGGGTGCGCAGGATCGAGCTCCTCGCCGAGGATCGCCTCGGCTACTGGGAGCGCGAATCGGCCTACCACAACGTCGGCGATCCGTGGACCGGCAACCAGCGCTTCACCAGCGGTTCGATCGATCCCGACGAGCTCGCCCGCTTGCGGGAGGGAGCGACCCTCGCCCCTTGGCGTCTGCCGCGCAAGGTCGTTCTGGGAGCCGATCTGCGCGGCTGGGCGCCGCGCGATCGCGATCTCCGCCGATTGCAGCTCAAGCACTGCGATCTGCGAGAGGCGCAGTTGGCGCGTTGCGATCTGCGCGAGTCGAACCTCTCGCTCTCCGACCTGCGCGGCGCCGATCTTTCCTTTTCAACGCTGGTCGGCGCCGACCTCGAGGGCGCCAACTTCGCCGGCGCCGATCTCTCTCACGCAGACCTCTCCCGCTGTGCGCTCTCCGCGACGCGGTTCTTCGAGGAGCTCCCGAGCGGCGTGCGGCGAGCGGCGCGCATCGATGACATCCTGCTCGCCGGTGCGACCGGCCTACTCGAGGCGCAGGAGGCCTTTCTACGCGGTTGAAGCGGGCGAGTCCCGCTCTCCCCATCTGTTAGCCTCGCGCACGATGGGTCGTCGGGCTGCGGCATTCTGGCTCCTGTCGCTCGCAGCTCTGGCGGCGATTGCCTTCGCCTTCCGCTATTCGCTCTCGGAGAGCATCGAGCCGGGTCAGCCCCAGTGGGTCGACCGCGCCCAACAGTTCTGGCAGGCCGCATCCTCCGGACATTGGCGCTCTACCTTCGTGGCACCTCATCCTGGTCTGCCCGTTCTTTGGCTCGCGGGCGGAGCCCAGAGCCTCACCGGGGCGGTTGGATTCGAGTCGCGGGCCGAAGCCTCGTCGAAGGCGGTGGCGCTGGTTTCGGTTCTGGTGCTCGTCGCCTGTGTCGAGCTCGTCCGCCGCTCTCTCGCGGTGGATCGCCAGCTGGGAACGGCGATCTCTGCATTCGTCGCCGGCCTCTCTCTCGCCGCCGATCCGGTCCTCGTCCTGACCTCCGGGCTGGTCGGGCTCGACGGCCTCTTCGCGCTCCTCTTCGTCGGCTCCTTTCTCCTCCTGGCGCTGCACTGGCGAAACCACTCGCCAGCGAGCCTCGCGGCGGCCGCACTGCTCGGTGGACTCGCCACGGCGACCAAGGGGGCGGGTCTGATCCTCCTCCTGGCTCCTCCGCTCGCCCGGCTGCGGCCACTGGGCAGCGCGACCCCGCCGAGTTGGCCACGGACCCTCTTCGCGGTGGTCGCCTTCGCTGCCGCCGCTGCTCTCGTCGTCGCCCTACTCCTTCCCGCCGCTTGGGTCGAGCCGGGGCAAGTCGCCTACAAGCTGCTCTTCGGCGGCGCGCACGGCGGAGAGTCGCTCACCACGGTGCTCGTGCGCCCGCGCGACAACTTCCTCTTCGGCTCCAGCGTGGAGCAGAGCGGTCCGCTCTTCTACTTGGTGCAGCTCGTCTTTCGCGCTACGCCGCTCGTCCTGCTCGGCGCCGTGGGCGGCCTCTGCTTCCGCAGCTACCGCGACTCGCTCCTGGTGCGCCAGCTTGCCGCATTTGCGCTGCTGGTCCTGGTTCTTTTTTCGCTCGCCCGCCAGAAGGAGTGGCGCTACATGCTGCCGCTTCTCCTCCTGGTCGATCTGCTCGGTGCCCTGGGATTCGTCGCCGCCGGCCGCTGGCTGGCCGAGAATCGGCAGCGCGCCGCCCTGGCCGGGATTCCAGTACTTCTCTTCGCGCTGCAGGCGATCTGGGTCTGGTCCGCACGCCCGTACTACGAGCTCTGCACCAACCCGCTCCTCGGAGGTCCGACGGTGGCGGTACGCGCCATCCACCTCGGCTGGACCGGCGGCTACCGGGAGACGACCGACTTTCTGCGCGGCGAGGCCCGCCGTCTCGGCCGGCCGGTGAGCTGGTCGGGAGGGGCTTTCAAGTGGAAGCTCTACGATCCTCGGCGTAGCCAGGGAGCGGAGCTGCAATGGCTCGGCCGCGATCCCAAACACGCCGACGCCGATTGCCACGTCTTCTTCATCGACGACTCGACGTTCGGACCCGACAACACCGACCAGCTCTGGTCCGAGCTCGGCGTCGAGAGCGCAGCGGTCGTCCGTCGCGGCCTCACCCTCTCCCGCATCCGCTGTCGGCCCGAACGCGGCTTTCGCGCCGCCGGACCCGAGCCTGGCGACGCCCGGGGTTCGACATGAAGCCAGCTCGATCCGAGCCGGCGATCGCGACGTTCGAGGCTTGGCTCATGCTCGCGCTCGCTGCAGCCTGCTTTGCCGGCCTTCACTTCCACGTCGCGGCCGGACTCGGCGCGCTGCCGGGCGGTGGCGCGGTCGGCCGCTTCTGGCTCGCCGCCATCGCCCTCGCCTACCTCCCGTTCGCGCTCGCCGCAGCGCTCATCTCCCGGCTGGCCTCACGCATCGGCGGCAGCGCTGTGCCCCCAGTTCTTTGGCGGGAGGGTTTACCGGCTCGCCTTCTACGGGTGGCGGCGACGGTCGCCTACTTCGCGGGTGCCGCACTGCTCAACCGCCCCCTCTTCACCCGCATCGCCAGCGGGGCGACGGGTCGAGCGGCGACCATCGCTCTCTATCTCGCGCTGACCACCGCGCTGATCGTTGCAGTGTCACCCGGACGCTGGCGCTGGCCGCGGCGCGTCGCCTTCGTGGCTCTTCTCGTGGCAACATTGGGATCCCTGCGCGGCCATCCGCCCCCTCCCCTCGGAGAGCCGCCGCCGCTCGAATCGGCGCGCCCCACCGGCCAACGGCTCCTCCTCGTCGGACTCGACGGCGCCGACCCGAGAACCGTCGATCGCCTGATCGCCGAAGGGGAGCTCCCGAATCTGGCCGGCCTGCGCGCGCGCGGCGTGTCAGGACCGCTGGCGACGCTCACGCCAACCTCGTCTCCACTGATCTGGACGACGATGATCACTGGACGCTCGCCGGCCGAGCACGGCGTACAAGGGCACGTCTTCGAGCGCCCGAAGTGGATTTTCGAACGCGTCCCCGACCCGCACGGGGAGCTGCGAGGGATGGGAATCAGCGAGCTGCGCAACCTCCTTCGCCGGATCGGATGGCTGGTGATCAGCCCGGCCACCAGCCAAGAACGCCGAGTGCCGGCGCTCTGGAACGTGACGACTCACTATCGCCAGCCGATCTCGGTCGTCGGCTGGTGGGCGACCTGGCCCGCCGAAGCGATCCTCGGCCGCATCTCGAGCGACCGCTTCAACTACTTTCGCTGGGAGGCGCGCGGCGCCACCGACCTCGACCGCCGTCGGGTCACCTTTCCCGATTCGCTCGACGCGGCGCTGCGTCGCGTCGTGTTGGCACCAACCGACATCACCTACGAACAGGCGCGCCGCTTTCTCGATGTCGACGCGGCGGAGTTCGAGGCCGACCGCACCCGCGGCTATCGCCACCACGAGATCCGCAGCGAATTCCGCTACTACTACTCACAGTTCGAAACCGACCTCGGAGTGGCACGCTACTTCCTGCGCGCCGATCGCGCCGCGGGCCAAGAACCGATGGATCTCCTGGTGCTCTTTCGCTTGATCGACCAGACCTCGCACTGCTGCCTGTCGTTCTCGAACTTGGTCGAGGACGATCTCGGCGCGAGCGCGACGGAAAAACTCAAATACGGACGCGTGGTGCGCGAGGCCTATCGTGCCGCCGACAGCGCCGTCGGCGAGCTCACCCAACTCTTTGGAGTCGGCAACGTGATCGTCGTTTCCGATCACGGCTTCGAGAAGACCCGCGCCGGCGGCAAGCGGCAGTATGCCCATCCCAGCGCCCCGCCCGGGATTTTCATTGCCGCCGGTCCCGCCTTTCGCAGCGGCACCGCGCAAGAGCTGCACGTCTCCCAGCTCATGGCGCTGATGCTCTTCCTCAAGGGTCTGCCGATCTCGGAGGAGATCCGTGCGCCGGTGCGCCGCGATCTCTTCACCCCCGAGTTCGCGGTCGCGACGCCAGTTCTTTCGGTGCCGAGCTACGGGGCACTCCTGCGACGCACCCCGATCGAAGGCGAGTCGTCCGCCGACCGCGCGCTCCTCGAGGAGCTCCAGGCGCTGGGCTACATTCAGTAGGAAGAATTCGGATTCGAACCGCTTTCCGATAGACTAGGCTCCGACCCCCAGGAGATCGAGTGATCTCGAACCCCACCCAGCCCTCGCCCACGAGCGCTCCCGCTTCGCTGCCCTCCGCCGAGGCGTCGCTCCGCCAGCTCGTGGCGCGCTTCGCGCGCCCCGACCCCAAGCGAGCGTGGAGCCAGCTCGCCAACACCGCGATCCCGTTCGTCGCGCTCTGGGCGCTGATGGCCACGACCGTCCTCGACGGCTGGAGTTATGCCTGGACACTGCTCCTCGCCGTGCCGACGGCAGGGCTTTACATCCGGCTCTTCATCTTTCAGCACGACTGCGGCCACGGCTCGTTCTTCGCGGACCGAAAGCTCGATCATCCGGTGGGCGCGATCCTCGGGGTCGTCACGCTCTTTCCCTACGGCTACTGGAAGAAGACGCACGCCATCCACCACGCCACTTCCGGAAACCTCGATCGGCGCGAATTCGGCGACGTTCGCACGCTGACTCTGCGCGAGTATCGCGCGCTGCCCTGGTCCCGGCGGCTCGGATATCGCTTCTATCGCAGCGCCTTCGTCCTGCTCGTCGTCGGTCCGGTCTTTCAGTTCATCATCAAGCACCGCTTCCCGTTCGACATCCCGCTGGCCTGGAAGCGGGAGTGGGCCAGCGTGCTGTGGAACAACGCCGCCCTGGCGATCGCGGGCTGGCTGCTGGTCACGACGATCGGCTGGAAGGCGCTGCTTCTGGTGGAGCTGCCGATCCTGATGATCGCCGGCGCCGCGGGCGTCTGGCTCTTCTACGTGCAGCACCAGTTCGAGACCACCTACTGGGAGCAGCAAGAGGAGTGGGACGCCAACCAGGCCGCCTTGCACGGGAGCTCGTTCTACGATCTGCCGCGCATCCTCCATTGGTGGACGGGCAACATCGGCTTCCACCACATCCATCATCTTTCGAGCAAGATCCCCAACTACCGGTTGCGCGACTGCTACGAGTCGAGTCCCTTGCTGCAGCAAGCGCCGCGGCTGCGGTTCTTCGAGAGCCTGAAGTGCGCCCGCCTCAAGCTCTGGGACGAGGAGACACGGCGGCTGGTGCCGTTCCCCAGAAGCGCCGAAGCGCGGACATGACCGACCCGCGCTATCCGATCGGAAAGTACACCCCCCCCGCCGAGATCGACGCCAGCTTCGTCGCCGCCGCGATTGCAGCGCTCGATGAACTTCCCGCCGAGCTACGCGCCGTGATCGCGAGTCTCGACGACGGGCAACTCGACACTCCGTACCGCGACGGCGGATGGACTGTCCGCCAAGTGGTGCACCATCTCCCCGACAGCCACGTCAACGCCTACGTGCGCCACAAGCTGACAGTCGCCGAGGAGACACCGACGATCCGCCCATATGCCGAGGCGGTCTGGTCGGAGCTGCCAGAGGCGCGCACTGCCGACCCGGAGATCTCGCTTCGACTGCTCGAGGGCCTGCACCCGCGTTGGACGACCTTCTTGCGTGCCTTGCCGGCGGCAGCGTTTCAGCGCGCTTTCTTCCACCCGGAGGCGCAGCGCTCGATGCGGCTCGACTGGAACGTCGGCATGTACGCCTGGCACGGCCGCCACCACGTGGCGCAGATCCGCGCCCTGCGCGACGCCCGCGGCTGGGGGTAGCCCCCCCTACTCGCTCCTCTCGCGCTCGCGCTGCGCGCAGGCATGCGGAACGCAACGCCAAGAGGAGGGCCCACGCAGGCGCCGCAGAAGCGTGCGCTGGTCGTACCGCGCGAGATTGTGCAGCCGAATCGCGAAGCGGCGATCGCGGC
>CAZPYU010000271.1:0-36942 GCA_964590905.1 uncultured Thermoanaerobaculia bacterium
ACACGCTCGCCGTCCTCGCCGCGCAGCGTCGCGTCGTGCGCGAGCTCGACGCCCCGCCGCCCGATCCAGTTGCCGGCGCGGTAGCGGCCGCCCTCGCGCGCCAGCTCCTCGGCCCGCACCTCTCCCAGGTAGCCCAGCACGTGCGCAGCGTGCTTGCCCAGCCTGTAGAAGCGGCGCTGCTCGACCTCGACCTCGAACTCCGGCCGCTCGAGCCGCGCGACGTGGAAGTGGGCCACCTCGGGGAGCGACAGATGCTCGGCGAGAAGTACCGGCTGGTAAGTACCGGTCGCGCGATAGCGCTCGAGCACCGCTTCGAGCTCGGCGACCGGCCGTCCGAGCGCCTGCGCGGCGAACTGGACGCTGCCAGCCAGGTTCGAGCTCCTACTGCGATCCAGCTCGAGACTGTAGCTGGGCAGGTTCTCGACCAGGACGCGGCCGTTGCGGTCGAGAATCGTCCCGCGCGGCGCCTCGATGGCGAGCCGTCGCAGGCGATTGTTCTCCGCCAGCTCGAGGTAGCGCCGCCCCTCGACCACCTGAGCGAAGAAGAAAGCGCCGGCCAACACCGCGAGCAGCGCGCCACCGATCCGCGCCAGGACCCGCACTCGCTCGACCAACGCCTCGCGATGTTCGCCGACCTTCATCGCTCGTCACCCGCCGGGCTCATTGTAGTTGCGCCGGCGGCAAGTGGGCGCCGCCGCTCGCTCGCGAGGAGGAGCGCCGAGCCCCCTTCGCAACCAGCGCCGAGATCTGGATCCAGGCCACGCCGACGAGCGCTGTCGAAACGATTCTCGCCGCCCAGGAAGCGAACGGCGGCGGCGCCGGATCGGCCAAAAAGAGCCGTCCCAGGAGCGCCAGGATCGCCTCCTGCAGAAGCGCGGCGGCGGCGAAGAGAGCGGCGAGCGAGCTCCTGCGGTCGATCACCAACTCGCGCGCCAAGAGCGCTGCGCCGTAGCCGACCGCCGCGTCGGCGAATCCGTGCAACCCGAACGGACGCGCCGAGAGCGTGTCCGCGGCCCAACCGCAGGCCAGGCCGGCGAGCAGGGCGGAGTCGGGCCGCCCGCGTCGGGCCACGACGACGGTTGCGATCAAGAAGACGTCGACCGCGGCCGAGAACCACGGCACCCACCGCGCGCCCGCGGCGTGGACGAAGACCGCCAGCGCTAGGCCGAGAACGAACCTAGCGTACGCGCGCATCGCCCCGTCCACCGTCCGAGAAGGTCGGAAATGCGATCCGGTCGAGCAGGTAGACCGTCGAGAGCGCATCGAAATCGACGCTCGAGCGAACCCAGATCCGATGGAACAGCTCGCTCCCCGGTTCGACCGCCACCACTGCGCCCACCGGGAGACCGCGCGGGTAGACGCCGTCGATGCCCGCCGTGCTGACGCGGTCGCCGATCTCGACCTCGACTTGCCGCGGAATGTAGTCGAGGAGCAGCCGCTCCGGCTCGCCGCCGTGCAAGATTCCCTGCCGCCGCGCCCCCTCGAGCTGAACGCCGACCGCGGCAGCGCGATCGGTCAGGAGTTGCACCTTCGCCCACCCCCCGCGCGCCGCGATCACCCGTCCTACCACCCCGGCCTCGACCACCACCGCTTGGCCCGGCTCCGCGCCGCGCGCTCCGACCCGCAGCACCAAGGCGCCAAAGCGCGCATTGCGATCAAAGTAGACGATCTCGGCGGCGGCGAGCGCGCGGCGAGATTCGCGCCCGAACGCGAGCCCGCGCGCCAAGGTCTCCACCTCCGCTTCGAGGCCCGCCGCCCGCAGACGCTCTCGCCTGAGCTCCGTCAGCTCGTCGGCGAGCTTTCGATTCTCGGCCAAGAGCTCGCGCCGCGTGCGCGTTGCGCGTCCCCATCCCGTAGCCCAGTCGTCGACCCGGTCGACCGCGCCGAGGATCGGTGCCACGGCGCGGAAGAGGAGCCCGGCGAGCAGATTGGGGGCTTCGCCGCCGCGGTCGGCGGCGCGCGACGCGATCACGAACAGCTGGGCGACCAGAACCGAGGCGGCGAAGAGACGCGAGCGGCGCGGGCTCAAGCGATGCGGCTCCGGCGCCCGGCCGAGCGCCTCAGCGGATCGAAACCCTGCGCAGGAGGTCCATGTCCTCGAGCACTTTGCCGGTGCCGAGCACCACGCAGGCGAGCGGATCTTCGGCCTGCACGACCGGCAGCCCGGTCTCGTGCCGCAGTCGCTCGTCGAGACCGCGCAAGAGCGCGCCGCCGCCCGAGAGGACGATCCCCTTGTCCATGATGTCAGCGGAGAGCTCGGGCGGCGTGCGCTCGAGCGCCATCCTCACCGCCTCGACCATGGTGTTCACCGGCTCGGTCAGCGCCTCTCGCACCTCTTCGTCGGAAAGCGTCAGCTCCTTCGGTATCCCTTCGATCAGATCGCGCCCCTTGATCGTCATCGTGCGTCGCTCGCGGAGCGGAAATGCCGAGCCCAGCTCGCACTTGATCATCTCCGAGGTGCGTTCGCCGATCAGCAGGTTGTACTTCCGCTTCAGGTAGGAGAGGATCGCCTCGTCCATCTCGTTGCCGGCCACCCGCACCGAGCGCGAATAGACGATGCCGGAGAGCGAGATCACCGCGATGTCGGTCGTACCGCCGCCGATGTCGACGATCATGTTGCCCGAGGGTTCTGTGATCGGCAGCCCGGCGCCGATCGCCGCCATCATCGCCTGCTCCACGAGGTAGACCTCGGAGGCACCAGCCTTCTGGGCCGAGTCTCGCACGGCCCGTTTCTCGACCTGGGTGATCTCTCCCGGCACGCCGATGACGATCCGCGGCTGGACGAAGTTCTTCCTGCCGTGCGCCTTCTTGATGAAGTAGTCGAGCATCCGCTCGGTGACGTCGAAGTCGGCGATGACGCCGTCTTTCATCGGCCGGATCGCCTCGATGTTGCCGGGCGTCCTGCCGAGCATCTCCTTGGCCTCGTTGCCGACCGCCACGACTTTGTTGGTGAGCTTGTTGATCACCACGATCGACGGCTCACGCACCACGATGCCGCGATTGCGGGCGTAGATGAGGGTGTTGGCGGTCCCCAAGTCGATCGCGAGATCGTTCGAGAAGTAGCGGAAGATGGCGCCTAGCGGCATCGAGAATCCTCGCGTGCGATCAGAAAAAGATCCGGCTTCGAGTCACAAGGTCTCGACGAACACGCGCTGGCGTAACTTGGCGATGTTGCCGGCTGGATCGGCGGCTTCGAGATCGAGCACGCTCCAGCCCTCGCGCGCCACCAGCAGAGTCTTCGTGAAGGTGCCGTTCAGCGCCACGCCGACGTCCTCGCCGTTGATCCGCATCGACGCGTCGGGCTCGGTGCGGCCGTTGACGATGAAGAGGTTGCCGTAGACCTGCAGCTGGTCGAGCTCGATCGGGGGCGGCGTCTTGTCGCCGATCTCGCCGGCCCTCACCTCGCCCGAGACGCGAAACGAACGCGGCTCGGTCCAGGGCCCCTGCAGACCGTCGCGGCTCACCGCAGCGAGGCGCCACTGAAAGGTGCCCTCGCCGCGCAGCTCGAGCGTCGCTTCGAGCTTGCGCCGAGACTCGACGTCGATCAGATTGTCGACGAAGAGCCGATTGCGCGATACCTGCAGCGCGTAACGCGTCGCGGTCGGAACCGGCTGCCACGACAGCACTAACCGGCGGGAGCTGTCGAGGCTGGTTTCGAGGTGCGCTGCCGGCGCGACGATGGTGGGCGCCGCGGGGAGAGCGCGGGGATCGGTGAGCAGCTCGCCCTTCTGCCGAATCTCCTCGAGCGCGCCGACCGTCTTGGTGACGCCCGCCAGGGTCGTCACTTCGATCTCACCGCGCGACGCCGAGTAGCGCGCCGTCTCGGTCGCTTTGTCGAACGATACCGCCCCCTCGGTATCGCGGCCGAAGCGCGTCTCGGCGCTGGGTGTCGAGACGCGCCCGGGCTGTCGTGCGGTGTTGAGATCGAGCCAGCCGTACTCCATGGCGATCGCCTGCTCGGTGCCGGCGCCGATCGCGCGCTGCGTCCGCGTCACCAGGAAGAGCGTGTTCGGCCGCACCGTGTAGAGCGTGCCGCCCACGAAGACGATCTCTGCCGAGCCGTTGGCGGCGGACTTGACGTAGTCGCCCGAGTAGAGCAGGTCGCGCCCCCGCGCCGCCTCCCACGCCCCCCGCTCTCCGCGCCGGAATTCGACGCTGCCCTGCACGGCGATGAACTGCGCTTCGCCGGAACCGACCCGCCCACCCGGATCGAGCATCGCCCCTAGCAGCAGTCGCGCGCGCCGCCCCTGCACCACTGAACCGCGGAAGTCACCCTCGTCGTAGCTTTCGCGCGCCGACTCGTAGCTCGTCCGCGCTTCGCGGTACTCGTTGCTGGGCGTGCTGCCCGCGGCGTCGTTGCCGGCGCGCTCGAGCTGAGACGCCACTTCCTCGATCAGTCGCCCGGCCTCGCGTTGGAGTTCGCCCAGCTCCCAGCGGCGGTAGAGGTACCAGCCCCCTGTCGCGGCGACGGCGAGCAGAATCAGAACGCCGAACCCGCGCAACGTGTCGACCGAGATCGTGTACCAGCCTCGGTTCTTCTTCTTGAGCATCAGCGGCTGCAAGCGGAACCCCTCGCGAAGAGGACGAGTCTAGCAGCCGCCTGACCGTTTTTCCGAGCGCTGCTTGCCGCCCCGCCGGCGCTGTTGGTATCCTGCCGCGCTTCCGTCCACTCGCGGCGGCCCTCCGGAGTTTCGCATGCTGAAAGTCCTGCGCGACAACCTGAAGTACCTCTCCTGGATTCTCTGGGTGGTGATTCTGGTTTTCATCGCCTTCGTGTTCGTCGATTTCGGCGGCGGGCTCTCGCGCGATCAGGGGGCGCCCGCCGCTGCCCAGATCGGCGGTCACGCCATCAGCCGCCGGGAGTTCGAGCGCCTCTATCGACAGCTCGAAGAGCGCTACCGGCAGGCGTTTGGCGAGCGCTGGAACGCCGAGCTGGCGGAGCGCTTCGATCTCCCGTCGCAGGCGCTGCAGCAGCTCGTCGATCGACGCCTCCTGCTCGACGAGGCGGAGCGCCAGGAGATCCGGGTAGGCGACGAGGAGATTCGGCGGTCGATTCTGGAGCTCGATGGTCTCACCGACGCTGCCGGCAACTACGTCGGCGAGGAGGAATACCTGCGCTTCGTTCGCGGCTACGGCTACTCTCCCCGCGAGTTCGAGGACCGGATGCGCGAAGATCTGACGATTGCGCGCTTCTCGACGCTGCTCGAGAAGAGCGTCGCGGTCTCTGACACCGAGGTCGAGCGCTCCTGGCGCGAGTCCAACGAGACGGCGGCCATCCGCTACCTCTTGGCTCCGATCGCGCGCTTTCGGGCGGCGGCGACGCCTGCCGAGCTCGAGGCCTACTTCAGCGCGCACGCCGACGAGCTCATTCTGCCCGACCAGCGCCTGGTCGACTACCTGCTCGTCGACGCGATCAAGATCCGGTCGGCGATGACCTTCGAGCGCGCTGAGCTCGAACGCGTCTACCAGACTCGGATCGCCGAGTTCGCCCAGCCCGAGCAGCTTGAGGCGCGGCATATTCTGGTCAAGGTCGACGAGAAGCGCAGCGCCGACGAGGCGCGGCGCCGCATCGAGCAGGCGAGGGTCCGGCTCGCCAAGGGCGAATCGTTCCAGAAGCTCGCCGGCGAGCTCTCCGACGATCCCGGCAGCCGCGAGAAGGGGGGCGATCTCGGCCGCTTCGGGCGCGGCGCCATGGTGCCGCCGTTCGAGGAGGCGGCTTTCGGCGCCGCCGCCGGCGAGACTGTCGGCCCGATCGAGACCTCGTTCGGTCTCCACCTGATCCAGGTCATCGCCCGCCACGCCGCGCGCACGCGCCCGCTCGCCGAGGTCGAAGGCGAGATTCGCGCCCAGCTCGCCGGCGAACGCTCGCAGCAGCTCGCCGAGTCGCGGGCTCGAGAGCTCGCCCTTCGCATCGCGCGCGAGGGCGCCCGGAGTGAAGGGGAGTGGCAGGCGCTCGCCGACGGCGACACCGTCCTCTTTCAGACCACTCCCGCCTTCGGCAAGGACGACGCGGTCCCCGGGATCGGCAGGAACGCCGATTTTGTCGCCGCCGCCTTCGCGCTTGCTTCCGACGCCGCCTCGGAGCCGGTCAAGGTTCCACGTGGCTGGGCAATCTTGCGCTTGCGGGAGACGAAGCCCTCGCGGGCGCCCACTCTTCCTGAAGTGGAGGCGCGGGTGCGCGCCGCGGCAGAGCGCGAGAAGGCGCAGCAGCTCGCCTTCGCCGAGCTCGCAGGCGCCAAGGCCGCGCTGGCGGCCGGCCGTACGCTCGCCGAGACCGCGACTTCGCTCGGGCTCGAGCTCGTCGAGTCGGGAGAGTTCACGAAGGGGGGCGCGATCGCCGGCCTCGCCTCGCCGCGAGCTGTGACCGAGGCTGCCCTGGCGCTCGCACCGGGCGCTTTCGGCGGACCGGTGGTGGTGCCGGAAGGAGCCGTCCTGTTCGACGTCGTGTCGCGCCAGCCGTTCGACGCGGCGAAGTTCGCCGCCGAGCGCGACGCGACCAAAGACGAGCTGCGACGCACCGAAGTGGGCCGACTGCGTGCCGCGCTTCTCTCTCGGCTGCGCGACGAGGTCGGCGTCAGCTACGACCCGCAGCTTGTCGAGGCGCTCGGGGTGGCCGATCCGGAGCGCGGCGGCTGAGCACGAAGTAACGGTCCGCGAGCTCGCTGCGCAGCTAAGCTCCGCGTCATGCGTTTCGAGACCCTCGCCGTCCACGCCGGCGGAGAGGCCGATCCATCGACCGGAGCGGTTTCACCGCCGATTCACCTCTCGACGACCTTCCGCCACGGTCCGGAGTCGGAGCCGCTCTTCGGGCGCCTCTACGTCCGCGAAGGCAATCCGACCCAAGACCGCCTGGAGACCGCGCTCGCGGCGCTCGAAGGCGGCGAGCGAGCGCTCGTCTTCGCATCCGGTCTCGCCGCGGCGACCGCGCTGCTCGATGCGCTGCCGCCGGGTGCCCACGTCGTCTTCCATCGCGAGGTCTACTTCGGCGTCTGCCAGCTCGCCTCCGTTCACCTGCCGCGCTGGGGGAAGAGCGCCTCGTTCGTCGACCTCGGCGATCTCGAAGCGGCTCGCGGCACCCTCCGCACCGAGACGCGCGCTCTCTGGATCGAGACCCCGAGCAACCCCAGCCTCGAGATCCTCGACCTCGCGGCGCTGGCGAAACTCGCCGAGACACACGGCGCGTTCCTCGTCGTCGACGGCACCTTCGCGACACCTGCGCTGCAGCAGCCGCTGGCGCTGGGCGCCGACGTCGTCCTCCACTCGACGACGAAGTATCTCGGGGGCCACAGCGACGTGCAGGGCGGAGCGCTCGTCTTCCGTGCCACGGCTCCCCTCGCCGTGTTCGCCGCGCAGGTGGCCGACCTGCGCCACGATCTCGGCGCCGTCGCCTCGCCGTTCAACTCGTGGCTCGTGCTGCGCGGGCTGCGCACGCTGCCGTGCAGAGTCGAGCGCGCTTCGGCGAGCGCGCTCACGGTGGCCCGCGCGCTCGCCGGCCATCCGGCGCTCGCCGCGGTGCTCTACCCTGGGCTCGAGAGTCACCCCGGGCACGCTCTGGCTCGCCGTCAGATGCGGGCGTTCGGCGCCATGCTCTCGCTCCGGCTCGCCGGCGGCCGTGCCGCTGCGGTGGGCGTAGCGTCGCGCTTGCGCCTCTTCGCCAACGCCACCAGCCTAGGCGGCGTCGAGAGCCTGGTCGAGCACCGCGCCTCCTCCGAGGGACCGAGCTCGACGACGCCCGACGATCTCCTCCGCCTCTCGATCGGCCTCGAGCATCCCGACGATCTCGTCGAAGATCTCCTGCAGGCGCTCGCCTCCGCATGAGTAGACTGCTTTCACTTTGATCGCTCACCTGCGCGGCCGGCTGCTCTCCGCCAACCCCGAGCGGGTAGTGCTCGAGGTGGGCGGCGTCGGCTACGAGCTTCACGTCTCGCTCGCCACCTTCGGCGAGATCGAGCGCCAGGGCGCGGCACCCGAGCTGGCGCTCTTTGTCCACACGCATGTGCGCGAGGACCAGCTCGCCCTCTTCGGTTTCGCGACCGAGCGCGAGCGCGATCTGTTCACTCGCCTGATCTCGGTGTCGGGGATCGGCCCTCGACTGGCGCAGGTGGTGCTCTCGGGGCTGCCGCCCGACGATCTGCTGCAAGCGATCGCCGGCGGCGACCTGGCGCGGCTGACCCGCATCCCCGGCGTCGGCAAGAAGACCGCCGAACGGATAGTGGTGGAGCTGCGCGACAAGCTGCAGGCGCTGGCGCGCGAATCCGCGCCGGCCACCCCCACTGCCGAGAGCGACCACGATCTCGTCGCTGCCCTGGTCAACTTGGGTTACAAGGCGGCTCAGGCCGAACGAGCGGTCGGCGACGCCCGGCGCGAAGCACCCCAAGCGCCGTTCCACGAGCTCCTGCCGCTCGCGCTGCGCCGCCTGTCGCGGGTCTAGCGGAGATACGGCGTCTAGAATGTCCGCGGCATGGCGAGCGAACGGATCTTGAGCAGCGAGCCGACGCTCGACGAGAGCGGACTCGAGCGCACGCTGCGGCCGCGCACGATGGGCGAGTACGTCGGCCAGGCCAAGATCGTCGACAACCTGAAAGTCTTCGTGCAGGCCGCCCGCGAGCGCGGCGAGCCGCTCGACCACGTGCTGCTCTTCGGGCCGCCGGGCCTGGGCAAGACCACCCTCGCCCACATCCTGGCGCACGAGATGGGGGCGCCGCTGCGCTCGACCGCCGGACCGGTCCTCGAGCGCGCCGGTGATCTGGCGGCGATTCTGACCAACCTGCAGCCGGGCGAGATTCTCTTCGTCGACGAGATCCATCGCCTCGGACCGGCGGTCGAGGAGATCCTCTATCCCGCCCTCGAGGACTTCAAGCTCGATCTCGTCCTCGGCTCCGGGCCGGCCGCCCGCACCGTCAAGATCGAGCTGCCGCGCTTCACCTTCGTCGGCGCTACGACGCGAGCAGGACTGATCTCAGCGCCGCTCCGCGCGCGCTTCGGGATTGTCCATCGCCTCGATTTCTACCCCCCCGACGAGCTGGCGCGGATCCTCCTGCGCACGAGCGAGATCCTGGGACTCGAATCCGATCCCGACGGGCTCGCCGAGATTGCCGGCCGCAGCCGCGGCACGCCGCGCATCGCGAATCGACTGCTGCGCCGGGTGCGCGACTTCGCGCAGGTCGGCGGCAATCCTCGGATCGCGCGCGAGAGCGCGCGGCGCGCCCTCGCCGCGCTCGAGGTCGACGAGCACGGCTTCGAGGAGCTCGATCGGCGGATCTTGAGCACCCTCATCGAGATCTACGGCGGCGGCCCGGCCGGCATTCAGGCGATTGCCGCCTCGGTCAACGAGGATCGCGGCACCCTCGAAGATCTCTTCGAGCCGTACCTGCTCCAGATGGGCTTCCTGCAGCGCACGCCGCGCGGGAGAGTCGCAACGCGGCGCGCCTACGAGCACCTTGGCTATCCGCCTCCGGCGGGGACGGCTGGAACACTCTTTCCCGGCTGATGCGCCGCGCGCTGTTGCTTCACAATCCGCGCGCCGGGCAGCGGCGAGCGGGGCGGGCTCTCTCCGGAGTGACGGCAGCGCTCAGCGCCACCTTCGAGCTCGAGGTCGCAGCGACGACCGGCCCCGACCACGCGCGTGCGCTAGCGCGACGCGCCGTCGAGGAGCGCTTCGAGGCGCTCTTCGCTCTCGGCGGCGACGGCACGTTGCGCGTCTTGGCTGAGATTCTCGCCGGCACCCCGGTAGCTCTCGGGGCGCTCCCCGGAGGCACCACGAACGTCGTCGCCTGCGCGACGCTCGGACTCCCGGCCGATGTGGTCGCCGCGGCGCGCGCGCTGACCGCCGGTGAACCGCGCGAGATCGACCTCGGGCGCGCCGGCGAGAGCGTCTTCCTGATGCAGGTTTCGGGCGGGCTCGATGCGCGCATCATGGCCGCGATAGCGGCTGTCGATCCGCGTTGGAAGCGGCGCTTCGGCAAGTTGGCGATCGCCTGGATCGGCTTGTCGCAATGGGCGCGCTACCGCTTCCAGCCCTTCGCGCTCGAGGTCGACGGCGAAGCGGTGACGGCCACCGGCTTCGTGGTCGCCAATCTGGCGGAGTACGCCGGGCGGTTCGCAATCGTCCCCGGCGCGCGCGCCGACGATCAGAAGCTCGAGCTCCTCCTCTTCCACGGTCGCCGCCGGCAGGCGCTCGGCTTCGCTCTCGACCTCGCCCGCGGGCGCCACGCCGAGCGCCGCGACGTCGAGATCTGCAAGTTCGAGCGTCTCCGGCTGCTCGGCCCGGCGGGAGCGCCGCTCCAGTACGACGGCGACGCGTTCGCCCTGGTGCCGCCGCTCGAAGTCGCCCTCAGCGATCGCCGCCTGCGCCTGCTCGCCCCCGCCCCAGCTAGCGGCCAGGCGAGCGTTGGAGCGCGATAACCTGAGCTCGATGCCTTCGGCTCTGGAAGCGATCTTCGCGCCGCGCTCGGTGGCGGTGGTGGGCGCGTCGCGCTCACCGGGATCGATCGGCTGGGCGATCGTCGACAACCTGGTGCGCGGCCAGTTCCAGGGCACCCTCTTTCCGGTCAATCCGCACGCCACCCAGATCCACTCGCTCAAGTGCTATCCGTCGCTCGCCGCGATCCCCGATCCGGTCGATCTCGCAGTCGTCGTGGTGCCGCAGCCGGCGGTCGAGAGCGTGATCGAGGCCGGGCTCGCCAAGGGGGTGCGGGGCTTCGTCGTCATCACCGCTGGCTTCGCCGAGGTCGGCGCCGAAGGGCGCGCCGCCGAGGATCGTCTCCGCGACCGCGTCCGCGCCGCCGGCGCGCGCCTGATCGGACCCAACTGCATGGGGGTGATCAACGCCGATCCCGCGGTCGCTCTCAACGCCACCTTCGCGCCGACGCCCGCCACCTACGGTTCGCTCGGCTTCGTCAGCCAGTCGGGGGCGCTCGGGGTGGCGATCCTGAACGTCGCTCAGTCGCTCGGCGTCGGCCTCACCCAGTTCGTCTCGATGGGCAACAAGGCCGACGTTTCCGGCAACGATCTCCTCGAGCACTGGGAGAACGACCCCGCGACGCGCGTCGTCGCGATGTACCTCGAGTCGTTCGGCAACCCGCGGCGATTCACCGAGATCGCCAAGCGCGTCGGTCGCCAGAAGCCGATCCTGATCGTCAAGTCGGGACGGACGAGCGCCGGCGCCCGCGCCGCCACCAGCCACACCGGCGCCCTCGCCGGGCCCGATCCGACAATCTCGGCCTTTCTGCGCAGCTGCGGCGTCGTGCGCGTCGACACCATCGAGGAGCTGTTCGACACCGCGCGCGCCTTCGATCGCTGTCCGCTCCCCGCCGGACACCGGGTGGCGATCGTCACCAACGCCGGCGGACCGGCGATCATGGCGACCGACGCCTGCGTCAACCTGGGGCTCGAGATGGCCGGGCTCGGCGAGGCGACGGCGGCGGCGCTGCGCTCGTTCCTGCCGCCGACGGCGTCGGTGGCGAATCCGGTCGACATGATCGCCTCGGCCGGCGTCGAGGAGTATCGGCGCTCGCTGGCGGCGGTGCTCGACGATCCGGGCGTCGACGCGGCGCTGGTCGTCAATGTGACGCCGCTCCTCTCCGACCCGCGCGAGATCCTCGAGGCGACGGCGGGTGTGGTCGCGGAGCGAGCGGGCGCGCGCGCCAAGCCGGTCCTCGCCGTGATGATGGCGACCGAGGCGTTCTATGACTCGATCAAGGGGCGGAGCGACCTGCCGCCGGTCTATCGCTTTCCCGAGCCCGCCGCGCACGCCTTGGCGCAGCTCGCCCGTTACGCCGACTGGCGCCGCCGCCCGGCGACAACGCCGCCCGGCTACGCGTTCGACGAGCGCGCGATCCGCGCCCTCCTCGCCGATGCCGATCGCGACGGACAGCTGCCACCGGCGGCAGCGTTCGGGCTACTCGAGGCGATCGGCGTGCCGGTGGTCGCCTGGCGGGCAGTGGGCGCGCGCGAGGCGGCGCTGCAAGCGGCCGGCGAGCTCGGCTACCCGGTGGTCGCCAAGGCGGTGGCAACCGGCCTCGTCCACAAGAGCGAGCTCGAGGCGGTAGCGCTCGATCTGGGCGACGCCGACGAGCTCGCGCGCGCGCTCGATAGGCTCGCCGAGAACCTCGACGCCGCCGGTCTCGCGCTCTCCGGCTTCCTGGTGCAGAAGATGGCGCGGGGCGGGCACGAGACGCTCCTCGGCGTCACGACCGACTCCAGATGGGGACCGCTCGTCGCTTTCGGTCTGGGCGGCAAGTACGTCGAGGTCTTCCACGACCTGGAGCTCGGTGTACCGCCGCTCGGCCACGCCGAGGCCCGCGAGCTCGTCCTCGGCGTGCGCGGCGCCGCGCTCCTGACCGGGGTGCGCGGCGAGGCGGCGGCGGATCTCGACCTCCTCGCCGACCTCCTCTGCCGTCTCGCCGCTCTCGCTCAGGCGTTCCCCGAGATCGCCGAGCTCGACATCAACCCGTTCCTCGCCTGCCCGCCGGGTGCCGGCTCGGCGGCTCTCGACGTGCGGGTCCGGGTGGCGGCCGGATGAGCTCGGGCAGCGACGCCGCGATCAGCCGACGCAACTTTCGGCTCGGTCTCGCCGCGCTCGGGGCTGCGACTTTCGTGGCTTTCGCTCCGGTCCTGGCGGCGGGATTCGTCAACTTCGATGATCCCACCTATGTCACGGAGAACCCGCGCGTGCTCGCCGGTCTCTCGCTCGACGGTCTCGTATGGGCGGCGACGACCACTCACGCCGCCAACTGGCACCCGCTGACCTGGATCTCCCATCAACTCGACGTACAACTCTTCGGTCTCGATGCGCGCGGCCATCATCTGACCAGCCTGCTCCTGCACGTGGCCAATGCAGTTCTCGCAGCGATGGCGCTCGAACGGCTCACCGGCTCGCCGGGCCGGAGCCTGGCCGCTGCCGCGCTCTTTGCGCTCCACCCGTTGCGCGTCGAGTCGGTCGCTTGGATCGCCGAACGGAAGGACCTGCTCGCGGCGCTCTTCGTCCTGCTCGCTCTCCTGGCTCACGCGTCGTGGGCGCGGCGCGGCGGAGCTCTCAACTACACAGCACTCCTCGTCGCGAGCGCCGCCGCGGTTAGCTCGAAACCGATGGCGGTCACGCTGCCCTTTCTGCTGCTGCTGCTCGACGCCTGGCCGCTCGCGCGCCTGGCGGGAAATCTGTCCCGCTGTCTCGCCGAGAAACTGCCGCTCTTCGCCATGGTCGTCGGCGTCGCCCTGGCTACCGTCGCGGCGCAGTCCACTGGCGGCGCGTTGGCTTACATGCACGAGCTGCCGCTCGGCTCACGGCTCGCCCACGCGGTCACCGCGCCGTTCGAGTATCTGGCACTCACTCTCTGGCCCCGTCAGCTCTCGGTCCTCTACCCCCACCCCTACCTTCCCGGTGGAGCTCCGCGGCCCGGTATCGTCGTCGCGCTTGCCGCGGCAGCTCTAGCTGCTGTTCTCCTCACCACTGCGTGGACTCTCTACCGCCGCCGAGGCACCGCGCTCGGAGTTGGCGGGCTCTGGTTCCTCGGGACCCTGGTGCCGGTCCTGGGACTCGTCCAAGTTGGCGAGCAGGGGATCGCCGACCGCTACACCTACTTGCCGCACCTCGGTCTCTTTCTGGCGTTCGTCTGGGGAGGGGTGGAGATCGCCCGCCGCACGGCGTTTCCCGGGCGCACAGTGAAGCTCGCTCTGATTGCGATCCTCGCGCTTCTGGCCGTCCGCACCTCGTCGCGGGCCTTCGATTGGCGAGACGCGGAGACGCTCTATGAGAGCTCGCTCGCCGCGACGCCGACCAATCCGATTCTGCTCGCGTATTCGGGGACAGAACAGTTGCGGCTGAACCGGGTGCTCCTGGCAGAAGAGCGGCTCGTGCGCTCCATTGAGCTGCGCCCGTACCAGGCCGAGGCGCGCGATTCGCTCGCCCTCGTCTATCTCGACCAGAAGCGCGAGGCGGAGGCCGTGAGCCAGCTCGAGATCGCCCTCAGGATCCATCCCCGCTATGTCCCCGCACTGCGCCGTCTTGCGTTCGTCCTGGCGCGCCAAGGCGATCTCACGCGCGCCATCGAGCTGACGAGGAGAGCGTGCGAGGCGGCGCCCGAGGACGAGGTCTCTGCGCTGCAGCTTCGCCAGCTTCTGACGCGAGCTGCAGAAGAGGCTCCACGAATTCCTGCAGCGGAGCCTTGAGCTCGGAGCGCGAGCTCAGTTCAAGTTCGGCGTGTTCTCGGAGAAGTACTCGTGGCTGTCGGCGTTGTCGATCGCCTTGGTGGGGCGCTTCGTGAGCTTCTTGCAAGCGCTCTGACCGTAGGCCCAGTCGTCGGTCGAGGCGACCACGTCGAAGTGCGACATCTCGTGGATCAGCGTGCCGGCGCGCGAGTCGGTGCCGGTGTTGTTAGCGGTCCAGAAGGCGTTGCAGACGTAGATCCTGTAGTGATCGTTCTTGTAGACGTAGGCGTAGTAGCTCTGGTTGCAGCTGCAGTCGACGACCACCGACTTGGTGCGGAAAGCGTCGTCGATCGACACGAAGTGGCTCTTGACCGTATTGAAACGGTTGGAGTCGGTGGCGCCGAACCAGGTGGTGTAGCGCGCACCGACCGTCGACCAGCTCTTGAGGTTCAGATAGGAGAGCGCGCCGCCGGCGTACGTCGTGGCGCTGTTGAAGGCGGTGGTGATGGTGTTCACCTCCTGCGGGGAGCAGGCGCCGGAGGTCGTGACGCCCTCGGCGCCGACCGTGGGCGCGTTCCACGCGTCCCAGTCGATGCGGCCGTCGTCGATCACAGCGTCGCGCCAGAGCGTCACCGCGTTCGAGTACACGGCGTCGGCGCCGCCGCGCAGCTCGTCCATGTAGACCCCGTCGAGCAGGTCGATCCGGTAGCTGACCAGGTACTCGCCGCCGCCGTGCATCTTGTAGTGGCGGCTGAGCTCGGTCTGGGCGCGCAGCGTCTGGCCGGGCCGCAACGCCACGAAGTCGGCCTTGGTCGCCGCCGGCCGCTTGGCGAGACGACCGACGTAACCGACCTGCCGTCCGTTCTGGACGACTTCGAAGAGATCGGCATCCATGTCGGCCTTCGGCACCTGCCAGCGCGGGATCCAGAGCGTCTCGCGACCTTCGTTGGTGAGCACGACTCTGGCGACGACGTCATCGTGCGGCCCCAGCCAGCTCCGATCGACCTGGAGTCGGGTCGAGAGGCCGGCGGCTACCGCCGCGCTCGTGAACGCCACGGCGCCGAGAGCCGCGAGAAGCAGAGTGAGTAGACGAGGACTGCGCATCGAAATCCCTCCTGGGGAAAGGGCGCACCCGCACGCGGGCGCCACCGGGGCGATCCAGAAGATCCGTTCCGACCGTGGAGAAGCGAACGCATCCTCCCTCCGACCTCTGCAGCTGTCAAGCCGCGGTCCGCTGGATGGCCCGCGCTTTCGTCGAACCTGGCCACCGCAGCCGTTCGGTTCCGCCGCGGGCTAGAATACGGCCTCCAAACGCTCTCGAGGACGGAGGCCATGTCGGCGAATATCGATCCAGGCTCTCTCACCGAGATCACCCTCTTCCGCGGGCTGCCGCCCGACCGCCTGCAGCGGCTGGCCGAGCTGCTCAAGAAGAAGGTGGTCCCGGCGGGCACCAACATGATTACCGCCGAGCAGCCAGGCGAAGTCGTCTACGTGATCCTCGAGGGGACGGTCAAGATCTTGATCGAGCAGGTTGATGGGCGGGAGGTGATCCTCGCCTTCCTCGGGGCCGGCGACACGGTGGGCGAGATGAGTCTCGTCGACTCCGCGGGCCGCTCCGCCAACGTCATGACGATGGAGAAGTGCACGCTGCTCTGGATGGACCGCGCCACCTTCCAGGAGTATCTGCGCAACGTGAATGAGTTCGCGCAGAACCTGGTCAAGCTCTTGGCTGGGCGGCTGCGCATGGCCAACGAGCAGATCCAGTCGCTCTCTTCGCTCGATGTCGCCGGCCGACTAGCGCGCCAGATTCTCGCCTTCTCCGAGCGCTACGGCGTCCCAGCCGACGGCGGTAGCCTGATCCCGCTGCGACTGACCCAGTCCGATCTCGCCGAGCTGGTCGGCGCCTCGCGCGAGCGCGTCAACCAAGTGATGGTCGAGTTTCGCCAGAAGAACTTGCTCACCGTCGACGCCAGCCACCGCGTACTGGTTCATAAGCCGCTGGAGCTGGCGCGACTCTGCAAGTAAGCGTTCGATAGCCGCACGTCCACTCCTACTTCGGAGGCAAGCGGCGAAACCTACGCCGCTCGCCAATGGCGGGCGGCGCTTCACCAAGCAGACGCACGACCTCTTTCTCTGCGGCCTGCGCGAGGCCGGCGCGATTGCCGGGGCGAAACGGCGCCACGTCGATCGGACGGCCGATCCTCACCTCGATCCGTCCTGGTCGAACGCGGAAGCCACCCGTTGGCAGTACTGCGCCGCAGCCGACCAGCGCCACCGGCACGACCGGAACGCCGGCCATGATCGCAGCACCGAAGCCGCCGCTCATGAACGGCCGCAGACGGCGGTCGCGTGAGCGCGTCCCCTCCGGAAACGAGAGCACGCAGCGCCCCGAGGCGAGGAGCTCGGCGGTGCGATCGACGGTGTCGCGCGCTCGCCGCGGGTCGCGGCGCTCGACGAAGACCATCCCCATCGCCCGGATGTACCAGCCCAGGAACGGCACCGCGCGCAGCTCGCGTTTAGCGAGAAAGTGGAGCGGCACCGGCAGTGCCGCGAAGAGCGCCGCGATGTCGATCCAGCTCTGGTGATTGGCAACGAACAGATGGGCACGCGTCGCGTCTACCTGCTCCCAGCCGGAAACGACAAGCGTCGCACCGGCGCCACGGATCAGCCCCGGTGCCCAGACCCGGCGGGCCAGCACAAGCGCTGGGCGAGGCCCCGCGAGGGCCGCCACCGCGAGCGCGACGGCGATCCAGAGCGCGCTCCAGAGGAGGGTGAAGAGCCCTTGAACGAGGTTGATCGGAAACCAGATCAGCGTCGATCCGATGCGCGTCAGCGCCGCCATCGTCGCGCAGCCTAACCCGCCGGTGCAGAGTCGCTGGTCCGAGATGCGGCTAGACTGCGAGGTCGGATGAGCTTCGCCCCGTCGCCGCTCAAGCTCTGGCAGTCGCTCGACAAGAGCGAGCGCGGTAGTGCGGCGCGCGCCTTCTGGAACCGCCCGCCGGCCGAAATCGCTCCCGCCGCCGCGCAGGAGATCGTCAAGGTACTGCGCGTCCGTCCACAGGCGTTTCAGAAGGTCTCGCTCGAAACGCGCGTGCGCATCCTGGCTGGTCTCGCCGCTCCCGCCGAGAGCGTCGCTGAGTCGCTCCTGGTAGCGCTTCACCTCGAGGAGCGCAGGAGCCTCCTGATCGACTTCCTCGACGCGCTGGGCATCCCCCACGAAGAGGGCATGATCGCCGAGGAGACCGAGGTTTCGCCGCCGAACGCGGCCGTGGTGCGCGCTGCCGCCGAGAAGCTCCGGCTCCGCCACGCTCCCGCGGCGATCAGGGTCTACTGGAACGCGCTTTGGCTGCAGGATCGCGAGCGCTGGGCGGCGCTCGAGACTGTTGCCTCGGAGCTTCTCTAGCCGGCGATGGCCGGACGGCTGTCGGCCGCGGCGGCGAGCGGGTCGTCGCGCCGGCCCAGCCGCTCGCGGCGCAGCGCCGCGAAGGCGATCATCACCGCGTTGTCGCCCGCGTAGGCGAGCGGCACCAGGTCGAGCTCGACGCCGTGCTCCGCGGCCCAGAGCGGCAGCCGGCGCCGTAGCTCGCGGTTGGCCGCCGCGCCGCCAGAGACAGCTAGCCGCTCGAACGGCTCGCGGCGATGGAGCCGCGTCAGGCGATCGAGGAGCTGCCGCACCGCGGAGTCGCGGAAACCGGCGAGGAGATCCAATACCGCGAGGGGCAACGGCGGGTCGCGCTCGGGATCGAAGCGGGTATCGACTCCTCTCTGCGCCAGCGCTTCGAGCGTCACCACCGCTTGCGTCTTCAGGCCCGAGTAGGAGAAGAAGAGCTCTTGGGTGCCCGCCAGCCGCGGCAGCGGGCAGCGTCGGGCGTCGCCGCGCTCGGCTAACTCGTCGAGCTGGGGTCCTTGCGGGTAGGCGAGCCCCAGCCGCTTACCGAGCTTGTCGAACGCCTCGCCGAAGGCGTCGTCTCGCGTTTCTGCGCGGGTCGCGATCTCGCCGCCTTCGACGCGGTAGAGCGTCGTGTGCCCGCCCGAGACAACCAGCGCCACGAAGCGGGCGGGAATCGCGCGCGCCCGCGCCCCCGGGTCAGAAAGATAGGGTGAAAACACGTGCCCCTCGAGGTGGTGCACGGCGTGGAAGGGCAGCCGCCGCGCCCAGGCGATCGCCCGCCCGATCGAGAGCCCAACGAGGAGCGCACCGACGAGCCCGGGACCGCGCGTCGCAGCGACGACGTCAACGGCTTCGATGCTGACTCCAGCCTCGGAGAAGACAGCTCGCGAGACTGTCGGCCAGTTCGAGAGATGCTCGCGCGCCGCGATCTCGGGTACCACCCCGCCGTAGGGCGCGTGGGCTGCAATTTGGCTCGAGACGGCGGCGCCCAAGACCCTCCCGACGCCGTCGACGAGCGCGCCGGCAGTGTCGTCGCACGAGCTCTCGATGCCGAGCACGAGCGGCCTCTCCATGAACCGAGCCTACTGCGTCGAGTCGGCGGCAGGTGTCGCGACGAGCTCGACCCAGAGATGGAAGAGATCGTCGTTCCGGATCGCTCCGAGCAGCGCCGAATACGGCTGAATGCCGAAGTCGGTGAAGCGGAGCTCGCCCAAGACTTCGGCCCGGAGCTCGTCGCCGATACGCTCCCAGCGCGCCGCGAACGTGCACTCGACGCGTTCGCCGCGGATCTCGACCCGCACGCGAGCGTTCCAGCCGAGCGCGACGCGCGACTCGTCTCCAGCTCCGCGTGGCTCGAAGGCGAGGAGCTCGACGCGGAGGGTGGGGAAACGCTCGGCGAAGAGCTGCTTCGCCGAGAGCATCGAAGCCCGGATCTTGGCGCGATCGTCGTCGGCGATCGGCTTCAGCTCGCCGGTGAGCGCGCCCAAGAGCTGGAGGCGCGGCTGGTAGCGCTGCCGCGCCGCGCTGGCGTCGATCTCGAGCGCCAGGACCGGAATCGAGAAGACGAAGCGCGTCGCCGTGGGGTCGGCGGGATCGAAGTCGAGCTCGGTCGTAGCGCCGCGCGCGACGATCAGATGGTCGTGGCCGAGCCGGGCGCCGACGCCGGCGCTGTGCGTGAGGACCGCGAAGCTCGATCGCTCCGGATCGACGCGCCAGGGAACCGCAAGAGCCGGAGCGGCGCCGATCAGCGTGGCGAAGGCGAGTGCGAGAGCGGTCCGGGCGGGCATGGTCGGCCTCGAAGGGCGATGTTAGCCCAGCCCGGATTGCCCGCTGCGAAGACTACTTCCGTGCCTCGGAGGCGTTCCGCCGGTAGAGTCTAAGGGTGGCGGTGCGCGTCGGAATCAACGGTCTCGGCAGGATCGGCAGAGCGCTGGTGCGGATCGCCCACCTGCGGCCGGAGCTGGGCGTCGAGATTGTCGCCGCCAACGACCCCGCGGCTGCCCCGGTGCTGGCGCGGCTGTTGCGCCACGACACCATCCACGGACCGTTTCCGGCGCCGGTCGAGGTCGCCGCCGACGCCCTCGTCGTGGCCAGTCGCACCCTACCGCTGTCGCACCGGACGGAGCCTTCCGCCATCGATTGGCGGGCGCACGCTGTCGAGATCGTGGTCGAGGCGACCGGCCGGTTCCGCCGCCGCGAGCTCGCCGCCCAGCATCTCGGCGACGGCGTCGAACGGGTGGTGGTCTCGGCGACCTGCGACGGCGCCGACGCCACCTTCTGCGTCGGCATCAACGACGAGAGCTTTGCGCCCGAGCGCCACCGCGTGGTCTCGAACGCCTCCTGCACCACCAACTGTCTCGCCGCCGTCCTTGCTGTCGTCGACCAGCATTTTGGTGTCGAGCGGGCGCTGATGAACACCGTCCACTGCGTCACCAACAATCAGAACCTGGTCGACATGGCGCACGCCGACCCGCGCCGTGCCAGGGCCGCGCTCGCCAACATCATCCCGACCACTTCCGACGCTGTACCCTCGATCGGGCTCGTCCTACCGCAGTTAGCGGGTCGCGTCGACGGACTCGCGATGCGAGTACCGATCGTCGCCGGCTCGCTCGTCGACGTCGTGGTTGCCACTACTAGCGCGGTCGACCTAGGAGCCCTCGCCGCGGCTTTTCGCGCTGCCGAGCTCGGAGGCCTGGCGGGGATTCTGGGGACGACCGACGAGGAGCTGGTCTCCTCCGATTTCGTCAACGACCCGCGATCCGCCGTCGTCGACCTGCCGCTCCTGCAGCAGTGCGGCCCGCGCCTGACGCGCGTCGTCGCCTGGTACGACAACGAATGGGGCTACTCGCACCGCCTGGTAGAGCTCTTGGCTCGGCTCGGCTCCAGCGCCGCGGCCCGATAGAATCGAACGCGGCCAGCGCCGAACGTGCTCCGCGGGAGGTTGTCGCTATGCCGCGCCTGTTGAAGCTCGAAGATCTCGACCTCGCGAGGCTCGCCGGGGTACCGGTTCTCGTACGGGTCGATTTCAACGTCCCGATGAAGGAGGGCGTGGTCGTCGACGACACCCGCATCGTCGAGGCGCTGCCGACGATTCGCGCCCTAGTTGCGTCCGGAGCGCGGCTCCTCCTCGTCTCCCACTGCGGGCGACCGCAGGGGGCGCGCAACCCGAAGTACAGCTTGAGAGCGGTCGGCGAGAGGCTCGCGCAGCTCCTCGGCGCGCCGGTCGTCTTCGCCGATGACTGCGTGGGCGAGCCGGTCTCCACCGCCGTCGCCGCGCTCGGTCGAGGCGACGTGCTGCTGCTCGAGAATCTGCGCTTTCATTCCGGCGAGGAGGCGAATGAGCCAGAGTTCGGGAAGGCGCTCGCCGCCCACGCCAGGGCCTACGTCGACGACGCCTTCGGCGCCGCGCATCGTGCGCACGCTTCGATCGTCGGCGTCACGACACACCTCAAGCGTCGCGCCGCCGGCCGGCTCCTGGTGCGCGAGGTGGAGGCCCTCTCCCGCCTTCTGGGCGAGCCCGAGCGGCCGTTCGTCGCCGTCCTCGGTGGCGCCAAGATCGAAGGCAAGATCGACGCCCTCGACAATCTCCTGCCTCGCCTCGACCGCCTGCTGGTCGGCGGCGGCATGGCGAACACATTTCTCGCCGCGAGCGGTCACGATCTCAAGGCCTCGCTCGTCGAACGGGAGAAACTCGACCTGGCGACCGGGATCGCCCGCCGCGCGCGCGACAACGGCATCGAGCTCGTCTTGCCGACCGATCTGGTGGTCGCGAGCTCGTTCGAGAATCCCACCGAAGTTCGCACGGTCGCGGTGGACGAGGTTCCCGACGGCTTTCTCGCCCTGGACATCGGCCCCGCAACGCGCGCCGCCTTCGCCGCCGCGGTCGCCGAGGCAGGTACGCTGTTCTGGAACGGTCCGCTCGGGGTCTTCGAACGGCCCCCCTTCGACGCCGGAACGCGCGCCCTCGCCGAGGCGTTGGCGCGCTGTTCCGGGTTCACTGTGATCGGCGGCGGCGAAACGGTTGCGGCGGCTCGCCAAGCCGGCGTGGCGGGCCGACTCGGCCACGTTTCGACGGGAGGCGGCGCAGCGCTCGAGCTCCTCGCCGGCCAGACGCTGCCGGGCGTCGCCGTCTTGGAAGTGGGCTGAACGGCGGTGCGCGACCGCGCCCGGGAGCCTGTCGTCGCCGGCAACTGGAAGATGCACTTGACGCGCGCCGAGGCGGCCGAGCTCTGTCGAGCGCTAGTGCTGCCGCCGCTCCCGGCAGAGTGCGAGATCGCCCTCTTTCCCTCGTTCCCGCTCCTCCTTCCCGTGGCCGAGGCGCTGGCCGGCTCGGGGATCGGGCTTGGCGCTCAGGATCTACATCCCGATCCGAGCGGTGCTTTCACCGGCGATGTTTCCGCCACCCAGCTAGTCGACGCTGGCTGCGGCTGGGTGCTCTGTGGCCACAGTGAGCGTCGGCGCTACCACGGGGAAACCGACGAGCTCGTCGCTCGCAAAGCCAGTGTGGCGCTTGCCGCCGGGCTGTGGCCGATCGTCTGCGTCGGCGAGACCAAGGCCGAGCGGCACGCCGGCCGTATCTTCGACGTGCTCGCGCGCCAGGTCGAATCGCTGCCGATCGACCCCCGGCTGGTGGTGGCCTACGAGCCGGTCTGGGCGATCGGCACCGGCGAGCACGCGACCCCCGAGACCGCGAGCGACGCCCACAGCTTCCTGCGCTCGCGCTTCGCGCGGAGGGGCGGAGAAGGCTTCGCGACGGCGCTGCGGATCCTCTACGGCGGTTCGGTCACCCCCGAGAACGCGCCTCCGCTGGCGCAGGTCGCCGACGTCGACGGCGTCCTGGTGGGAGGTGCCAGCCTTGACCCGGCCCGTTTTCGGGCTATCATTTCCGCCTTCGCCGCCTCGTAGCGGCCCTGCCGAGGTCTTCCGTGATCTATCTGCTGTACGGCGTGCACGTGCTTCTCTGCTTCTTCCTGATTCTCGTGGTCCTGTTGCAGCAGGGCAAGGGAGCCGACCTCGCAGTCTTCGGCGGCGGCGCGACGATGACGGCTTTCGGAGCCCGCAGTGCCACCACCCTCCTCCATCGCCTGACGGTGGCCGCCTTCGTCGGCTTTGTTGTGACGACGCTCGGCATCGCCTACATCAAGGGGCAGGTCGAAAGCCGATCGCTCATGCAGGGGGCAGCCGCGAAGCCGGTGTCGGCGCCAGCAGAGGCTGCGGCCCCGGGTGGCCCGGCCGCTGCCCTTCCGGCTCCAGCCGCGACGGCCCCCGCTGCCGACGCCGCGACTTCTGGCGCGCCGGTTCCCGAACCGGCGAACCCATAACTATGGTCGTCGCTGCCGCTCCAAGATCCAGACCGCGCCGAAGTGGCGGAATTGGTAGACGCGCACGTTTGAGGGGCGTGTGGGGTAACCCGTGCCGGTTCGAGTCCGGCCTTCGGCACCATCTCTCGCGACGGTCGGAGTGAAACGGCGAAGGGAACTGAGAACTTGACGTTTTCGCCGGCCGCGGCCGGCTCGCAGCTCTGACCGGAGGGCACCGCTCTGGTCGTACGAAGAGATCCAACGGTGCAACTAGATTCAAGGAGCGTTACGGCATGTCAGAAAAAGGTACGGTCAAGTGGTTCAACGACGCCAAGGGGTACGGATTCATCACGCGGGACGGCGGCGGAGACGACGTCTTCGTGCACCAGTCCGCGATCCTCGCCGAGGGCTATCGCAGCCTCAAGGAGGGGGAGAAGGTCAGCTTCGAAGTCGCCCAGGGGCAGAAGGGGCTCCAGGCTAAGAACGTCGTCAAGATCTGAAGCGAGCCCGAGGCGCTCGGCCCAGTCCACGAGCGGCGAGGGCCCTCGACCCGTCGACGAGTTTCGTTCTCCAGCTGCTAGGGGAGAACCACCGCTTTCGTCAGGGTGACCGGCTCGCTGGGAACGTTCTGGTGCCCGGCACGGCTGGTCGTCGCCACCTTCTCGATCCGGTCCACGACGTCCATCCCCTCGACGATGCGGCCGAAGACCGCGTAGCCCCAGCCCTGCGGCGTGGTCGAGCGAAAGTCGAGCGCGCGGTTGTCGACCGTGTTGATGAAGAACTGCGCGGTCGCGCTGTGCGGGTCGCCGGTGCGGGCCATGGCGACCGTGCCGCGGCCGTTCTTCAAGCCGTTGGCGGCCTCGTTCTCAACCGGAGCGCCGACCCGTTTCTGGCGCATCTCGGTGTCGAATCCCCCCCCCTGAACCATGAAGCCGGGGATGACGCGGTGGAAGATGGTGCCGTCGTAGTGGCCGGCGCGGACGTAGCCGAGGAAGTTGTCGACCGACTTCGGGGCGAGCTTGCGATCCAGCTCGAGCACGATCTTGCCGAACGAGGTTTCGAGCGCCACTCGCGGCGCGTCGCCGGCCGGCTCGGCCGCCGGCGAGGCACCTTCGGCTGAGAACATCGCGGCGGCGAGCAAAACAGCCATCGGACTCATGGTTCAAATCTCCTATCGAGTACCTGATCCTAGCAGGCCCGCTCGGCACGCTGGCGCTCGGCGCCGTCCCCCTTGGTGGCCGCAGCCTCTCCCCGAAAACCGAGGGGCGAGTTATGCTAGGGCAAGTGCTGATGCTCGGCACAAGCTCCGGAGACCCGGTGCTCCCGAGCGCTTAGGAGACCGACTGATGAAGAGACTCGCTTTCGCCTGCTGCCTTCTCGTTGCGCCCACCGCTCTCTGGGCGGATGGCGACTATCGCTTCGAGCTAACGCCGCACGTCTCGTACCACTTTGGGGGCGCGCTCGATGCCGACGATGCTGGGCCGAGCTCGAGCAAGCTCGATCTCGAGGACGGAGTCGCCTACGGCGTGTCCTTCGAAATTCCACTCTCGAGCAATCTCCAGCTCGAGCTGTTGCTCAATCAACAGAACACCGAGCTCTTCTTCGACGGTGGAATCTTCGGGCCCGATCTCGAGATTTCCGAGATCGACATCCTCTACGCCCATATCGGACTGCTGGTTCAGTTCGGCCGGCCGGCTGTCTCGCCCTACTTCGTCGCTTCGGCCGGCCTGTCCAATCTCAACGCCGATGGACGGGGAGCCGGCTCCGACACCCTGTTCTCGGTTTCGTTGGGTGGCGGCGTCAAGGTGTTCTTTACCGATCATGTCGGACTGCGCTTCGAGGGGCGCGGCTTCTGGACCCAGATCGACAACTACGAAGGCGCTTGCAACCAGAACGACTGCCTCAACTTCAAGGACTACCTCTCTCAGCTGGAAACCACGGTCGGCCTGATCATCGCCTGGTGATGCCGGGACCGTTCGACCTCTAGGATTCAGGCGCGGCTCTCAGCGCTCGGCCGCCGCCTCCACCCGGTTACGACCCCGATTCTTGGCGACGTAGAGCGCCTCGTCGGCCGCGGCAATCAGCGCTCGCGCGCGCACTCGCGCGTCGCCGCGCACCTCGACACGACTGGCGACGCCGATCGAGAGCGTGACGCGGATAGGAGCCGGCTCCTCGCTCGGAATCTCGAGCCGCTCGATTCTCTGGCGCACCTTCTCCGCGAACTGAACCGCCCCTTCGAGGGTTGTCTCCGGCAGCACGAACAGGAACTCCTCGCCGCCGAAACGGCCGATGAAATCAGACTCCCGTAGCATGGCGCGCAGCTCCGCCGCGACGCGTTGCAAAACCAGATCGCCGGTGAGGTGGCCGAAGCGGTCGTTGACCTCCTTAAAGTGGTCGAGATCGGCGAGCGCGACGGCCAGCGGCCGTTCGTAGCGCTGCGAACGGCTCCACTCGCGATCCAGGATTTCGAGCAGCGCCTCGCGGCGATAGAGGCCGGTCAGCCCTTCGAAGGTCGCGGAGTCGAAGAGGCGCGCGTTCTCGAAGACCGTCGCCACGTGATGGCCGACCAGAGTCAGGAGCTCGAGCTCTTCGGCGACGTACCGCTGCCCCTCGCGCTTGTTGCCGAAGGCGAGCAGGCCGACGAGCCGCTCCTGCGCGGTGAGCGGCACCACCAGCTCGGCCTGAACGTCGGCGAGTCGCTGTCCCATCGCCGCGCTGACCTGCGCCAGGAGCGGCGTCGCAATCGGTCGCTTGGCGCGCGCCAGCATCTGCACCGCCGGGTCGTCGCCGCCGATCAGCGCGGTGCGCTCGAGGTCGCCGTCGGTGCGGCGGGTGGAGGCGAGCTGGAGCAGCTGCCCTTGGGGCGGCGCGGCGATCCAGATGGTCACCGAATCGACGGCGAAGATGCGCGTCAACTCGCGTGCCAGATGCTCGCCCATCCGCGGCAGCTTGCCTTGCGCCGGCAGCTCGGCGGCGAGCGCCACCAGTCGTGAGCGCAGCGCCTGTCGTTCGGGGAAGAAGCGGCGGTCGATCACTGACTGCATGCGCGCCCGCAACGGATTGAAGAGCAGGCCCATCGAGAGACCTGCCGTCGACAAGACCCAGAGCGGCACGCCTTGATCGCCGAACTGGCTCGCGAACAGCGCTCCGATCGAGCCGACCAGACCGTAGAAGCCGAGAACTAGAAGGGTCGTCAAGCTGCCGTAGAGGAAGCTCTTGCGAACAACGAGCTCGAGATCGAAAAGCTGGTAGAGATAGATCGCGACGAACACAGCGACCGGGTAGGCCAGGAGCGCGAAGTTCCAGACCATCGGAGAGAGTGGCTCGGCGCTCGGATCGAGCCACGGCCGAATGCAGTCCACCATCACGACCGCCACCCAAGGCAGGACGCCCAGGAGCACCAAGCCGACCTGGTGGCGGCCACGCGGGTCGGGGTGGTGGAGGGCGCGGACGCCGTAGATCCCCGCGATCAGCAGCGCCCAGATTGGCAGGAACCAGCTGTTTTGGATCTGATTGGCGAGCAGGTTGAGCTCCGCGAAGCGCGGCGACCCCAGGGTCTCGCCGATCTGCGCCAAAGCCGAAAAGAGGCCGATTCCGAGGCCGAGAACGTAGAAAGAGCGCACGACCTCTGGATGTCGCGGCAGCCACCTCGGCGGTGCCGGCAGCAGGGTGGCGAGATGGAGGTCGAGACCGAACTGGAGGCCGGTGATGAGCGAGAACGCGACCCAGGTCGCCAGCGCAGCGCCCGCGGGAAGCGACACCACGCCCGTCGGCAGCGCGAGCTCGAAGGCGACAGCGAAGCAGAAGCCCGCGAGCAGCGTCGACCGGAAGTCGTCGGCGCGCCGGCCGGCGGCAACCAGCCCGAGCGCGAGATAGGCGAAACAGGCGAAGCTGTTGAGTAGGAAGGCTCGCCATTCGTAGTCGGCGCCGGGCACGACTTCGAACTGGCGCCGCTCGTCCCCGCGCGTCACCTCGATCGTCACCGACACGCCACGCCGGAAGTTCTGCGCGATGCGGTCGAAGTCGGCGTCTTCGCGCACCGGCTGGCCCTCGACAGAGAGGAGCACGTCGCCGAGCTCGAGCCCAGCCCTCTGCGCGCCGAGACCCGGCACGATCGCGACGAGCTCGAATCCCGAGGCCGCCGGCGCGCGGCTGAAGCCCAGCCTCCGGCCGGAAGCCGACAGCCCGGCGCTCAGGTTGAGAACCAGCACGGCGAAAATGAGGATCGCCCCTACCGCTGCCCAACGCTCGCGGCGCGAGAAGGTGGAGACCGAGGCGTCACCGCTCATCGGGATTCGCTCGCGATCCTACTCTGTCGGGGCTCAGGGCCGGTCGAGCGCGCCGTGCGGTGTCCACGGTCCGCAGCGCACGACCCGCCAAGCGGCGTAGAGCGGGCCGACCAGCCCGCCGCGGCGGCGGATCGCCCCCTCCGCGTAACGGCTGCAGCTCGGCTCGAAGCGGCAGACGACGCCGGCGCGGCCGAGCCAGGGCGAGAGGTACGAGCGGTAGGCCGCGATCAGCTGAAGCTCCGCACGCGCGCTCCACTGTCGCTCGGGCGCTCGCGCCAGATCGCAGCCGAGCCCCACGAGAATCGCCGCGCCCGCGACCGCGAGACGCCGGCGTGAGCTCCTGCGCGGCGCGTCGCCTGGCGCTCGCTCCGCCGTCGCCTCAGAACTTGTCGGCGAAGTTGGAAACGCCGGGAATGAGGAACTTCTCGCCCTTGGTCGCCTTGATGATCGAGATCACAGTCACCACCAGCCAAGCGAGCCCGACGATCGGATAGAGAAAGACGAAGACGCAGCCGACGCCGGTGGAGGTGATGATCCCCAAGACCACCCAGATGATGACGAAGAAGAAGAACTGCACCAGTCCGTGCTTGGCGTGCCACTGCACGTTGGCGTCGTCCTTCTCGGTCAAGAGCGGAACCAGAGCTAGCAGCCCGAGATACGACAGGACGAGCATCAGCGTCTTGTCGCCCGAGCCTGCGGCGGGCGGGGGGGGCGGGGGAACAGTCGGTTCGCTCATCGCGAAGCTCTCCTCGGGCGAAGCCCCGATTGCGGCGAGGCTAGTTTGTGAAGCGCGCCAGAGTGTACACCCGGCGCCGCAGGCTCAACAACTCGAGGTCGCACCGAAGTCACGAGCCCGCTCGCGAGACGAGCGGCGGCTCCGCTCCCCCGGCCAACACCCGCTCGTAGAGCGCCCGGTAGCGCGCCACGATCTTCTCTTCTGCAAAGCGCTCGATGGCGCGCTGCCGGGCGCGCAGGGCGAAGCCGCGGTGGCGTTCCGGATCGGAAAGCAGCTCGACAGCGCCGGCTGCCATCGCTTCGACGTCGCCTACCGGGAACAGGAGACCCGTCACTCCGTCTTCGACGACCTCTGGGATGCCGCCGACCCGCGCTCCGACAACCGGTACCTCGCAAGCCAGCGCCTCGAGACCGGCCAGCCCGAACGACTCGTTCTCCGACGGCAGCAAGAAGAGATCGGCCCCGACGAGCACCTCTTCGACGGCAGGCAGCTGGCCGAGAAAGGTGACGACGTCGCAGCAGCGCTCGACCCGGCACCGCTGCTCGACCTTGGCCCGCTCGGGACCGTCGCCGACCAGGAGCAGGCGAGCCTTCATCGTCCTGCGCACACGCAGGAAGATCTCGACCACGTCCATGACCCGCTTCACCGGCCGAAAGTTCGAAACGTGGATCAAGAGCCGCTCCCCCGGCTTCGCCCACCGCCGCGCTCCGGCGCTGCCCTTCACGCGCTCGAAGCGCGCCGGATCGACGAAGTTCGGGATCACCTCGATCGGTTGACCGTCGAGCGCCAGCTGCTCGATCGTGGCGTCGCGTAGCCAGGTTGAAACCGCGGTGACCGCGTCCGATTCGCGCACCGCCCAACGCGTCGTCTCGAGGTAACTCGGGTCGTTGCCGATCAGCGTCACGTCGGTGCCGTGTAGCGTCGTCACGACCCGCAACGGTCGCGGCGCCGAGATCTGTCGGGCGAGGATCGCCGAAACGGCGTTCGGCACCGCGTAGTGGACGTGGACGAGATCGAGGTTCTGGAAGCGCGCCAGCTCGGCGATCTTCGAGGCCAGCGCCAACGAGTAAGGCGGGAACTCGAAGAGGGGATAGTCGGGCACGACGACCTGGTGAAAGTAGAGGTTGGGCCGCGCCAGCGAGAGCCGCGACGGCAGCGCATAGCTGACGACGTGCACCTCGTCGCCACCGGCGGCGAGCGCCATCGCCAACTCGGTCGCTACGATGCCAGAGCCGCCGAAGGTCGGATAGCAGCTGATCGCGATTCGCATGCTCTTCTAACGTAGGCCTTGGGGAAGAAGTTGCCACGGATCGGCGACCGCGAGCGGCAAGCGGCACCAGAACGGCTCTCCGAACTCGGCGCCCACCAACTGACCGAAGTGGCGCGCGCGCCCCTCGATCGCCAGGCGGAACTCGCGCGAGGCGACCTTCGTTGCGGGTTCGGATCGATTCCGGTCGGTCGCCTCGGATCCGTAGAGCTGACTCGCGTAGGCGTCGAGCGCCGCCATCTTGGCCCCCCAGGTCGGGCTCACGTCGACCACGAAGCTGGCAGCGAACGGATCGTGTTGCATGTAGGAGAAGAGGGCCGCCGGACGGTGTGGCTCGCCCTGCCCTCGGCGTCCGAGCCCGGCGTAGAAGCAGGCGTCGGCGACCAGTCGGTGTGCGCGAGCATGATCGGGATGGCGGTCCGACGGCGCGGGGCCGAACACGAGCTCGGGACGCAGCCGACGCACGACAGCCAGGAGCTGCTCTTCCTCCTCTGGGCCGCTGCGCAAGCCGCCGTCGCCCAGCGCCAAGAACTCGACTCGCACGGCGCCGACAGCCGCCCCGGCCCGCTCCGCCTCGCTCCGCCGCTGCTCGGCCGTGCCGCGCGACCCGGCCTCGCCCGAGGTGAGGTGGAGAATCGCGACACGGCGCCCAGCGCGCGCCAGCTTCGCCACGGTGCCCCCACAACCGAGCTCGACGTCGTCGGGGTGAGCACCGATCGCGAGCACGTCGACCGTGTCGCTCAGAACGCCGGCTCCGAGGATTCGGGCGGCGCGGATTCGGGGGCGCCCTCGGCAACAACCTCCGGTGGGGGCGGAGGAGCAGGCTCCAGAACCGGCTCGGGTTCGATCACCGTGAGCCGGCGAGGATCGAGGTCGAGCTGGTCGAGGAGCATGCCGCCGAAACTCGGACCGAAGCGCCCGGGAAAGTGCGCCGCGGAGACGACGCGCTCCTGCGCCCCACCGTCGGGGCAAAGCGCTTCGGCGAGCCCACTGAAGCGCTGACGCACGACCTCGTCCTTGCGCGCCGCCGCGGCCGCGACCTTGGCGGCGAAGGTGTCGAGGGCGTGGAGCACGCTCTCACGGGTCTTGGAGTGCGGTTTCTCGAGATTGGGGTCGATCGCAAGCGCCGCGTCGCGCAGGGCGTCGACGAGAGCTTCGATCTGCCGCCGACCCTCCCCCACGAAGCCGCCGCTGGAGCGGTTGCCGAGCTTCTGTTCGGCGGCCGTGCGGTCGGCGAGCAGCTCGGCCGGGCGCAGGTCCAACTCCGCCGCCCACCGCCGCTGCTTGGCGTCGAGGACGACGGCTTGCGGGCGCAGCGTCGTCCAAGGAGCGGCGATCTCGAGAACCTCGTAGATCGGCGCCGCCTGAGCCATGTATGCCAGCTCTCCCGGGCCTACGACCTGCAACGTGGTGCCGAGCACTGCGTCCTGGATCGCCGGCCGCGCCAGGACGCCGGGAGAAACGATCGACGGATTGTCGGCCAGCGTCTCGAGGAGATCGGCGATCGGTTCCTCGCCGTCGAGCCCCCGCAACCTGAACTGATCGGATTCGCTCCATTCGATCCGCCGCCGTTCGTGCGCTCGCAAGAGAAAGAGTGGGCTCGCTCCCGGCTGGGGCGCGACGCGCAACGCGTGGCCGCGAGCGACGATGCGCGCCTCGGCCGCGCTCGACAGACGTGAGACCGTTTCACGCCGTTCGACGAGCTGGCGCAGATAGGGAGCTTCGGCGCGCTTGAGCGCCGGTGCCAACGAATCGACGAGCAGCGGCGCACGCTCGCCGAAGGTGGCGACGATCTGGCGCGCGAACGCCTCGCCGAAGCGGGCCTCCGGACGCCAGATCGCCATCAGCCGTCCGAGCCAGGCGCGGTAGTCGGCGCCCGGAAAGAGCTCCGCCAACTCGCGCAGGATCGAGAGCACGCCGACGCCGACGGTACGCAGCCCGATCGGCGCCAGCGGCTGCGGATCGTCGCCCAGCGGAAAGGCCCGTAGCCCGTCGTGGGTCGGAAAGCTGGCGCGCGCCACCTCGTTCCAGTCGTGATCCTCGGTCGCCATCCAGAAAAGAGCCACCGCCGGCTTGCCCTTCGCCTCGAGCGCTTCCGCCCAGCGCACCGCCGCCGCGGCCTTGACGAGAGCGAGAAGCGGACCCCCGAAGAGCCCCGTCTGTTGGCCGGAGACGACGACGCGCGTCTCGGGGTCGGCGAGCTTGTCGGCGAGGGCGGCGGAGCGCGGGTGACCGTAAGAGAGATTCGCCATCGCCAGCGACCGGGCGAGCGCCGAGCGATCGCTCCTCGGTGGCCGCCCGGTGGGGAGCTTGCCCGGCGCCAGAAAGCGCAGCGGCGAGAGAAGATCCAGGTTCTCACCCCTGAGCAGGTCGCGCGGCAGACCGGAGACGAGACCGCTCGCCAGCACGTCGAACTCGTCGCCAGCGGGCGCGCCAGCGCGTAGCTTGCCGCGCTTCACCATGCTGTCGATCCTACCCGAGCGCTAGACTCTCTCCTCTTGCCGCTCACTTCCGGACGCACTCCGCTGCGCGCCGTCGCGCTCTGGGCGTTTCTGCTCCACGCCTTGGCTGCGAGCTGGATCTGGCTCCAGTGGGGGAGCATGGCGCGCGGCGGTCTCCTCTTCTGGATGGACTTTCCGGTCTCGCTCACTTACGCCGGGATCGCCGGCCGCGGCTTCCTCGTCGCGAGTCTGATCGTGGGCGGCGCGCTCTGGGCGGCGCTCGGCGCCGGCCTCTCGCTCCTCGTGGCGCGCGCCGTGCGGCCGCAGTCGGGATGAGCTTCGCTCCACATTTACCGGTCGACGATTCGTCCCGCCGACAAGCGGCGCGCCGTCGGCTGGCGCTCGTCGCGGCTCTCTGCGCGCTCGCGGCGGTCGCGATCCGTTGGGGTTTTCCGAACCGCAACCTCGGGGAGCGATTTCAGCCTCGCCCCGATGCTCTCGAATACGCTGCAGGGGCGCAGGCGATCGCGCAAGCCGGCAGCTACTACCTGCAGGTAGGACCGGTTCGTGAACGTCCGCGCTACTCGCCGGGGATGTCGCTTCTCCTCGCCCCCGCGGTGCGGCTCGGAGTGCCGGGAGAGGCGCTGTGGCGCGTCTCGGCTCTCTTTGGTGGTGCCCTCGCCGCGATCGTTGCGCTGCTCGCGGCGCGTATCGTCGGCGCGCTTGGCGAGCAGTCTCCCGCGGTGGGACGCGGCGGGCCGCTGTTCGCTGCCGGGGTCGCCGGAGGCCTCTGGGCCATTTCGCCCACCGGGGTCATCACTGGCCTTACGGTCATGAGCGACGAGGCCGCCGCCTTTTTCTCTCTGGCGGCGCTCCTGACGGCAGTCGAAGCGACCGCGCCCGGTCGAACGCGTCGAGGAGTGCTGAGCTGGGCCGGCTGCTCTGGCTTGCTGTTCGGCGTCACCGCGGCGGTGCGCCCGACGGCGGCACTCTTGCTCGTTTCGCCACTGCTGATCGCGGCACTACTCGCTTTCCGACAACTCGGACGGGGCGCTGTTCTGCAACTCGCGGGCGCAGCCTGCGCAGGTCTCCTGCTACCGGTGGCGGTGGTGTCGCTTCTCCTCGTCCGATCTCCCGGCGAGCCCTTCTCCTGGACCGCCTACAGCCTCTGGCTTCCCGAGGCTTACGGCGAGGGGGCAGCGCCCTTCCGCTGGACGAATGCACTTCGACCCGGCGCCAACCTCGATCCCGCGAGCCCGTACGCGCATACGAATCTCGACCTCGCGGTGCACGTTCTCCTGGGTCTCCCGGGAGCGCCAGCCCGAGGTTACGCCGGCCTCTGGTGGCCACTCGTGGCCTGGGCCGGCGGGCTCGCGCTCGCGCTTCGAGCGCGACGCGCGGGCGAGGAAGCCGGTCGACGAGCGAGCGCCGCGGTCCTGGGAATCATCGCGTGGGCCGGCGGTCACGTCGTTCTTTTTGCGACCTACTTCTTTCAGACACCGCGCTTCTACCTCGCTCCGCTCGCGCTGGCGTGCGCGCTTTGCGGAGCTCTGGTCGGTGTCGGCTGGGCGAAGGCCTCATCACGGGCGGCACGAGGGCTCATCGTCGCCTGCGCACTGACGCTTCTGCCGCTTTCGGGAGTACCGCTCGTCTTCCTTCGCTTCGGGCGAAACCTGCCCGAGGATGCCCCGCTGCTCCGCCAGCGCTTCGTGCACTGGGTCGCGCTTTCCGACCAGGAGCGCGCGCGACGGTCGGTTCCGTTCGATCCGGTCGAGGCGCAGGCGCTCGGACTGCTGCCGCCCGAGGTCGCCGATCGCATCGGTCGCTGGGGAGAGCTGCCCGACGACTACCACGTCCACGTCCTGCGCAGGCTCGGCCGGCTGCCCCGGGGCTCGGCGTCGACTCCGGCTCGCGAAGAGCAGTAGATTCGGTTGTCCGGTGAGCCCATCGAGACGGGGCGGCGCGGCGGGTCGGCGATGAGAGCGAGATCCGTACTGTGGGCGCTCGTCGTGGCTGTATTCCTCGCGGCGCTAGGTGTGCGCTTGTGGCTGGTGGAGGTTCCGCCGGGGGTCTGGTTCCAGCCGCGACCCGACGCTCTCGAATACGCGGCAGGGGCGCAGTCGATCGCGCAGTCGGGCCGTTACTATCTCCAGGTCGGGCCGCTGCGCGAGCGCCCTCAATATGCGCCCGGCATGTCGCTGCTGCTCGCTCCGGCCGTTCGGCTGGGCGTTCCGGGCGAGCGGCTCTGGCAGGTCACGGCGGTCGCGGGAGCGCTCTTGGCCGCGCTGCTCTCTGGCGTCGCCTGGGGGACGACCCGAGCGCTCCTCGCCGACTCCACGGCGAGCTCGGCGGGACCAGCTCTAGCCGCGGCACTGGCCGGAGCGCTCTGGGCGCTCTCGCCGCTCGGCATCGCCACCGGCCTGCAACTGATGAGCGACGAGCTCGCCACGCTGTTCGGTCTGATTGCGTTCGCGGCCGTCGTGCGCGGTGTCACCTGCGCTCCCGATCGACGGTCGGGGCTGTGGCTCTTGGTGGGCGGTTTCGCCGCCGGTTGGACGCTCGCCGTGCGCCCGGTGGCGGGAGCGCTCCTCGCGCTCCCGCTAGCGGTTCTGGGCGCCGTCGCGTTGCGTCGCTGGGGCGTGCGGCGCGTGCTCGGCTCGTGGCTCGCGGCCGGCGCCGCTCTGACGATCGCACCGCTCCTCAGCTGCTGGATGCTGGCCCGGTCGGGCGAACCTCCGTGGCAGTGGTCGGCTTACTCGCTCTGGCATCCAGAGCAGTACTCGTCGCTCGCTGCGATCTTTTCGTGGGAGAACGCGCTGCGGCCGGCCGTCAACGTGGCGGTCACCGGTCCGTCCAACCTGCACGCCGCCGCCATGATTCTGCTCGGCCTGCCGGGTGTCCACCCCAGCGGCTACGCTGGACTTTTCTGGCCCACAGCCGCGTGGGTCGCCCTCCTTCTCCTCCCGCGTCGCGCGCGCGAGTTGAACCCCGAGAGAGCAACCCTCGTGCGCGGCGTCGCCGTCGCTCTCGCACTCTGGGTGGTTGGGCACGTCGTCGTCTTCTCGACCTACTACTTCGTGGCGGCGCGCTTCTACATGACCCCGCTGGCTCTCGCCACCCTGCTCTGCTCTGTTCTGTTCGGCACCTCGCTCGCCTCTGTCGGTCGCCACGGTCGGCTCCTCGTCTTCGCCGCCGCGGGCGCCACGGTGGCACTGACCGCAGCGCTCCTGCCGGCGATGGTGGGGGAGAACGGTTGTCCCACCGATCCGTCGCCGCTCGTCCGCCGAGCGTTCGCCGAATGGCAGGCCCTCTCGGACGCCGAGCGCGTACTACGGCCCGTCCTGTTCGACCCCGTCCACGCCCAGGCGCTCGGGCTCTTGCCGCCAGAGGTCGCCGATCGCATCGGCAGGTGGGGTGAGCTGCCCGACAGCGATCACGTTCGCTCGCTGCGGCAACTCGGGCGGCTGCCGCCAGCGAACAGCTCCTCGACGCCGTAGAATTCCGCCGTCATGCCCGGGATCGGCTCGCTCGCCTTCGATTCGCCGCTCGTCCTCGCCCCGATGGCGGGGGTGACCGACCGCGACTTTCGCCTGATCGTGCGGCGGATCGGCGGCGTCGGGCTGGTGACCATGGAGTTCATCGCCTCGCGAGCTCTGGTTCGCGGCGTCGCGAAGACGCTCGACCTGATGCACTTCGTCGACGAGGAGCGGCCGCTCGCGATCCAGATCTACGGCTCCGACGCTGCGACCATGGCCGAGGCGGCGCGGCAGGTCGAGGCGCTGGGCGCCGACGTCTGCGATATCAACATGGGCTGCCCGGCCAACAAGGTGCTGCAAGGGTGCGCCGGCTGTGCGCTGATGGCCGACCTCGAGCTAGCGAAGGAGATCGTCGCCGCCTGTCGGCGCGCGCTCTCGATCCCGCTCACCGTCAAGTTCCGGCTCGGGCTCGACGAGAGCCGCAAGAACTTTCTCGAATTGGGCAGAATCTGCGCCGGCGAAGGGGCCGACGCGGTGGCTCTCCACGCCCGCACGGCGAAGCAGATGTTCTCCGGCGCGGCGCGGGAGCAGTGGGGCGAGATCGCGCGGCTCAAGGCGGCGCTCGCGATTCCGGTCTTCGGCAACGGCGACATCCAGACCCCCGCCGACGCGCGCGCGATGCTGGCCGAGACCGGCTGCGACGGTGTGCTCATCGGTCGCGCCGCCACCAAGAATCCGTGGATCTTCCGCCAGACCGCCGACCTCTTGGCCGGCCGCCAGCCCGAGGAGGCGTCGCTCCTGGCGCGCCGCGAGCTGATCCTCGAGCACTTCCAGCTCGTCGCCCGGCGCGAGCCCTCGGCCTTCGCCCTCCACAAGCTGCGCAAGTTCACCGGCTGGTACACCCACGGCGTGCCGCACGGGCGTGAGCTACGTCAACAGATTCAGACCCTCGCCGACGTGCCGACCTTCCTCGCCGCGGTCGAGCAGTTCTTCGACCGGCTGCCGCTCGAGCAGGCCGCGTAGGCCGGCGCCGTGAGTCGTCGGAACGGCGCCGCCTCCGGGATCGCGGGCGGCGACGAGCTCTGCTCTCTCGACGGGCGCATTCTGCCGCTCGCCGAGGCGCGCATCTCGCCGCTCGACCGCGGCTTCCTCTTCGGTGACGCGGTCTACGAGGTGATGAAAGTCGCTTCGGGCCGGATGCTCCTTCTCGACCGCCATCTGGCGCGCCTCTCCCGCAGCCTCGCGGCGATGCGCATCCCCGCTCCGCCGGGAATCGACGTCGCGCTCGCCGAGCTGCTCGCCGCCTCGCGGCTCACGAGCGGCGCGATCTACCTGCAGGTCAGTCGCGGAACTGCGCCGTCGCGCACCCACCTGCCGCCGCCCGATCTCGAACCGACTATCTTCGCGCTGCCGCTGCCGATCGACTTCTCGCCGCAGCCGTGGGCCCTACCCGGGCTCACGGCGATCTCGCGTGCCGACGATCGCTGGCAGCGCTGCGACGTCAAGACGACGGCGCTCGCCGCCACGATCTTGGGCAGGCTCGCCGCAGCCGATGCAAAGGCGGACGAGGTCGTCTATGTCGGCGACGACGGCAGCTGTCGCGAGGGGAGCCACACGAATCTTTTCGTCCGCGACGCCGCCGGCTGGCACACCCACCCCGATGGCCCTGAGATTCTGTCGGGGATCACGCGGGCGGTTCTCCTCGAGGAGGAGCAACGGGTCGAGGAGCGCGCTCCCCGACTCTCGGCGTGCGCCGGATGGCGGGAGGCCTTCCTCTGCGGCACGACGACTGGAGTGCGGGGGTTGATTGCCCTCGACGGGGTGACAGTGGGCGACGGCGGCGTCGGCGCCGAGACGCGCCGGTTCGCGCGCCGGCTCGCCGCCGCCGAGCTCG
>CAZPYU010000272.1:0-6192 GCA_964590905.1 uncultured Thermoanaerobaculia bacterium
CGCTCCACCGCGCGCCCCTACGGAGCGTCAATCTGGTGCACCACCGCTTGGCCGAGACCAAGCGCGCCTTTCCCGGCGGCGCGGTGCAAGTGCTCTGGTCGATCTGCGACGAGATGATGGACCTCTACGTTCCCGCAGTCGAAGCGATCGGCATCGAGATCGAGAATCTCGAAGAGCAGGTCGTCTCCGAGCCGAAACGCGAGCAGCTCGAGAAGATCCTCGGGCTGCGTCGCAAGCTCGCTACGTTGCGGCGAACGATGCTGCCGCACCGCCAGGTGTTTCATCATCTCGCCAGCTCGCGTTTGGGTCCGATCGACGAGACCGCGGCGCTCAACTTTCGCGACACCCAAGACAACGTGCTGCGGCTGACCGACGCGGTCGAGCAGCAGCGCGACCTGTTGACCAACGTGAAGGACACCTATCTTTCGGTGATCGCGCAGCGGACGAACGACGTCATGCGCATCCTGACCGTCTTCTCCGCGATCGTGTTGCCGCTCTCGCTCATCGCCGGCATCTACGGCATGAACTTCGAGCACATGCCGGAGCTCAGCAAGCCTTGGGGCTACCCGGCGGTGCTCGGCGGCATGGCCGCCCTGGCGGTCGGCCTGCTGGTCTGGTTCCGCAAGCGCGGCTGGATTTGAAGCGGCGCCGAGCCGGCGAAGATCAACGAGAATCACCCCTCGCCGCGCGGCACGAGCGCCGCGAAGAAGTCGCGGGCGACCGCCGCGGGGTCGCCGGCGAGCTCGGCGGGATCGTCCTTGCCGTCGAACCAGTCAGCGGGCAGGTGGTCGCGGTAGGGGCGCTCGAGGAAGCGGCGATCGAAGAGCGCGATGACTCCAGAATCGTCGGCCGAGCGGATGAGGCGGCCAGCGGCCTGCACGACGCGCGTCATCCCCGGGACGACGAAGGCGTATTCGAAGCCGCGCTCGAAGCGCTCCTCGTAGTAGGCCTGCAGGAGTCGGGTGTCGAGCGTCGGCACCGGTAGGCAGGGGCCGACAATCGCCACCGCGCGCAGCACGTCGCCCGGATAGTCGACCCCTTCGGCGAATACTCCGCCGGCGACCGCCAGGAGGAGCACGTCGCCCAGGACAGCGCCACGCAGCGCGGCGAGGAGCGCCTCGCGCTCCCGTTCGCTGTCGCTCCGTTGCTGGATCAGTACCCGCTTCTTTGTCGGCGCCAGGAGCGCCGCGACGTCGGTCAAGTAGCGAAAGCTGGGGAAGAGAACGAGGACGTTGCCCGGCACAACGTCGGCATAGCCGGTGAGCCGCTCGGCGAGCCGCGGAAGGTGGCTGCTGCGCTCGCGCCAGGCGGTGGCGACAGTGGCGTCGATGACCAGTCGGCGTCGCTCGGGCGGGAACGGATTCGCCACCGTCAGGGTCGCCGTTCGCGCCGGCTCGAATCCGAGCAGGTCGCGGTAGAACTCGCTCGGCGAAAGCGTCGCCGACAGACCGATCGTCGCGTGGGTGCGCCCGATCACGCGGGCGAGGTGCGCGCTGGGATCCTTGCAGAGGATGCGCAGGAGCCGGTCCTCGTCGCGCCGCTCGGCGAGGCGGCTGAAAGCGCCGCCCCCAATACGACTGGGGGCACAGCCTTCGAAGAGGAGCCCAGCCAGAAAGCGGAGAAGCTCGAAGTAGAGCCCGACGAACGGATCGTCGGCGCGGAAGCTCTTGGTCTCGCGCTGATACTCGAGATAGTCGACGAAGGTGGCGTCGAACTCGCTGCGCAGCCGCCAAAGGCGCTCCTCCGGCAGGAGCGTTTCGGCCGCACCGTTACCGGGAGGGAGCTCGAGGAGCGCGCCCTCGACCTCGCTCTCGACCAGCGCGGCGAGCTCTCCCGCCACCGCGGCGATCCGGTGGTGGATCTCGGCGCCGCCGTCGGCCGCCTGCCGCGCCGCCCGGAGCGCCGACTGGGCCGAGAGCTCGGGGGAGAGATAGCCGCGCCCGCGCTCGACCAGATTGTGGATCTCGTCGAGCACCAGGATGGTGTCAGCGAGGTCGCCCTCGGGGCCGAACTCGGCGAGCGCGACGTACGGATCGAAGGCGTAGTTGTAGTCGCCGACGACGACCTGCGAGCGCCCCGCGAGGTCGAGACTGACCTCGAACGGACAGACCTCGGCTTGGGCCGCGGCCGAGAAGACGAGATCGGGCTCGAGGATCGCCTCCTCGGCGAGGAGCCGCGGAACCACTCCCGAGCTAGCGAGCTTGCCGTAGTAGTCGCGCGCGAAGTTGCAGTACTCCTCGTGGCAGATCACCTCGCCGTTGGCGCACATGCGTGCCTTGGCGCGTAACCGCAGGGCCTGCAACGTCGAGCCCGAGGCGAGCAGCCGCAGCACTCTCGTCGTCATCTCCTGTTGCAGGTTCTTGGCGGTCAGCACGAAGAGTCGCTTGTTTTCGACCAGGGCGAAGCGCACAGCGGGCCAGAGCGCCGCGGCGGTCTTGCCGATCCCGGTCGGCGCTTCGACCAGCAGATGCGACCGGCTGGCGAGCGCTTGCTCGACGGCGTCGGCGATCTCTCCTTGCCCCGGGCGCATCTCCGGGTACGGAAAGCGGAGCGCCTCGCCGGAGTTCTTGCGGTCGCTACGAGCTCGCCGCTCGCGGTCGAATTCGCGCAGCAGGCGGTTCAGCCGCAGGCGAACGTCGGCCTCGAGCGCTTGGAAATCGGCGTCCAGCTCGATCCGCTCCACCGCATCCGAGCCGATGGCGATGAGCACGAGCTCGGCCTTGACCGGGCTGGCGCCGTCCTTCGCTACCATCCAGGCGTAGAGGAGCGCCTGCCGCTCGTACGACTCGCGCGCCGCGGAAGAGAGCTGGCCCTGCCGCCGTACCGACTTGATCTCCTCGACGACGCGCGTGCCGTCCGTCTCGCGACGCAACCCGTCGAGTCGGCCGGAGAGGACGACGTTCCAACCCCGGTGCGGAAACTCGACCCGGAGCGCAACCTCACGCCGGTAGGTCGGGTCGGCGGCCAACGCCTCCTCTTGATAGCGCCCGTGAATCGCCTGCCCGAGCCATAGCCGCTCGAAGCCGCCCCGATTCGCGAAGCCGATCGAGCGCGCCAGCTCGTGATCGAGGAGATCGGCGACCGCCAACTCGAGCGTCAGCGATTCGGCATCGAAGCGCGGCGGCATCGCACGAAGTATAGGGGGGCGCGAGCGTTGTAGAGTCGCGCGACTCTCCAGGGAGGAACCTGTGGGCAACCTGATCGCGTTCCTCGGCATGTTCGTGCTCGTCTTCGTCGCCTGGCTGCTCTCCGAGGATCGGCGACGGTTCCCCTGGCGCGTGGTCAGCTGGGGGATCGCGCTCCAGCTCGTCTTCGGCTTCCTCGTCCTCTGGTGGGAGCCCGGCTCGCGCTTCTTCCTCAAGCTCAACGATGTCTTCAATGCGCTGCTCAGCGTCTCGAAGCAGGGAGCGGTCTTCGTCTTCAACTCGATCGGCGTCAGCGACGACACCGGTCAGATCCCGCTCAGCTTGAAGGAGTACTTGACCCGCCTCGGAGAGAGCTCGACAGATCCGCTGATCCAACAGGCGATCCGGACCGGCACCGTGCCCGGCTTCTTCTTGGCTTTCCAGGTGCTGACGACGATCATCTTCTTCAGCGCGCTGCTCTCGGTTCTCTACTACCTCGGGATCATGCAGAAGGTCGTCTTGCTGTTCGCCAAGCTGATGGCCAAGACGATGCGGGTCTCCGGCGCGGAGGCGCTCTCCAACTCGGCCAACGTCTTCGTCGGCCAGACCGAGGCGCCGCTCGTGGTGCGGCCGTACATCGACCGCATGACGCGCTCCGAGCTGATGGCGATCATGGTCGGCGGTTTCGCCAATACCGCCGGCGGCGTGCTCGGCGCCTACATCATGATGCTCTCCGGCTACTTCCCGAACATCGCCGCGCACCTGATTTCGGCGTCGCTCCTGTCGGCGCCCGCGGCGTTCATCTTCGCCAAGATCCTGGTCCCCGAGCGCGGCGAGCCGGTGACCCGAGGTGAGGTGAGCTTCGATGTGCCGATCGAGGACGCCAACCTGCTCGACGCGGCCTCGAACGGCACCACGATGGGATGGCAGCTGGCGGTCAACGTCGGCGCCATGCTGATCTCGTTCGTCGCCCTGATCGCGCTCGCCAACGTCGGCGTCGGCTGGATCGGCAATCTGTTCCGGGACGACTACGGCCTGCTGCGCTTCAACTTGATCGCCGCGGCGGCGCTCGGCTCGCTGCTCTGGATCGAGCGGCGGGGCGCGCCGTCGCAGAACGCGGCCTGGCTGCTCTTGGGGGGTGTCATCGCTACTTACGCCGCGGCCCGTCTCGCGACACCCAGCTTCGCCGGCGGCTTGGCCTCGGCGGGCGTCGCCGCTTGGCTGCCGCTCTTCTTCCTCTCTGGCGGGGAAAAGCGGCTGGGCCGCAAGGGCTGGGGCACCATCGCCGCCCTCGCGCTGGTCGGCAACGTGGTCTATCTCGGGTTCGGCCCGCTCGGCGCCGAGACCAGGCTTTCGCTGCAGCTGCTGCTCGGCTGGCTGCATTGGCCGGTGGCGCTGATCATGGGCGTGCCGCCGGCGGAGTGTCTGACCGTGGGCAAATTCCTCGGCGAGAAGCTGATTCTCACCGAGTTCACTGCCTATCTCGATCTCTCGAACTATCTCAGCGCGGCGGCGCGCGGCGAAGTGCCCGGCCTTTCGCCGCGCTCCCTCGTTGTCCTCTCCTATGCGCTCTGCGGCTTCTCCAACTTCGCCTCGATCGGCATTCAGATCGGCGGCATCGCGCCCTTGGCGCCGAATCGTCGGCAGGAGATCGCTCGCCTCGGTTTCAAGGCGATGGTCGGTGGGGCGCTGGCGACCTTCATGATCGCCTGCATCGCCGGCACCTTCTTCACCGGCCGTTCGATGCTCGGCCTGCGCTAGAAGGCTCACACGGAAGCCTCGAGAGCGCGAAGAACGGCTCGACCGCGGCGAGGAACTCTGCGGGACACTCCGCCATCGGCATATGGCCGCAGCTCGGCAGCTCGACGAAGCAGCTGTCGGGGAGCTTCTTGGCGTCGCGCCGCGCCTCCTCCGGGGTGATCAACCGATCCTCCGCGCCCCAGACGACGAGCGTCGGCTGCCGGATCGTGGTGAGATCGACCTCGTCCGGCGGTGAGTCAATTGGAGCCGAGAGACCGTAGAAGGCGTCCTCGACTCCCTCGACGCGCAATCGGTCGAGGTAGGCGCGGATCTGCGCGTCGGTCACTTTGGACTCGTCGGCATACGAAGCGCGCAGTCCCCTCTCGATCCGCCCTTTGCGCAGCCCGAGAGTACGCACGAAGAGGCGAGACACGCCGCGACTCGCGTAGAGCCAGCTCCGCCGCAGGACGCCGTAGCTCGGCAGCGCGTTATCGACGAGGAGCAGGGAGCGCACCCGCCCGGGGTGGCGGGCGGCGAGGAAGAGGGCGATCGCTCCGCCGTAAGAGTGTCCGGCGAGATCGAACTCGGCGAAGCCGAGCCGGTCGGCGACCGCGAGGACGAGCCGCTCCTGCCCGGCGAGGGTATAGGCCTCGGTCTGGCGCGGACGCTCGGTCCAGCCGAAGCCGTGGAGATCGATGGCCACCGTCTGCCGGTGGCGCGCGAGGCCCGGAGTGACCTCTTCCCAGAGCAGGGTCGAGGCGCCGAAGCCGTGCAGGAGAAGGAGCGGGAATCCGCTGCCCCGGATGACGACGTGCGCGCGCCGGCCGTCGACTTCGACCCACTCGTCGGCCGGAACCGTCGCGACGATCTCGGCAAACGGTCGCAGCGACACGCAACCGCCGGCGAGGAGCAGGGCGAGAGCGAAGCGGAGCAGGGGGCGGGACATCGGTTTCGGAGGGCGAGACGGCAGTTGATGCAGCATTCGATCCAATGCTACGTCGCGGTGCGGGCGCCAGATGGTCCTATTCCACAATTCTGCCGCCTCGCCGCTGATAGGATCCAACAGTTGTCTCCATGCCCTCCGATCGTAACTCGACGAGCTCGAAATTGACCTGCCCGATCCGGCGGCTCGCCGCTCGCTGCCTACTTCCGTTGCTCTTGGTCGCGGCGGGGGAGGGGAGTGCGGCGACTCCTCCCAAGCCCGCCGCCCCGCCGCTCGCTCCGGCGCTGGCGCGCGACGTGGAGGCTGCGAAGCGGGTTGCCCGCGGCGTCGGCGTCCACGTCTTCGATCTTGCCGAGAAGAAGGAGGTCTACGGCTTCGCCGCCG
>CAZPYU010000273.1:0-2574 GCA_964590905.1 uncultured Thermoanaerobaculia bacterium
CAGCAGCCGCTGGTGCTCTTGGAGCACCTCGCCGTAACGCTCCCGTAGCCGCTTGACCAGGCGCGTCGACCCTTCGATGTCGGTGAAGAGGAAGGTGACCGCGCCGCTCGGCAACTCCGTCATGCCGGAGAATCCTGACACCCTCCTGTCCGAGTGCCAAGCGGACCTGATCGGACGACCGACTCAGGCCGCTCACGGAGCGGCGTGGTCGTTCGCGATGAAGGCCGCGTGCGTGACCAGCATCTTCGTTGCAAGGAACGTCTCGACCGCTTCCGCGGTCCCGACCCGGACTTCGTCGTCGGCGGCAGGGGTCCACCAGTCTGGTAGAGACGGGTCCCCGCGATGGGACGTTCCTGCTCCGCACCGAAACGGCCTAGCTGTGGCCTCCGGGACAGCGGCTATCGTCGTTGTCGCCGTGTCCGACCACGCGCCAGCCGGCCCCGTCCGCACGCAGTACGAGGACTTCATGCGCCACGTCTTCACGGCGGGCGTGCCGAAGCACGACCGAACGGGGACGGGAACGGTCAGCGTGTTCGGCTACCAGATGCGCTTCGACCTGAGCGAGGGATTCCCGCTCGTCACCACCAAGAAGGTGCACTTTCCGTCGATCGCCTACGAGCTCCTCTGGTTCCTGCGGGGCGACTCGAACGTGCGCTGGCTACAGGAGCAGGGCGTCACGATCTGGGACGAGTGGGCCGACGAGAGCGGAGATCTCGGCCCGGTGTACGGCGTGCAGTGGCGCAGCTGGCCAAGGCCGAACGGCGGTACCGTCGACCAGATCGCAGAGGCCGTCCGGCTCCTCCGAGAACAGCCCGACTCGCGGCGCATCGTCGTGAGCGCATGGAACGTCGCCGATCTCCCGGAGATGGCGCTCCAGCCGTGCCACGCCTTCTTCCAGCTCTACGTCGCGGACGGGAGGCTGAGCTGCCAGGTCTACCAGCGAAGCGCCGACGTCTTCCTCGGCGTCCCTTTCAACATCGCGAGCTACGCGCTCCTCACGCACATGCTCGCGCAACAGTGCGACCTCGAAGTTGGTGATCTGATCTGGACCGGTGGCGACTGCCACATCTACGACAACCATCGCGAGCAGGTCGAGACGCAGCTTCTACGGACGCCCTTTCCGTATCCGGCACTCGCCTTACGCCGCCGCCCCGACTCGATCTTCGACTACGTCTTCGAGGACTTCGAGGTCGTTGGATACGAGCATCATCCGGCGATCAGGGCCCCGGTCGCGGTGTGAAGATCTCGCTCGTCGCCGCGGTCGCGCGCGGCGGTGTGATCGGGCGTGACGGCGTCCTTCCGTGGCGCTTACCGGAGGACATGGCGCACTTCCGCGAGATGACGATGGGTCACGCGGTGGTGATGGGTCGGCGAACCTGGGACTCCCTCCCGGATCGCTTTCGTCCGCTTCCGGGTCGACGAAACGTCGTGCTGACCCGAAACCGCGCCTGGCACGCTGACGGCGCGGTAGCTGCGGGATCGCTCAGCGCCGCGCTCGACCTGGTCGGCGACGCACCGCAAGTCTTCGTGGTCGGCGGCGCCGAGATCTACGCGGCGGCACTACCGCTCGCGGACGAACTCCTGCTCACCGAGATCGACCTCGACGTGGAGGGCGACACCGTCTTCCCGGACTGGGATCCTCGCGATTTCGAGGAAGTCTCGAGGGAGCAGCGCGTTTCCGAGACGGGAGCCTCGTTCGCGTTCGTGACGTACGTGCGGCGACCGAGCTAGGAGCGACGGATCGAAAGCACGCGTGCCTTCCAGGCACCGCGGGGGGCCTCGACGTCCACGACGTCACCGATCGCAGCGCCCATGAGCGCCAACCCGAGAGGCGAGTGGGGGGCGACTCCGCCGAGGGCCGAGATCTCAACCTCCATCTGGTCCCCGTCCTCGTCGGCGATCTCGACGATCGAGCCGACGCCGACGTGCTCGTCGGTCTCGTGCTCGACCGTGACCGCGTGGCGCAGCCGCTCGCTCAGGACGTGGATCCGGCGCTCGAGGAGGCCCTGCTCGTTCTTCGCCGCGTGATACTCGAAGTTCTCGCTCAGGTCGCCGAACTCACGCGCGTGCGCGATCGCCGCCGAGGCGGCTTTCCGTCGCGGGCCCTCGAGCTCGACGAGCTCTGCCTCGAGCTCGGCGCGCTGCGGCGCAGTCAGGTACTCGATCTTCGGCTCACCCACAGGCGCACAGGCTAGACCAGATCCTCTGCACGGTCTCCGTCCGCTGATTAGGCTCTCGCACGACCGACTTCGAATGCGGGAGAAAAGGAGCAACGTGGTGGCGACCGACCTGGAGCGCTTCGTCGAAGCAGAAGGACGCGACGAGCTCGTCAAGGAAGTTCGGCGGCGCATAGACGCCGAGGGGATCACCTACATCTACTACCAGTTCCCCTCGGTGACGGGCCGCATCATGGGAAAGGGCGTTCCGGCGCCACACTGGGAGAACGTCGCGCGCAAGGGTTTCCAGCTCGTCTACGGCGCGACCGCGAACCTCTTCACGGACCGGCACGGCGAATACATCGGCTACGGCCCCGAGGCCGCCGAGCTCGTGGGCATCCCCGAGCCGGAGACCTTC
>CAZPYU010000274.1:0-4270 GCA_964590905.1 uncultured Thermoanaerobaculia bacterium
CCCTGGAAGGTGTGGTACAGGCCGACGTAGTGGCCGACCTCGTGGGTCGCGGTGTCGCCCAGGTTGTAGGGCGCGGCGTTGCCGCCCGGCAGCGACTGGTCGAGGAGCACCACGCCGTGCATGTAGCTGTTCTCGGGATAGTTATCGGGGAAGCGCGCGTAGCCGAGGATGCCGCCCTTCGGGCTGCAGGTGTACATGTTGAGGGTAGTGGCTGGAGAGACCGCCAGCGCCTGCTTCATCTTGGTCTCGGTGCCCGAGCTGTAGCAGCCACCGTACCAGGTCCGGTTGTTGGTGCGGTCGGTACCCGCATCCGAGAACGAGAAGCCGGTGCCTTGGAACGCGGCGTTGAGGACGTTCATCTGATTGGTGATCCAGCTCTGCGGGATGTCGCCCGCGCCGCCCGCCTTGATTTGGATGACGTGCCACCGCACCGGGATCACCACGTTGTTGTTCTCGGGGCTGCAGCTGCTGGCGTCGGCGGTGATGCCCATCGCCTGGAGGCTGAACCGTACCGCCATTTGCTCGTCCCTCGTGACGTTCGGAGTGGCGCAACGGACGCCGCGCACGATCTGGCCATCCTGAAGGAAGTGGATGTCCTGGCCGGGCTCGGGCACGATGGTCCCGCGCGCGCCGAGCGCGAGACCGGGGAGTAAGGCGAGGGCGAAGGCGACCTTCTGAATCCGCTGCGACATGATGCCAATCCTCCAAACGGGTAAAGGAAGTCCCCTAGGACTGCCAGGAACACGTTAGCCTGAGAGAGCGGGTACCGCGAACCACCAACGACTGTGAATTGAACTGTGGCGTACTTTACACCCGTTCGCCGCAGTTGTCAATAGCCAGCCCGATGCGGTCGGCATCGAGGCGCCGCTCGCTTACATCCGCGGCCGCAGCTTCTCGAACATCATCTTCATCATCGACGAGGCGCACAACCTGACACCGCACGAGGTGCGCACGATCATCACGCGGGCCGGCGAAGGGACGAAGATCGTCTTCACCGGCGACATCTTCCAGATCGACACGCCCTACCTCGACGCCCAGTCCAACGGCCTCTCTTACCTGATCGACCGCATCCAGGGCAACGTGCTCTACGCCCACATCAACCTCGACAAGGGCGAGCGCAGCGAGCTCGCCAATCTCGCCAGCATGCTGCTCTGAGGCGGGGCGCCGGCTGCCGCCCGCCGCGGCGCGGTTCCCGGCAGCACCCTCTTGTCGTCGCGATTACACCTCTATTGACATTTTCTACCCTTCTACCTATTGTTCGCCATACCGTCCGGGAGGGGAGCGCATGGCGCTGAACATCAAGAACGCCCAAGTCGAGAGCCTCGCCACCGAAGTCGCCGAGATGGCTGGAGAGTCGAAGACCGAGGCGATCCGGCGCGCGCTCGAGGAGCGCAAGCAGCGCCTCTCGTTCCAGGTGGTGCGCGAGAACCGCGGCGAAGAGCTGCGCTCCTTCCTCGAGCGCGAGGTCTGGTCGGCGATCCGCGCGCGCGCCACTTCGCGCCGCCTCGCGGCGCGCTGAACGCGCTCCGCCCGCCAGTCGAACGGAGGTAGGTCGCGTGATCCTGGACTCGTCAGCGGTGGTGTCGATCTTTCTCCGGCGCGCCGGCTGGGAGCGTCTGATCGACGCGTTGGCTGGCGATCAGCCGGTGGGGATCGGCGCGCCGACCCTGAGCGAGGCCGGGGGCGATCTCCTCGCCGCTACCGGGCGCGACCTGCGCTCGCTCCTCGCCCGCTTCGTAACTGAGCTCGATCTGATCGTGATTCCGTTCGGCGAGGCGCACGCGCGGGCCGCCGGTGACGCCTTTCTACGCTACGGGAGTGGGCGGGGCCGCGCCGGCCTCGACCTCGGCGACTGTCTCGCCTACGCCACGGCGCGATTAGCGCGTCAGCCGCTCCTGACCGACGACGCGCGCTTCGCCAAGACCGACCTCGAGTTGATCCGGCCGCGCGGCTGAGTCGGCACCGACTCGGACCGAGGAGGAGCTGCGGCCGTCCTCAGACGACGACCTGGTTGCGGCCGGCGACCTTCGCCCGGTAGAGGTTGCGATCGGCGGTGCGCAAGCACTCTTCGAAGGAGTCGTCCGGTCCGAGCTCGGCGACACCCAACGAGAGCGTCAGCGCGATCTCGTGGCCGAGAAGCAGATGCTTCTCCAGCGCTCCGACGCGCATCTTCTCGGCCACGTTGCGAGCCCCCTCCAGGTCGGTTTCGGGGAGGAAGACGAGCAGCTCCTCGCCCCCCCAACGCGCGATCGAGTCCGGCTGCCGGACGGTGGCGCGCAGTACATCCGCAAGGTGGGTCAGCGCCCGATCTCCCACCTCGTGGCCGAAGCGGTCGTTGATCGCCTTGAAGTGGTCGACGTCGGCTAGCACCAGCGAATACGGCCGCCCCGTACGCCGGCTGCGCCGGCTCTCCTGGTCGAGCAGGTGCAGCATGGCGCGCCGGTTGAGCAGGCCGGTGAGCTCGTCGGTGGTGGCCGCCTTCTCGAGCGCCTCTTGGGCGCGCCGGCGCTCGGCGATCTCCTCGTGGAGCTGATCGTTCGTAGCTTCGAGCTGGGCGGTGCGCTCGCGCACCCGTTCTTCGAGCAGATCGCGCGCGCTCTCTGCCTCGGAGCGGGCGCGCCGTTCGTCCTCTCGGCTCTCGGCGAGCCCGTGGGTCATCTGGTCGAAGGCGCGCGCCAACGTCTCCAGCTCGTCGCCGGTGTGGACGCCGCTCGTCCCCTCCAGGCGTCCGGCGCCGATCTGCCGGGCGCGCTCGGCTAAGCTGAGGATCGGGCGGGTGATCCGGCGGGCGAGAAACGAGCTTGCCGCCCAGGCCAGGACTAGCGAGAGCCCGAGCGAAATCAGCCCAGCCGTACGGATCGTGGTGAATTTCCGCTCCACCTCGTCGGCGCGCATGTCGAGGCCCACGAGGTAGCGCCCCTTGCCGTTCGGCAACGGGGCATAGCCGGAGAGGAAGCTCCCCCACTCGTCGCTGGCGATCTCCTCGTCGGCTGCGAGGCCCGTAAATCCTTCGAACAGCGCCGGCGGGCTCTCGGTGTACTCGCGGCCGGGGAGCGCCTGCTCGGGCGAGTCGTCCGAGTCGACGACGAAGAAGACGCGGTCGCCTTCGAGCCGCATGATGTAGATGAAAGCGATGTCGTGGTTGGTCGCCCGGAACTTGCGCAGGCGATCGAGGTAGTCGAGGTAGACCTCGTTCGACACGTCGTCTGGAGAATCGATCTCTTCGAGGTCAGCCGCATCGAGCGCCGGGGTCACCAGCGCCGCGCTCTGCTCGAGCCGCCAGCGCAGGTTGGTCAACAGGCTGCCGACCGCGGCTCGATAAAAGAGCGTCCCGATGCTCCCCGAGACCAAGACGACCGCCAGGAAGTGACTGTAGAAGAGGCGACGGCGGATCGACAGGCGCATCGGCGACGAGCTCGGGAGCGATCCTACGCTCGCAAGCAGCTTCCTACCAGTCGACCGGCACTCGGATACGACCGGAACGCGTCGAGACGACGACGTGCCCTTCACGGCGGCCAAACAGGTAGACGTCGCGCAGCAGCTCGACGTCTTGCCGACAGTAGGCCTCGACAAGATCGAGCCGCCCGGCGCGCACCCACTCGAGGCTCTGCAATCCGTCGCCCCCCTTGCCGCGCCCGAGCGTCTCCCGCGCCAGGTGATCGAGCCCGACGCGAAAACCGAGTTTCGTTTTCAACGTCTCGAGCAGGTCCAGCGTCGGCAACGTCTTCGAGTACTCCTTGCCGGTGTAGCCCGAAAGTACCGAGTAGTCGAATCGGCGCGAGTTGAACCCGACGACCAGGCCGGCGCTTTCGAGCAATGCCACCAGAGCTGGAACGTCGCTCTCGAAGAAGGTCTCGAAACGTCCCTCTTCGAGGCGCAGGGTCACTGCGAGCGCGATCCCCATCCGATGGGCGCGATCCCAGCCGCCGACCTCTTCGGCCGAGCGCAGCGTTTCGATGTCAAAAAGCACCGTTTCCCCGGACCCGCGCGCAACCGCCGGAGGAGAGGGCGAAGACGAAAAAGCCTTCATAGAGGGCGAAGACGAGTCGGCTACCACGCGCACTTTTTCCCCCTCTATGCGCTTTTCGTCTTTCGCTTCTCTTCGGGATGAAGCCTCGCAGGGGGATGCAAGCCAGGCGACGAGCAGCGCGAGCGCCCCCGCCTTGTCGAGTGGACGGTTGCCGTTGCCGCACTTCGGCGACTGGATGCACGACGGACAGCCCGCCTCGCACGGGCAGTGCTCGAGGTGGTCTCGCACTCGCTCGAGGAG
>CAZPYU010000275.1:0-3551 GCA_964590905.1 uncultured Thermoanaerobaculia bacterium
ATCGAATTCGAGGCAGCCGTAGAGGCCGCGCGAGCGGACGTCGAGGATCGCCGGGTGGCTCTCGCGAGCGCGGGCGAGCCAGGCGGAGAGCGTCTCACCCAGCTCGCGGGAGCGCTCGACGAGGCGCTCCTCGCGCAGCGCCTCGAGGTTGCCGACGAGCGCCGCGAGCGCGATCGGGTGCGCGGTGTGAGTTAGGCCGGTGGTGAGTGGGTGCTCGTCGAAGATTCGCGCGACGCGCTCGTGCACGGCAACGGCGCCGAGCGGCGCGTGGCCGGAGGTGATCCCCTTCCCCATCGTCACCAGGTCGGGCACCACGTCGTACGCCTCGAACGCGAACATCGTGCCGCAGCGGCCGAAGCCGGTCAGCACCTCGTCCAGGATCAGGAGCACGCCGTGGCGGTCGCAGATCTCGCGCACCCGGCGGTAGTAGTCGGCGGGCGGGAAGTAGGCGCCGCGGGTGCCGGGGACGGTTTCCATCAAGACCGCCGCGACCGAGTCGGGCCCCGCGTCGAGGAGCGCCGCTTCGACCTCGGCCGCGCACGGCCGGTCGCAGACGTCGGGCGTCGTCTCCCACGGGCAGCGAAAGCAGAACGGGTCGCGGATCCGAATCACCCCCGGCAGCTTCGGAAAGAGCGGCAGGGCGCGCGGATCGTCCGAGAAGCTGAGCGCCCCGAAGGTCGCACCGTGGTACGAGCGGGCGCGGCAGACGATCTGCGAACGGCCGGTGGCGAGCATGGCGATCTTGACAGCGTGCTCGTTGGCGTCGGCGCCGCCCAGAGTGAACAGGATCTTGCCCAGCTCACGCGGCAGCAGCGCGGCGAGCGCCGCCGCGGCCGCCTCGCGGATCGGCGGCGCCATCGCCGGGCCAGCGAGCGCGACGTCGTCGAGCTGGCGGTGCATCGCCGCCAGAATGCGCGGCTGTTGCCAGCCGGCCTGGGCGCTGAAGACCACCGAGGCGAGATCGAGATAGCGCCTGCCGTCGGCGGTTGTGAACCAAGCGCCGTCGCCGCTCACGACCTCGAGCGGGGTGACGGCACGCTGCGCCGTCCAGGTGAAGAGCGAGTGGCGCGCGGGCATGATCTCGGCAGCGCTCGTTCGACTAGCCGGCGGCGCGCTCAGCCTCGCATCGTCGTGCGGCTCTGCTCGCGCAGGAACTGCTGCACGTACCAGGGGCCGCAGCCCCCCTTGCCGGTCGAGCCCGACGCCTTCCAGCCGCAGAACGACTGCACGCCCGGCCAGGCGCCGGTGGTGGCGCCGGTCGAGCGGTTGGCATAGCAGACGCCCGACTCGACGCGCTCGAAGAAGCGTTCGACCTCGCTCGGCTCCTCGCTGAAGATGCCGGCCGTGAGACCGTACTCGCTTCGATTGGCGCGCTCGATCGCCTCGTCGAGCGAAGCAACTTTAGCCACCGAGAGGAACGGCACGAAGAGCTCCTCGCGCAGCAGGCGGTGGTCGTCGGGCAGGCGGTCGACGATCGCCGGCCGCACGAAGTAACCGGGGGGAAGGTCGGGCGCCAGCGCTTCGCTGCCGAGCAGGATGCGCCCAGCGCGCCGCGCCTCGCCGAGCGCTTCGCGCCAGGTGCGCACCGCGCCCTCCGAGATCAGCGGACCGAGGTAGGTGGCGCGCGCCGTCGGGTCGCCGATCGCGAACGATTTCGAGGTCGCGACCAGGCGCTCGACGAATTCGTCGTAGACCGCCTCGTGGACGAAAACCCGCGAGCAGGCGCTGCACTTCTGACCGCCGAAGCCGACCGCGGAGCGCGCCACGCCGCTCGCCGCCTTGGCGAGATCGGCGTTCGCGGTGACGATGGCCGGGTTCTTGCCGCCCAGCTCGGCGATCACCGGCTTCGGATACTCCTTCCAGAAACGGCGCAGGAGATCGAAGCCGACCTGCTTCGAGCCGGTGAAGACGAGCCCGTCGAAGCCGGCCTCGAGGAACGCCCGTCCCAGCGTGCCGCCCGCTCCGGTGACGTAGTTGAAGACGCCGGGCGGGAGCGCCTCGTCGAGAATCTCGGCCAGGCGCAGGCCGGAGAGCGCAGCGTCCGAGGCCGGCTTGAAGACCACCGTGTTGCCGGCCGCGAGCGCGCCGCCCGCCATCCCCGCCGCCAATGCGAGCGGGAAGTTGAACGGCGCGATGACCCCCCACACCCCGAACGGGCGCAGGACGGAGCGCGTCTCCTCACCCGGCAACAGGCTGCCGAGCGTCTTGACGAAGCCGTCGGCCTCCTCGACCTGAGAGCAGTAGTAGCGGATCAGATCGGCCGACTCTTCGGCGTCGCCCCACGCCTCGAGCCGGTTCTTGCCGACTTCGAGCGACATCAGGCCCGCCAGCTCCGCGGCGCGCTCGGAGATCTTGTCGGCCGCAGCGCGCAGGAGAGCGATCCGCTCGCGCCACGGCATGCCGCCCCAGACCGGGAAGGCGGCGCGCGCCGCGTCGAGCGCGCGGCGGAGCTCGGCTGGGCCCGCCAGCGCGAAGCGTCCGATGACCAGCGACGGATCGGTCGGCGAGCGGTCGACCGAGGTCGCTCCCATCCACGGTTCGGCCTTTCCGCCGATGCGCAACCCGTGCGTCGCCCCCAGCCCGGCGCGCGCCGTCTCGACGCCGCTCTCGTAGGCAGCGTGCGCTTCTTCGTTGCCGGCCATCGTGACGTAGGTAATCTTCATGGCCTCTCCCGCAGCGGATCGATCACGGTCAAGAACGGAAAACGGTGGAAGTCGGTGTCGCGGGTCAGGATTCGCGAAACGCCGTGCTCGCGCATCAAGATCGCGGTGTGGGCGTCGTGGAGAACGCTCCCTGCCAACTCGGGGAGCTCGTCGAAGGTCGCGGCGACAATCTCGGCATGTCGCGCCGTCGGAGTCAAGAGAGAAAAGGCGGGCGAGCGAAGGATCGCTTCGAGGAACGACCAAGCCTCGGTGATCGTGCGGGGGCGAGGAAGCGCGCGACGATGCGTCAGGACACGCAAGCACTCGTAGAAGATCGGCCACGTCGAGAAGAACGGGCTGCGTCCATGCCTCAGCTCCTCCAGACGGCCACGACAGGCAGCGTGCTCGGGGGGGCCCTCCACCGCGGCATGAATCAGAACGTTCGTGTCGACGAGCATTATCGGTAGAGGTGGCCTTTGTCCTCGTCGAGGAGGTCCATCAGAGCGTCGCGATCGTCGACGTCGATGAGCAGCGGACCGCCATCAAAAGTCGGCAGCGGCGGCAGGGGTGGCGGAGGACTCTCGAGGGCCTGAAAGTAGCGCCGCAGCGCTGCCTCGACGATCTCGGACTGCGTCTTGCCTCCTCTGGTCGCCTCTTCGCGAAGACGCTGAACGACGGGATCTGGAATTACCAAGGTTGTCTTCATATGGAAAACCCTACGCTGCGTACGGTCTGCCGTCAACGCTTTCGCAAGTGATGGAAAACAAAGAGCTTCAGTCGGTTGAAAAGCTTCAGCCTTCTCAGTTGTCATCCTGAGCGGAGCGAAGGATCTCAGCGGCGAATCCGTGCGACTTGACCGTCATCGAGATGCTTCGCTTCGCTCAGCATGACGGCGAGATCTTGTCATCC
>CAZPYU010000276.1:0-2662 GCA_964590905.1 uncultured Thermoanaerobaculia bacterium
GCAGACGTTCGAGATCGCCGAGATCTTGCCGTCGTAGCGAAAGACGGCGACGCGCTCGCCCGCCAGCGAAACCACCTTCGCCCGCTTCTCGGCGATCTCTTCGACTCTGCCGACGGCGACGAAGCCGTCGCCAGAAGCGACAAGCCGGGCGCGATCGACGGTGCGCTCCTTGGCGGCCGCCGCCAGGTGAAGCGCCACGATCGTGGCGAGCCCCGCGCCGAGGAGCGCCGCCGGTAGAGGCGACGTCGCGTCCTGAACCACTCCCAGCGCGACGTGGCCGACGAGCAGCGCGTAGGCCGCGTAGACCGCCAAGTGGAGACCCTTCCAGACCGGAGCGGTGAGGTTGGTCAGCCAGAAGTCGTGCGAGGTCGCCGCCATCAGGAAGAGGATGATGAGCGCCGCGAGCCCGAGTTGCTGAAATGGAAACTGCGCCACCGAGTCGAAGCGCCGATTGGAGATCAGCAACGAGACAAGCGGATGGCGATCGCCCAGGGCATGGAACTGGACGAGCGCCAGCCCGCCGTGGGCGAGCGCGCAGAGGAACATCGTGACGCCGAGGTGGCGCCGGTTCCAGAGCAGCGGCAGGAAACGCCGGTCGAGCCGCGCCAGCGGCCCGATGGCGAGAATCAGATGCAGCAAGAGGAAGGCCGCGGTGCCGAAGCCGCGAATAAGCGCCGTCTCGACAGTGATCTCCGGCCGAACGAAGAGGGTCGCGGTGAGAAAGGTCGCCAGGTAGAGCGCCAAGAGCGCGCCGAGAGTGACGTCGTAGATCCGCTTGCCCGGCGACCACTGCACCGCGCGATAGCCGGAGCTCACGGCGAGACTCCTCGCTTGGCGCCGGGCGCGTCGTCAGCGAAGCTCTCGACTCCAGCGGGCAGCGTGGCGTTCTCCGGCCAGCGTGGCCGGGCGCGCAGAGCGACGAAGAGCAGAATCGGCAACAACAGCGCCAGAGCGAGGAAGATCCGCCGATGTCGCGCCCGGTGAGCTGCGATCATCGCGCGCGCTCCCGTGCCGCCGCGCGACGATGGGCATTGGTCTCGACTGGCGTCCCGGCAGCGCCCGCGAGCCATCGCCGCAGCAGCCACGGCCAAAGCGCGATCGTCGCCGGCAGGACGATCAACCGGAAGCCGGGAGTTGCACCGTGCGCCGCGGGGTCGATTCGCTCGATGCCGCGGGTGACGAAGGCGAGCGCGAAGAGGAGCCCGATCCCGGCGTAGAAGCCGAGCAGGCGAACGCACCAGAGGACGAGGATCTCGGCGGTCATGGAGGCAGACACCCTCGCTGCATCGTCACTCAGATGTCGATCGCGAACAAGCCGTTTCCGCTCATCGGACCGGAAGCTCGATGGTGTCCGGCGGCAGACAGCGCCCCTCGCCGCAAGCGACGAAATGGAGCACGAGCGCCGCACGCGGAGCCTCGGCGCGAAAGCGTCCGCGCACCACCACGGGTCCGGCGAAGCCCGGCACGCTCACCGCGCCGCCGCGCTCCCCTTGCGGCTCCGCCGTCGGCCACTCGACCCGTTCGAGCGTCGTCCCGCTCCCTTCGACCCGCGGCAGATCGCCCTCCACGCCGAGATGCCAGCCGTCGCGCACCCGGAAGGAGAGCGTGAACGGCCGGAATCCGTCGCTCTCGCCGGAGCCCAACTCGAGCTCGAGCCCCTCGATCGCAATCTTGCCCGAACTATCCAAAGGCAAGGCCTTCTCGTCATTTCCCTTAGTCGAAGCCTTGTCGTCCGTTCCCTCTATGAAGACTTTGTTGTCTTTGCCTTCACTAGGTGCCTCTTGGTCTTTCTTCGCGCCTCGCTGCGCGAAGCGCGACAAGGCGATGGTCATGGTGCGCGCGCCGTCGGGGTGGGAGGCGACGATCGGCGCGAAAGCGCGCAGCGTCCGCTCGGCGTCGTCGAGATAGGCGGCGTCGCCGGTGGCCGCGTGCAGGTCGAGCAGATTGAGCGCCACGACCGCGTTCGCAGCCGGGACAGCGCCGTCGAACAGCTCCTTCGAGCGACAAAGGAGTTCGTCCGACTCGGCGGCGTTGAAGTAGCCGCCGCGGGGAGAGGCGAGTCGGCGCTCGAGCTCGGCTTGGAGTCGACGCGCCTCGTCGAGCCAACGCGCATCGCGGCTCGCCTCGAAGAGGCGCAGCAGACCGCGAATGAGGAAGGCGTAGTCGGCGAGCAGCCCCTCGACCCGCCCTTGCCCGGCGCGCCAGCTGTGGAGAAGCACGCCGCTGCTGCTGCGTAACGCCGCGAGAAGGAAGTCCGCCGCGCGCGCCGCGCGGTCGACCAGATCCGGCCTCGCCAGGAGCATCCCCGAGACGGCCAGGCCTGCGATCGCCGTGCCGTTCCAATCGGCCAGCAGCTTGTCGTCGGTTGCCGGCCGCGGCCGGCGACCGCGCGCTGCCAAGAGCCGCTCGCGCAGCGGATCGAGCTCGGCCAGCAGGGCCTCGCAACTCTGGCGTCGCTCGCGTGCGGCAACAGCGAGCGGCCGCGGCAGGTGCAGCACGTACGCCGCCTCCTCGAAGAACGGCTCGCCGGCGAAGCCGAGGACCGGGGCGGCGAACTCGGCGTCCTCGGCCCCGAGCGCAGCCTCGAGCTCGGAGCGCGTCCAGACGTAGTACGCCCCCTCGTGACCGTCGGTCTCGGCGTCGATCGCGCTCCAGAAGGCGC
>CAZPYU010000277.1:0-5265 GCA_964590905.1 uncultured Thermoanaerobaculia bacterium
GGCAGCCGGCCGCTGGCGAATTTACTCGACTCTCGCGCTCGAACGGGCGAGCGCAGAACGTTTCATCGTCCAGAACGGCGGCCCGTCATCAGGGAGGCGGCCCGCGACCAGGATCTCGAAGCCGCGGCGCCGGTAGAACTCGACGTTGCGTTCGCGGGTGGTCTCGAGAGTGATCGGCAGGCGTTCGGCGTCGGCGCGTTCGACGATCGGGCGCATCAGGCGTTCGCCCAGTCCGAGGCCCTGCGAAGTCGGCTCGACGCCGAGAACACCGAGATACCAGTGCGGCTCGGGGGCATCGCGCTCGAGCAACGCGTCGATCTGGCCGGTGCCGCGCTCGAAGCGATCGAAGGCGGTGGGGGAGAGCAGCTCGTGGAGCCGGTCGAGCCCCGAGTCGGCGAGCTGCGCCGCGCTGAGCTGCCGGAGCGAGGGACCCTTCCAGAGCGAGGCGCCGAGAAGCTCGCCCGCGGTGGTGAACGCTTCCGCGAAGCGGTGGCTCCGCTTCGCCAGCGCCAGCATGAATGGCGCGAGGAAGCGCTGGCGCGCTTCGGCCTCCGGCTCGATCCAGACGAAGAGCGGGTCGTCGGCGAAGGCGCGCGCCAGAACCGGCGCCACGCGCTCCTCGTCGCCGTCGCGCAGGCGCACGATCTCGAAGGTCACGGCCCGGCGATCCTACGTGATCGGTTGGCTGCGGCGGATCGTTGCGCCGGCGATTCCCGATAGGCTTCGCGGGGTCGAAGAGGAGATTCCGAACGATGAGAGTTCTGGTTTGCGGTGGGACCGGCACTGTCGGCTCGCACGTGGTGCGCGAGCTGATCGCGAGGGGAGTCGAGGTCGATGTCCTGACCCGCGACGCTGCGAAAACGGGCACCCTCCCGGCCGGAGCGCACGGGGTGGTCGGCGACCTGCTCGACCCGGCGACGGTGCGCTCGGCCTTTCTCGGTTGCGACGGCCTCTTCCTGCTCAACGCGCTGTCCACGACGGAGGCCCAAGAGGGACTGATGGCGATCTGCGGCGCGCGGCTCGCGGCGGTCGGGCGCATCGTCTACATGTCGGTCCAGGGCGTCGACGCTGCCTCCCACCTGCCGCACTTCGGCGCCAAGATCGCCATCGAAGCGGCGGTCCGCGCTTCCGGCATCGGCTACACGATCTTGCGTCCAAACAGCTTCGTCCAGAACGATCTGCGCTATCGCCAGGCGCTGCTCGACTACGGCGTCTACCCACAGCCGCTCGGTGGAGTCGGAGTCTCCCGGGTCGACGTGCGCGACATCGCCGAGGCGGCGGCGATTGCTCTCACGGGCGACGGGGCGCGCAACGAGACGGTGGATGTCGCAGGCCCCGACGTCGAGACCGGTGCCTCGATCGCGGCGAACTGGAGCGCCGCTCTCGGCAGGCCGGTCCGCTACGGCGGCGACGACCTCGACGCCTGGGAGCGTCAGATGCTCGCCTTCCTGCCGGCGTGGATGGTGTTCGACCTGCGGCTGATGTACGCGCACTTTCAGGAGCGCGGCTTGCCCGCCACGCCGCAGGCGATCGCCCGGTTGACCGATCTGCTCGGCCATCCGCCGCGCGACGCCGCGACGTTTGTGCGCGAGAGTGCCCGCCAATGGCTCGGATGACCGATTCTTCTCGTGAGGTTGCTCGCGGCCGAGGTCCGCTCCGAGGTCTTCGTTCGCCGCAACACGCTCGCCGAGCGGTCTCTTCGACCCGATGATCGGCACCACCGTCTCGCGCTACAAGATCCTCTCGAAGCTCGGGGGCGGCGGCATGGGGGTCGTCTACGAGGCGGAGGACAGCGAGCTCGGGCGGCGGGTAGCCGTGAAGTTTCTGCCCGAGGAGACGGCGGCGGGATCCGACGCCTTCGAGCGCTTCAAGCGCGAGGCGCGCGCGGCGTCGGCGCTGAACCATCCACACATCTGCACGGTCTACGACACCGGCACGCACGAGGGGAAGCCGTTCCTGGTCATGGAGCGGCTCGAGGGGCAGACGCTCAAGCACGCGATCGGCGGTCGTCTACTCGCGGTCGAGAAGGTCGTGATGCTGGGCGAGCAGATCGCGGACGCTCTCGACGCGGCGCATCGCGCCGGGATCGTGCACCGCGATCTCAAGCCGGCGAACCTCTTCGTCACCGAGCGCGGCGAGGCGAAGGTGCTCGACTTCGGACTGGCGAAGATGGCGACCGGCGCGAGCGGCCCGGTGACTCCCGACGCACCGACGGTGGCCGGGGAGTTCTTGACCGAAGCCGGCACGACGCTCGGCACTGTTGCGTACATGTCGCCGGAGCAGGCCCGGGGCGAGGCGGTCGACGCGCGCAGCGACCTCTTCTCTCTCGGCGTCGTGCTCTACGAGATGGCCACCGGGCGGCTGCCGTTCGCGGGCGAGAACACGGCCGAGCTCTTCGCGGCGATCCTGAGGAACGACCCGGCACCGCCGAGCAAGTCGAATCCCGGGATTCCGCCCGAGCTCGAGCGCACCATCCTGAGCTGTCTCGAGAAGGATCTGACGCTGCGCGCCCAAACGGCGGCCGGAGTGCGAGCCGATCTCAAGCGGCTGAGGCGCGATCTGGGCGGGGCGTCGGGGTCGTCCACACGAGGATGGTTGCGTTCGCGCTGGGCCGGTGTCGCAGCGGCAATCGTCGTGGTGGTGGGCGTCGCGGCGAGCCTCGTGACACTCCTCCCGAGGCCGGCGGACGCGATCGACTCGATCGCCGTCCTGCCGTTCAAGAACGAGAGCGGCAACCCAGACGTCGACTACCTGAGCGACGGCATCACCGAGTCGCTGATCAATGCGCTCGCCAAGGCATCGACCCTTAAGGTCATCTCCCGCACCTCGTCGTTCGCGTTCAAGGCGAACCAGGACGACTTGCACGGGATTGGACAGAAACTGAGAGTGCGTGCGCTCCTCGTCGGGCGAATGGTCCAGCACGGCGACCAGCTCGCCATCAGCGCCGAGCTCGTCGACGCCTCGGACTCGCGGCAGCTCTGGGGAGAAAGATACGAGCGCACGCTCGCGGACGTGATGGCCGTCGAGCGCGAGATCGTCGAGACGCTCGCGAAGACGCTCCGCGTCGACCTCGAAGGCGGCACGGCGCGCACGCGGAATCCTCACGGTACGGACGACCCCGAGGCCTACCGGCTCTATCTCCTCGGTCGCCACTTCGCGGTCGGGACTTCCCAGGAGATGCGGAAGGCGCTGGAGGCCTTTGAACAGGCAGTGGAACGCGACCCGAAGTTCGCCCTCGCCCATGCGGCCCTCGCTGCGACGTACCTCCTCCGCATCACGCACGGCGAGGCCGACGCGAAGGACGCCGTCCCAGCCGCCCGAGCCGCTCTGGAGCGGGCCCTTGCTCTCGAGCCCGACCTGCCCGAGGCCCAAGTGGTCGCCGGCAACCTCGCCCTGTCGATTGACTGGGACTGGGCGGCCGCCGACACGGCCTTCCGGCGGGCGACGTCGGGCTCCGCAGGCGGCTCGGACGCCTACCTGCACAGCGCGAACTACTACTGGGCGATGGGGCGATTCGCCGAGTCGCTCGCCGCGGCGCGACGCGCGCTCGAGCTCGACCCGCTCTCTCGGACAGCGCTTCACCACGTCGCTTTCTCGCTCCTCGCCACTGGCGACACCGCGTCTGCCATCCCGGCCTTTCTGAAGGCGCTCGAGATCTACCCGGATTGGATCTGGGGCTACACCAAGCTCTCGGTCTCTTACGCGCTCAGCGGCAGGCGCGACGAAGCGCTCGCCGCCGCCGCGAGGGCGGAGGAGCTGGCCCATCGGGGCGGCGAAACGGAGCTGCTGCGCGCCTGGCTCGGGGCCACCTACGCCCAAGTGGGAGAGGTAGAGAAGGCGCGGGCATCCCTGGCACGGCTCGACGAGCTCCATCAGGGGCGCTCGCCGAGCCGGGTTGCCCACGCGACGATCCTCGCGATGCTGGGCGAGAAGGAAGAGGCGCTCGACCTCCTCGAGCGCGGGTTCGAGGAACACGACACCTGGATGCCGTTCGTGCCCGAGTACCTCTTCTTCGTTTCGCTCCGGGAGGAGCCGCGCTTCCGGGCGATCGTCGCCAAGCTGGGGATACCGAAGCGCCCGGCGTGACGAACGGCCCTGCCAGAAACGGCGCCACGTAGCGAACCTGCGTCCGGCGGTCGCGAAAACGGTGCCTGTCCCCATTTTCCAGATTCCGTTCAAAGTGACGCTGCCGAAGTAGCGAGGGCGACGGACAGGGCGAGGGGGCGGGGAGCGCGCCGACACTGGCCCTTTCTATCTTTCCCTTCCATGGAAGTCTTTGTCTTTCGCGGGCCGGGCCGCGGACGCTCGAGCGGGCGCGGTTTCTGTCGCGACGGGCGTCAGAGCTCTCCGAGCCGGCGCAGCTTTTCGACGACCTCTATGAGGATGCTCGCAGGCAGCGGCTTGAGCGCGCGAACGAGTCGGCGGTTGTCGATCGCCCGGCTCTGATCGATCATGATCTCGCACTCCTGGCGATTGCCCGCCATCCCGCGCGGAAGCACGACGCGGAGCAGGTTCTCACCGGTGAGCCGGGTCGTGCACGGCAGGATCCAGGTCGAAGGGTGGCCGGCCTCGTTGAGGAGGTCGCTCTGGATCACCAGCACCGGGCGCGTCTTGCCCGGCTCCGTGCCCTCCCGCGGCTCGAGATCGGCCAGATAGAGGGCGCCGCGTCGGATCTTCACGACTCCGGCAGGCCCTCGCCGGAGAGATGATCCAGCTCCGCGATCTCCTCCGTGAGCGAAGCACGCGTCGCCTGCGATGCGCTGCGGTAGGCCTTGCGCAGCGACTCGCGCTCGGTGACGTCGCGCAGCAGGCGCAGACCTCGCCGCACCACCTCGACCTTGCTCTTCGCCTTGAGCTTCACTTGCAAGTCGACGACCAACCGCAGCTCTTCGGGCGGCAGCGTGATGCTCGATTTGGTATTCGATTTCATATCTCGAGCATACCTGGTTGCGAGTCCTTGTCGAGTTGTGGCGGAAGCTCCCGACCGGATCGGCTTCGCAGAGCGAGGAGGGGTGTCGTCCAAGGATCTCGTGGGCTCGGCCAGTGCACGACCGCGCCACGTTAGGATCGCCGAGCGACGGACACAGCGGTGAATCCATTGCGGCGTCTTGCGCCCCCGCGAGGAGGCCTCACCTCGATGATCGGCACCACCGTTTCGCGCTACAAGATCCTCTCGAAGCTCGGCGGCGGCGGCATGGGGGTCGTCTACGAGGCGGAGGACGGCGAGCTCGGGCGGCGCGTGGCGGTGAAGTTCTTGCCCGAGGA
>CAZPYU010000278.1:0-12883 GCA_964590905.1 uncultured Thermoanaerobaculia bacterium
CATCTCCACCTTGGCCGCCGGGTCATCGTGGGCGTAACGATAGCCCTTGCCGTACCCATGGCCCTTCATGAGCGTCGTGACCGCATTGCGGAGGTGCAGTGGCACGGGCTCGTTGCTGGTGCGCTCGACGTCCGCGCGCGCGGCGTCGTAGGCGACGTAGACCGCGTTCGACTTGGGCGCGCGCGCGAGATACACGGCGGCCTGGGCCAGCGCCAGCTCGCCCTCCGGCGTGCCGAGGCGCTCGTAGGTCTCGGCTGCGTCGAGGCACACGCGCAGAGCGTGCGGGTCGGCGAGCCCGACGTCCTCGGCGGCGAAGCGGGTCAGCCGGCGCGCCACGTACTCGGGCTGCTCCCCCGCCGCGAGCATGCGCGCCAGCCAGTAGAGCGCCGCGTCGGGGTCGCTCTCGCGCAGCGACTTGTGGAGCGCCGAGATCAGGTTGAAGTGCTCTTCGCCGCTCTTGTCGTAGAGGAGCGTCTTCCGCTGCGCAACTTTTTGCACTTCGCTTGCCGACACCGATCTACGCGACGAAGCGACAGCGTCCTCGACCACCAGCTCGAGCAGCGTCAGCGCTCGCCGCGCGTCACCCGAAGCGAGCTGGACGATCGATTCCATGGCCTTTCCTTCTATGGAAGTCTTCGTCTTTCCAAGTCCTCTCTCCGAGTCGGCTAGAGCGCGAGCAAGGAGAGTCTCCAACTCGGGAGGGGAGAGCTGTTCGAGCACGACGACCTTGCAGCGCGAGAGGATCGCCGCGTTGAGCTCGAACGACGGGTTCTCTGTCGTCGCGCCGACCAGCACGATGTCGCCGCGCTCGACGTAGGGGAGGAAGGCGTCCTGCTGGGCGCGGTTGAAGCGGTGGATCTCGTCGACGAAGAGGAGCGTTTGCCGGCCAGTGGCGCCACGCAGCCGCTGCGCGTCTGCCATTACTCGCTTGATCTCGGCGATCCCCGAGGTCACCGCGGAGAAGGGGACGAACTCGGCCGCGGTCGTCTCCGCGATCAGCCGGGCGAGGGTCGTCTTGCCGGAACCCGGCGGGCCCCAGAAGACGAGCGACGGGACGCGATCCGCGCCGATCGCGCGCCGCAGGAAGCCGTCGGCGCCGACCAACGCCTCCTGCCCCACCAGCTCGTCGAGGCTCCGCGGACGCATCCGCTCGGCGAGCGGCGCCCGCTCGGCGTCGATGCCGCGCCTGTCAGCCGCCCGCGGCGAGAAGCTGTCGTCGAACAGCGTGAGCGGCGGGGGGCGCATCGCTTCTCCCTCTCAATCCACCTCAAACACGCTCGATCTCGCGCACCACCGCCTCGGTGAACTCGGTCGTCGAAGCGGTACCGCCCAGGTCGGGCGTCCGCGCGCCGCTCACCAGGACCGCCCGCAGCGCCCTGTCGATCCGCTCGGCCCGCTCGGGATCGTCGAGGTAGCGGAGCATCAGGACTCCCGACTGCATCAGCGCCAGCGGATTCGCCAGATTGCGCCCCGCGATGTCGGGCGCGCTGCCGTGCACGGCTTCGAACACGGCGCCGATCTCCCCGATGTTGGCGCCGGGGACAACGCCCAAGCCGCCTACCAGACCGGCGCAGAGATCCGACACGATGTCGCCATAAAGGTTCTCGAGCAGCAGCATGTCGAACTGCTCCGGTTTCACCACTAGCTGCATGCACAGGTTGTCGATGATCCGGTCGTCGCACAGGACGTCCGGGTAGTCGCTCGCGACTTTGCGGGCGCAGTCGAGGAAGAGCCCGTCCGAGAGCTTCATGATGTTCGCCTTGTGGACGACGGTCACGCGCTTGCGCCCGTGACTCTTCGCGTACTCGAAGGCGAATCTTGCGACGCGCGTCGAGGCCTTCTCGGTGATGATCTTGAGGCTCTCGACGACCCCCGGAACGACGGTGTGCTCGATGCCGCTGTAGAGCCCCTCGGTGTTCTCGCGCACCACCACCAGATCGACTCCGGCGAAGCGCGACGGTACGCCCGGCAGAGAGAGCGCCGGTCGCAGGTTGGCGTAGAGCTCGAGCGCCTGTCGCAAGCGAACGTTGACCGACCGGAACCCCTTGCCGATCGGAGTCGTGACCGGGCCCTTGAGCGCCACCCGGTTGCGCACGATCGAGTCGAGAACGGTTTGTGGCAGCGGATCGCCGTGACGAGCGAGCGCCTCGCTCCCCGCCAAGTGCGACTCCCACTCGAAACGGGCACCCGCGGCCTCTAGGACGCGCACCGTGGCCGCCGTCACCTCCGGCCCGATGCCGTCGCCGGTCAGAAGCGTAATCGTCCTCATGTGGGTCTCACCTCGCGAAGGGTCGCGCGACTAGCGCGATCCGAGCTCTTCGAGCTTGGCGACGACGTCGCGGTAGTTCGAGTTGATGCCGTAGAGCTCGATGAAGGCGCGCCGGGCGTTGTCGTGGTCGCCGGTCGCGAAGTAGAGGTTGCCCAGATCGTAAAGCAGGCCGAGATTTGCCTCCTCCTTCAGGTTCGGAATCGCGAGCCCGCGCTGGTACCACTTGACGCCGAGCTCGGGGAGCCCCTTGTCGAGGAAGCAGCTGCCCAGGAGGACGCAGCAGTCGAGCAGATAGTTGTCGTGCTTGGCGGCGAGCTGGAACTCGCCGATCGCCTCGTCGAGCAGCCCCATCTCGCGGTAGGCGATGCCGAGGTTGAAGTGGGTGTCGTAGTCCTCGGCCGAGAGGCTCTCGGCGACGCCCTTCTTGAAACCCTCGACGATCTCCTCGAGCGTCGGCTCCTCGCGCGCCAGCGCATCTTTGCTCGCCAGCTCCTCTTTCGACAGCTCCTCTTCGAGCTCGGCCGCGAGATCGAAAAAGCCCTCCTCGTCTTCGAAGAGGTCGTCCGCCGCCGCCTTCCTCTCTCTGCCCGGCGCCGCCGGCTTTGCGGCGCGCGCCGCCGCGTCGTCGAGCCAGGAGAGACGATCTTCGATCGCCTGCTCCTCCTCGTCCCCCGATACGACTGGGGGCACAGCACCATGCGCCGGCGTGGCCGGGAGCACGATCTCGGGCGACTTGATCGCGGCGGGCGGAGACGCCTTCGTCACCGGCGTCGGCTTCGCCTTCGTCGTGGCGGCGAGCTCGTCGACAAGTGCCGAGAGGGTGTCGGCGGCCGCTGCCGCGCGCTTCGGAGTTTCCTTCTTGGCGGGCGCCTTCTTGCCCGTAGCCAGGCCGGCGAGGTCGTCGAGCAGCACTGCGATGGAGTCCTTCTTGACCTTCTTCGGCTCCGGAATCGCGACCGGAGCTCCCGACTCGAAGTGGAAGCCAGTCCGCTCGAGTCTCGCCTTCGTCGCCTCCCACGGCTCGGTCGCGTGAGCTGTCTCGGAGGCCAGCTTCTGAAGCTGCTGGGCGCGCGTCAGAGCGCGATCGAACTTCCCCTCGTCGACGTAAAGCTGCGTCGCCAGCGCGAGCGCGTCGGCGTGGCGTGGCTCCTCGTGCAAGATCGTTCGTACTCGATCGTGCGCCTTCTCACCCAGACCGTGCTTGCGAAAGACTTCGGCTTCGGCCAAGAGGTCGGCGTGCCGCCGCGCCGCGGACGGTGGCGCCGGCGGGAGCGGCGGCAGCGGAGCGAGCAAGTCGAGATCGAGCTTGAGAACCGGCTCGGGCTCGAAACTCCAGTCGATGTCGGTGGCCGGAGCGGACCCGGTCACCGGCGCCGGTGCCGCGACTTCGGGCGTAGCCTCTTCGTCCCCTTCGATCTCGAGGACGAACTCGACTTCCGACTCGCTCGAGGTGAACCAAGGCGATTCCGGCGACCGTCGCAGCATCTCGGCGGTCGGTTGGATCTCCCCGGCGGAGCCCGGCTCGCCCATCGACAAGTCGACGTCGATCTCCTCCGGCCGAAACTCGGGGCGGGTAGTCTCGGGGCGTGGCTCGGGGCGCGTCGCGACTGCGGCGCGCAGCTCGGGCGGAACCGAAGTGACATCGGAGACTTTGAGCGGGCGCGGCGCGTCCTCTGCGGGCGTCCGCACGCCGGTCGCCTCGGACGGCTTGCGATCGCGGCCGATGCCCGCGATGCGGGCGATCTTCTCGGCCTGCGGATTCTTCTCGACCGCCAGAGCGAGGAGCTTCGCCGCGCTGGCGGCCTGGCCGGCGTCCTTCAAGCCCAAGACGGCGTCGGTGATGAAGCCCAGGTCGAGCGGCGCTGCGGCGATCGCTTTGGCGTAGACCTGCGCCGCCTCGTCGTACCGCTTGTGGCGGAGCATCATCTCGGCTAGCAGCCGATACTCCTGCAGCTCCTTGTCGTGCTCGCCGCGATCGTGAAAGATCTCGGCCAACCGGACGTGCGGAGTCGGATCGCCCGAGTCGAGCGCCGTCATCTTTCGCAAAACGGTCTCGGCGGTGTCGATCTTGCCGTGCTTCAGGTAGTAGTCGACCAGCACCTGATACTGGGTGCGCGCCTCGGTGACCAGGCCCTGCTTGTGGTACAGCTCGGCGAGTCGCTCGTACACCGGCAGCCGCGTCGGATCGAGCTTGATGATCTTCTTGAAGATGGCGATCGCTTTGACGAAGAAGCCATCCTCGGTGTAGCGCTCGGCGATCGAGACGAAGAGTCGGACCGCCTCTTCGTTGAGGTTGATCCTCACGTAGAGGTCGCCCAAGCGGTTGATCGTCATCGCGTCGCTCGGGTTCTCCGAGACGAGCTTCCGGTACTCCTTGATCGCACCTTCGATCTTGCCGCGCGAGACGAGCTTCTCGGCGCTGGCGACGACCGCTTCGCGGTTGAGCGGCATCAGGCGGCCTCTCGGCGCGGCACGACCGGCGCGAAGGTCAGGCGGTGCTCCCGGCAGGGGCCGTAGCGGACCAAGGCGGCGAGATGGTCGGGGGCGCCGTAGCCTTTGTGGCGAGCGAAGCCGTACTGAGGATAGTCGCCGTCGAGCTCGCGCAGCATCTGGTCGCGCGCTGCCTTGGCGAGGATCGAAGCGCAGGCGACGGCGTAGCAGAGGGCGTCGCCCTTGACGAGTGCCAACCCCGGGATCCCCGCTTCGGCGAGCGGCACCGCATCGCTGACAACCGCGTCGGGGCGGACGGCGAGCCGGCGGAGCGCTTCGAGCATCGCCAGGCGGGTGGCGCGGTAGACGTTGGCGGCGTCGACGGTGGCGGCGGGGACAGCGACCACGGCATACGCGCGAGCAGTGGCGCGGATCCGCACCGCCAGTGCCTCGCGCCGCTCGGGTGCTAGGCGCTTCGAGTCGTCGACGCCGGGCAGCAACTGGTCGGAGGCCGGAATGACAGCGGCGGCGACCACCGGTCCGGCGAGGCTGCCGCGGCCGGCCTCGTCCACTCCGGCGATCGCGGCGAAGCCTGCCAACTCGAGCGACTCCTCCAGCTCACGCAGGAGGCCGAGTCGGAAGAGCTCGCGTGAGATCCGTGCGATCGTCGACACCCTCCCCCTCTCGACGCCGCCCAGGCGCCGGCGCCCTCAGCTTCCGGTGTGCGCCGGAGCCGCGTTCCCCAATGCGACTGGGGACACAGTCCCCACTACAACCGGCTGCGCCCCCAGTTGTATTAGGGGGGGCACGGCCCCCAATACGACTGGGGGGACACCGTCGCGGCGCTCTTCGATGCGTGCGGCCTTGCCTCGCAACTCTCTCAGATAGTAGAGCTTGGCGCGCCGTACCTTGCCTCGGCGCAAGACCTCGATGCTGTCCACGACTGGGGCGTGCAGCGGAAAGATCCGCTCCACCCCCACCCCGCCGGAGATCTTGCGCACCGTGAACATCTCGCGAGTGCCACTCCCCTTGCGGGCGATGACTACACCCTGAAAGGCCTGCAGGCGCTGCTTCTCCCCTTCGGCGACCCGCACTTGGACGCGCACCGTGTCCCCAGGACGGAACTCGGGTACGTTCTCGCGCAGGTATTGGCGTTCGATTTCCATCAACGGATTCATCACTCCACCTCGCCCCCCAAGACGACTGGGGGCACAGCCAGCTGAAACCAGGATCTTCTCATTCGGCCTGGGGTTCGGGCAACTCTGGGGCAAAGGGCAATGACCCCTCCCACTCGGGCCGGGACTCACGGTCCAAAATGGAACATACAGAACATACAGGTGCCAGCCGATTGGTGAAAGATTGGAGAGCCCGGCAGCGTCTCTCGGACGTATGGCTCGTCGCCTCCGTTTTCTTCCGCCAGGTGCCCTGGTCGAAGTCACCTGCCGCACAGTTCATGGGCGAATGCTTCTCGCTCCGACACCGTTCTGTCGCGAGATCGCGCTCGGTGTCTTGGCGCGTGCCGCTCGCCTCTACCCGGTCGAGGTCCACGCCTTCGCCTTTCTTTCCAATCACTACCACCTGCTACTAAGCGTCGAGAGCGCTCACCGACTGGCCGAGTTCATGGCCTACCTCAACTCGAACCTGGCCCGTGAAGTCGGCCACCTAGTGCGTTGGCGCGAGCGCTTCTGGGGCCGGCGCTACCAAGCGATCGTGGTCTCGGAGGAGGAGCCGGCACAGGTCGCTCGCCTGCGCTACGTCCTTGCTCACGGTTGCAAGGAGGGGTTCGTCGCCCGACCTCTGGAGTGGCCCGGAGCCAACTCGGCGCGGGCTCTTCTCTCCGGCCAGGTGATCTCCGGGCGATGGTTCGATCGAACGCTCGAGTACCGAGCTCGGAAAAAGCGTCTTCCCGTCGACCCGCAGGCGTTCGCGAGCGAGGAAACGCTCCAGCTGGCGCCGCTCCCCAGTTGGCGGCACCTCTCGCCGGAGAGCTACCAACAAGAGATCTCCCTCCTACTGGAGGAGATCGAGCGCGCCACAGCACGCGAGCTCGTGGCGAGCGGCCGCGAGCCCCTGGGCCGAGACTCCGTCCAACGCCAGAATCCGCACTTCGAGCCCGATCGGTTGAAGAAGGGACCCGCGCCGCTGCTCCATGCGGCCTCGAAAGCGGCGCGGGAGAGCTTCCGTGACTCCTATCGCCAGTTCGTCGCCGCCTTCCGCGCCGCCGCCAATCGATTTCGCCTCGGCGAGCTCACGATTGAGTTCCCAGCCGGCAGCTTCCCGCCCGCACCTCGATTCGTCCCCGCAACCGACACCGGCTGACTCGAACACGTTCGATTTCGTTTCCTCAGTTGCCGCTCGAACAGCGCGGGACATCTGCCGCCTATTGTCGTCGGGCAGCAACCCATCCATCTGGTCAAGGAGATTCGAGCTCTGGACAGCGCTCCACCTGCCGCGCTCGATCAACTAGACCGGCGAGCTCCCATCCGTTGCGGGGTGCTCGGACTCTGAGAAGACTGGCGGCATCTTCCTACAACTCGAAAAAGTCAATCGGCTGGCACCTTCAAGCTCTTCAGGGGGCATAGTGTCTTCAAGCGACGCGAAAAAGGCCCAGCAAACACGAGATGACCGCACAACAAGGCCTGGAACGGCTCCGGTTGCCCCACATCCTGCGAACGGGAGACGAATCACCAGAGAAGCTGCCTCGTCGGTCCCTGCTTGATCAGAGGTTCCCTAGTGTGCCAGAGCGCCAGAATCTCGACACCGCCGCTCGATTGACGGCGATAGTACAAGTGGTAGTGAACCCGCTCGAGGTGGAGCCTTCGGAGCCCTTCAAAGCCGGCGTCGAGGCATGGGCTTCCCGCGTTGGGGTGCGCGCTCAGCAGAACGAAGGCCCGTTCGAGCTCGTGTCGAAGCAGGTCAGGAGCTGCCGTTCGGTTGGCGCGCCACCAATTCGCCGCTTCTCGGATCTGCGTTCGCGCGGTTCGAGCTGTACGCAGGCCAAGCGTCACGACTTACTGCTTGAGCCCTTCGAGAACCTCCCAAGCGTCTACTGTCTCTCCCCGGTCGGCCTCGGCGATGGACCGCCGCAGCATCTGCGCCTCTTCCGCCGACAAATGGAAACCAGAATCCTCGGGTTCGGCAACGATGAGCGTTGCCTCCGATGCGCTACCCAGCACACCCGGAGGAACCTGGACTTGGCCGTCCTTCACCTCAACTGTGAGGATCTTCATGCCGCGATCTTACGCCCTCCGGCAACTCCACTCCCCTGGAGGTAGCGCCTCGCTTCGGGCGTTTCAGTTCGGCTCGTCTGGCTTCGTGATTCCGGCCGCCGAGTCGTCGGCCTCGATCTCCTCGAGAATCGCACGCGCCTCGGTGGAGAGCTCGGCGCGCTCGAGGAGGTCGGGGCGCTTGGCGCGCGTGGCCTGGAGCGCGGCGCGCAGGCGCCAGCGCTCGATGGCGGCGTGGTCGCCGGAGAGGAGCACGTCGGGGACTTTTAGCCCTTCGACCTCGGGCGGGCGCGTGTAGTGGGGGAAGTCGAGGAGGCCGGAGCGGAAGCTCTCGCGTTCTACCGATTCGGCGAGCTGCACCACCTCCGGCACCTGGCGCGAGAGCGCTTCGATCAGAACCATCGCGGGTAGCTCGCCGCCTGCGAGCACGTAGTCGCCGATCGAGATCTCCTCGTCCACCACCAGCTCGCGCACCCGCTCGTCGATCCCCTCGTAGCGCCCGCAGAGAAGGAGGAGATCGCCGCGGCTCGCGAGCTCGCGCACCTTGGCATCGTCGAGGCGCTGCCCTTGAGGCGAGAGCAAGATTCGCCACGGCTCGCGTCCCTGCGACAGCTCCCGCACCGCGCGCAGCCAGACCGGCGCCACCATCACCATGCCGCCGCCGCCGCCGTACGGCGCGTCGTCGACCACCCGGTGACGGTCGGTCGTGAAGTCGCGCAGGTCGCGCACCGCGATCTCGAGGAGCCCGCGTTCCACCGCCCGGCCGACCAGCGAGGTCGACGCGAAGCGCTCGAAGAGCTCGGGGAAGATTGTCAGGACTTGAACGCGCACGCTTCGATCAACCCTTCCGGCAGGCGCCAATCGATACGCCGCTCGGCGCGATCGACCGCCACGACGAACTCGTCGACGAACGGTAAGGCGACGCGGCGGCCGTCGGCCAACGCCACTACCAGGAGGAGGCCGGCGCCGGCATCGGCGAGCTCGATCACGTTTCCCAAGTCGCCGGCGCGGGCGTCGACAGCGCGATAGCCGAGGAGCTCGAATTCGTAGTAGCTCCCTTCAGGCGCCGCCGGCACCGCGTCGCGCGGCACCTCGAGGCGAGCGCCGCGCAGCTCGTCCGCCGCCGCGCGGTCGTCGATCCCAGCGAACTGGACGAGGAGTCCCTGCGGCACGCTGCGCACCGCCACGATCGTCACCTCGCCATGAGCGCCGGTGGGCGTCGAGAAGGCAAGCGTCGCGCCGGGCTCGAAACGGCCCGGCACGTCGGAGAGGAGATCGACGGCGAGCTCGCCGCGCACGCCGTGCGGGCGCCGCACCAGTCCGACCAGGACGCGCTCGGCGGCGCTGGAATCGTGCGGTTCAGTCGTCGAGGAGCTCGACTTCATAGTTTCGCCCCTCGCGCTCTCCGCGCAGCCGAGCGAGCGAACGCAGCGCGTCGATCGTGCGACCGCGCCGGCCGATCACTCGGCCGCGGTCGGGTTCTTCCACGGAGACGAGCAGCTCGATCTGGTCGTTCTCGACGCTCTCGGCGACTTCGACGGCGCTTGGATTGTTTACGAGAAGCCGGACGACCGCGACCAGGTCGTCGGCCGCGGCGGACATCTCAGCTGGCCGCTGCGCGGGCGACGATCTGGCGGACCGAGTCCGAGAGCTGCGCGCCGTTGGCGACCCAGTAGTCGACCCGCGCGCGGTCGATGACGACCCGCGGCGGATCCTGCAGCGGATCGTAGATGCCGATCTCCTCGACAGCGCGCGCGCTCGTGGCAGAGCGCGAATCGGAAACGATGACCCGGAAGAAGGCCCGGTTCGTGGCGCCCATCCGGCGAAGCCGAATCTTCAACATGACGCGAATGTCCTCTCTTCTCGTTCCCAGTTCGATCCCGTCGGGGAGGCGACTCGCACCGACCGGTCTCGGAATAGCGGAGTATACAACACGCTCCGTCCCTACCGCCCGAACGCCTTCTGCAGCCAGCCCTTCTTGGCCATCTTCATCATCTTCTTCATCTGCAGGTACTGCTTCATGAGCTGGTTGATCTCGGGCACCGTGGTACCCGAGCCGCGCGCGATCCGCCGCTTGCGGCTGGCGTTGAGCAGGCCGGGGTTCCGCCGCTCCTGCGGCGTCATCGAGTTGATGATCGCCTCGGTGCGCACCAGGCGCCGCTCTTCGGCGTCGCCGACCTTGTCGAGCTGCTTCATCGCGCCCATCTTGGGCAACATCTCGAGCACGTTCTTGAGCGGCCCCATCTTGCGCAACTGGCGCAGCTGGTCGCGCAGATCCTCGAGCGTGAACTCGTTCCTCCCCAGTCGCTCGGCGAGCCGCTCCGCCTCCTTGGCGTCGACGGATTCCTGGGCGCGCTCGATCAGCGCCAGCACGTCGCCCATGCCGAGAATCCGCGACGCCATTCGCGCCGGCGAGAAGAGCTCGAGCTGCTCCGGCTTCTCGCCGGTGCCGACGTAGCGGATGGGCACTTGGGCGACGGCGCGCACCGAGAGCGCCGCGCCGCCGCGCGCGTCGCCGTCGAGCTTGGTCAGGAGAACCCCCGTCAATGGCAGCACCCGCGCGAACTCCTGTGCGCTCTTGACCGCGTCCTGGCCGGTCATGGCGTCGGCGACGTAGAGGATCTCGTCTGGCGAGATCGCGTCGGCGAGCTGGCGGATCTCGAGCATCAACGCCTCGTCGACGTGCAGCCGCCCGGCGGTGTCGACGATCACCACGTTGCGACCGCGCTCGCGTGCCGCGCGCAGCGCGCGCCGGCCCACGTCGACGACGCTCTCCCCAGCCTCGGGAGACAGGACCGGCAGCTCCACCCTTCGGCCGACCTGGACGAGCTGCTCGACCGCCGCGGCGCGCTGCAGGTCGGCGGCAACGAGGAGTGGATAGCGGCCGCGGCCGGCCAGGCGCTTGCCGAGCTTGCCGGCGGTGGTCGTCTTGCCCGAACCCTGAAGACCGCAGAGGAGGATCACCGCCGGCGTGCCGTCGAGCTTGAGCTCCTTGGCGTCCTCGCCGCCGAGAGTCGCGGCGAGCTCTTCGCGCACGATGGCGATCACCTGCTGGGCGGGCGACAGGCTCTCCAACACCTTTTCGCCGAGTGCCCGCGCTTCGACGCGAGCGAGGAACTCCTTCACCACCCGGAAGTGGACGTCGGCTTCGAGGAGAGCGACGCGGATCTCGCGCAACGCGGCGCGCAGATGGTCTTCGGTAATCCTGCCTTCGCCCTTGAGACGCCGGAGTACGGCCGAGAACTTCTCCTGCAGACCTTCGAACATCGCGGCGCGGCAGGCTATCACTGAGCTATCCTCCGTTCACCGCACGCCGGAGGCGCGCTGTCTCTTCCAATTCGATGTCCCTACGCCGCGCCAAGATCGTCGCCACACTCGGACCCGCGACCAGCGATCTGGCGAACGTCTCGCATCTCCTCGCCGCGGGCGCCGACGTCTTTCGGCTCAACCTCTCGCACGGCTCGCACGCCACGCACCGCGCCACGATCCGCGCCGTACGCCGAGCCGCCCGCGAGCACGGGCGCCAGATCCCGGTCCTTCTCGACCTCATGGGTCCGCGCTTCCGGCTCGGCACCCTACCTGCCGGCGAGCGGCTGCTGCGGCGCGGCGAGACGCTCACCCTCGGCGAGTCGACCGCCGCCGTCGATCTTCCGGTCGACGATCCCGAGTTCCTACACCATCTCCGCATCCGCGAGCGGGTGCTGATCGACAACGGCCTGGTCGAGCTCGAGGTCACGGCGAAGCGGGCTCGCAAGGTGACGGCGCGCGTCGTCCACGGCGGCAGGGTCGCGACGCGGAAGGGGATCAACCTGCCCGACTCGCGGATCCCGTTCACCGTCTCGGCGAAGGACCGCGCCGATATCGCTTTCGCGGTCGCCGAGCACGCCGACTATCTCGCCGCGAGCTACATCGGCCGCGCCGCCGACGTGCGCGCGGTGCGCGAGGTCGTGCTCGCACTGGGCGCGGAGATCCCGATCGTGGCCAAGCTCGAACGCGCCGCCGCGGTGGCGCACATCGACGAGATCGTGGCCGCCGCCGACGCGGTGATGGTGGCGCGCGGCGATCTCGGCGTCGAGATGCCGCTCCACGAGGTGCCGGTACTGCAGAAGCGGATCGTCGCCTCGGGCCGGCGGCACGGCAAGCCGGTGATCGTCGCGACCCAGATGCTGGAGTCGATGATGGAGCAGCCGCGCCCGACCCGCGCCGAGTCGTCGGACGTCGCCAACGCGGTCTTCGACGGCGCCGACGCGCTGATGCTCTCCGGCGAGACGGCGGCCGGCAGGTTTCCGGTCGAAGCCGTGAAGACGATGGCGCGCATCATCGTCGAGGCCGAGCGCTACAAGCTCGAGCTGTTCGCGGAGGGCTACCCGCCGCCGGCCCAGAACCTCCCCGCTGGCCGCTACCCGACTCCGGCGCCGCGGCTGCTCGATCGCGAAGGGCTCGCTCCGGCGATCGAGATCGCCGACGTCATCGCTGCCGCCGCGGTGCACGCGGCGTCGAAGCTGGCGCGCAGCCGGATCGTCGCCTTCTCGCAGGGCGGCTTCACGGCCAAGCGGCTGGCGCGCTATCGGCCGATCGCCCCGACCCTCGTCTTCACCACCGACAAGGCGGTGGCGCGGCGGATGCAACTCCTCTGGGGGACGCATCCGATCCACATCGAGCACGAGGTACAGCACCGCGACGACCTCGTCCAGATCGTCGAGCGCGAGCTGCTCCGGCGCCGGCTGATCCGTCCGGGCGACTGCATCGTCCTCCTGATGGGGCATCCGATCCGCGAGAAGCCGCTGACCAATCTGCTGCGCATTCACCGCGTCGCCGCGCGCTGACGCGTGATTCCCCTCCGCGATTCCCAGAAGTCGAGGCGCTTCCCCTGGGCGACGACGCTTCTGGTCGTCGTCTGTGGTGCGCTTTTCGGCTGGGAGCTCTCGTTGGGCGCGGGCGCGCCGGCTGCGCTGGC
>CAZPYU010000279.1:0-20822 GCA_964590905.1 uncultured Thermoanaerobaculia bacterium
ACCGTCCCTGCCGTCCGCCCCGCGCTCGCCGCGGGGGCGATGCTCGCTCTCCTCGCCTCCCTGGGAGATTTCGTGCAGTCGATCGTGCTCTACACCTACGAGACCCGTCCGATCGCGATCGAGATCCTCTCCAACTTGCGCTTGCAGGAGACCGGGCTGGCCGCCGTTTACGGCACGCTCTTGACGGCGATCTCCGCGGTCGCCTTTCTCGCCTGGGGACGGCAGCCGTCGTGACCGCTGCTCCGGTATCCCTCAGCCGACTCTGGGCGCTGATGCTGACCGTCTTCGTCGACATGGTCGGCTTCCTGATGATCCTGCCGCTACTGCCGTTCTACGCCACTCGGCTCGGCGCCTCGGCCTTCTCGGTCGGCCTCATGGTCTCGGCCTACGCTGTCGCCCAGCTGGCGACTGCGCCGGCTTGGGGACGCCTCTCGGACGGGCGCGGCCGGCGGCCGATGATGATGTTGGGCGTCACCATCGCCGCCTCCGCGCACGCGCTCTTCGGTCTCGCCTGCTCTGACTGGGCGATGTCGAAGTTCGACGCGCAGGGGCTCATCACGTTGCTCTTCCTGTCGCGCTTCGTACAGGGCGCGGGCGGCGCCTCGACGGCGGTCGTGCAGGCGTACGTCGGCGACACCGTGGTGCCCGAGGAGCGCGCCAAGGCGCTCGGTTGGATCACCGCGGCGACTTCGGCGGGCGTGATGATCGGCCCAGCTCTGGGCTCGGCCGTTTCCAACTTCGGCCCGTCCACGCCGGGGCTCGCGGCAGCGGGGCTTTGCGTCGTCAACCTCTTCTTCGTGCAGCGCTTCCTGCCCGAGTCGGCGAGTGTCGAGAACCGGCAGCGCGCCCGCAGCACGCCGAGCGGTTCACTGCGTACCAAGATGCTTCAGGTGCTCGCGCACCCGCGCCAGCCCGTGGCACGGCTGATCCTGATTTACACGATCGCCATGATGGCCTTCATGGCGATGAACGCCGTGCTCGCGCTCTATATGCAGGCGCGCTTCGGCTTCACCGAGAAGTCGATCGGCTACCTCTACACCGCCGTCGGAACGATCTCGCTGGTCATGCGCAGTCTGGTGCTCGGCCCGGCGGTGAGACGCTTCGGCGAGCGCGGCGTGATGCGCCTCGGTCTCGCCGCGCTAGCCGTCGGCTTCGCGTTGCAGCCGGCGTCGCCCCACCTCGCGCTCTTCGCGTTCGCGATCCTCTTCATTCCGGTCGGGACGGCACTACTCTTTCCGGCGACGACTTCGCTCGTCCAGCGCTACAGCGAGCGGCACGAGTTCGGCTCGACCATGGGCGTGCAGCAGGCGTACGGCGGAGTGGCGCGGCTGATCGGACCGATCTGGGCGGGAGCGTCGTTCGAGCTGCTCGGCGCCGGCGCGCCATTCTGGATCGCCGCGCTGCTCTCGTTGGGTACGCTGTTCTTCGCCTGGGCACTCGAGCCGCCCCCGGTCACGCGGGTCGAATCAGCCGAGATGTTGGGTGCGGAACCGCCGGCGGCTACGGTTCCAAGCTGACGGTTCGCGCCAGCGCGCGCATCCAAGAAAAAAGGCCGAACCTGGCGGTCCGGCCCGAAGGAAAAGATGGTTGCGGGGGGGGGATTTGAACCCCCGACCTTTGGGTTATGAGCCCAACGAGCTACCAGACTGCTCCACCCCGCGACAGATGGCTCCGGCGTCGCCGCCGGAGCCGAGAAGGATCTCACAGGCGCCGCCTACGGTCAAATCCGATTCACCATCCGAGCGCCTCTTTCAGCAGCTGCAAGCCCCAAGCGTGACCCGCTGCCAGGACGGGTGTGGCGAGTAGGAGCGCGACGAGACGCGAGCGCCCCGCCGCGAAGCGCTCGAAGATCCAACCGCTCACGAGAAGCGAGAGGACGGCGAAGGTCGGATAGCCGACGAGCGCGATCTTGGGGACGTCGAGAAGGGTCACGGTTCCCGCCTGCCAGCGCGCCATCCCGACCAGCTTCAGGAGCGGCTCGAAGAAGCCGGCGAGAGCGACGAGGAAGAGCGCCACCAGAGCGAGCTCCGCTCCCAGAGGTCGGCGATCGACGCGGAACGGCTGGCTCCGGATCGCCTCGGCGGCGGCGATCGCGGCGGCGATCGAGAAGCCCCAGATGATCGCCCCGATGAGCGGCGCCCGGCCGAGCATCAGGGTAAGGTCGGCGTAGCCGTAGAGGACCCGTTCGAGGACGACGAAGTTCTCGCGCACGCCGCCCAACAGGAAGAGAAAGCCGTAGAGCCAGAGCCCATCGCGACTCCACCGCCGCCACGCCCAGAAACCGGCTAGCAGGAAGCTCGCCAGCGTGAAGAGCTCGAGAAAGAGATGCAGCGCTCCGAGACTCACCGCGCCCCTCCGGCGCGCCGCGAGCGTAGGAAGGCGAGCGCGAGTAAAGCGATCAGCGGCAGCTTCGGGAGCCAGCTCGCGTCGCCGAAGCCGACGCTCTCGATCGCGATCCCGATCGCCACCATTGCCGCGACGAGCAGGAGAGGGAGGCGGCGCAGCATTCACGAACTCTAACCTCCAGCGAGCTCTGTTCTGTCGCGTCAGCGTTGGATTCGAAACGATTTCGCGCTAGCCTTCACGCAGCTTCGGAGCTCTGCGGCCCTTCGCCGAGGAGGACCAATGTTCTTGATCGAGGAGATTCTCGCGCGCGAGGTGCTCGACTCGCGCGGCAATCCGACAGTCGAGGTCGATGTCGTGCTCGAGGGCGGCATCGTCGGTTCGGCGTGCGTGCCGTCGGGAGCTTCGACAGGCTCGCGCGAGGCGCTCGAGCTGCGCGACGGCGGGGCGCGTTATCTCGGCCGCGGGGTCGCGAGAGCTGTCGATCTGGTGCACGAGGAGATCGCCCCCGAGATCGAGGAGATGGACGCGCGCGAGCAGGCGGCGATCGATCGCGCCATGATCGACCTCGACGGCACGCCGAACAAAGGGCGGCTGGGCGCCAACGCAATTCTCGGCGTTTCGCTCGCGGTGGCGAAAGCGGCGGCCGCGGCTTGCGAGCTGCCGCTCTACCGCTACGTCGGTGGCCCCGGCGCGATCGTGCTGCCGGTGCCGCAGCTCAACGTCGTCAACGGCGGGGCGCACGCCGACAACTCGATCGACATCCAGGAGTTCATGTTGGTGCCGCTCGGCTTCACCTCGTTCTCGGAGGCGCTGCGCGCCGGAGTCGAGGTCTACCACCACCTGAAGCAGGTGTTGAAGTCGAAAGGCCTGGTCACCGCGGTGGGCGACGAGGGCGGCTTCGCCCCGAGCTTGGGCTCGAACCGCGAGGCGCTCGAGCTCCTGGTAGCGGCGATCGAGAAGGCGGGCTATCGGCCGGGCGACGAGATCGCCCTCGCCCTCGACGTAGCGGCCTCCGAGTTCGGCGAGGAGACGCCGGACGGCTTCCGCTATGCCCTGGCCGGCGAGGGCAAGCGCGGTTTGACAGCCGACGATCTCATCGCGCTCTACGGTGACTGGTGCGCCGCCTTCCCGCTGGTCTCGATCGAAGACGGTCTCGCCGAGGGCGACTGGGACGGCTGGGAGCGGCTGACGCGCGAGCTGGGCGCCAAGGTGCAGCTGGTCGGCGACGATCTCTTCGTCACCAACCCCGAGATCCTCGGCCGCGGTATCGAGCGCGGCCTCGCCAACGCGCTCCTGGTCAAGGTGAATCAGATCGGGACGCTCACCGAGACTCTTGCTGCTGTCGAGATGGCGAAGCGCCACGCCTACGCCAACGTCCTGTCGCACCGTTCGGGCGAAACCGAGGACACTACGATCGCCGATCTCGCGGTCGCTGTCGGTGCCGGTCAGATCAAGACCGGCGCCCCCTGCCGGAGCGATCGGGTCGCCAAGTACAACCGGCTGCTCCGCATCGAGGAGGAGCTCGAGAGCGTAGGGACCTACCCAGGGCGCGCCGCCTTCCCGCGCTTCCGCGCTTGACGATCGCCGCCGAAGCGCCAACCGCGCGCGCGCGGCCGCTGCGGCCACTCTTCTCGGTGCTCTTCGCCGTCCTGCTCCTCGCCCTGGCGAGCGCAGCGCTCAAAGGCTGGCGCGACTACGAGCGGACGCTGGCGCGCCAGAGCACTCTCGAAGTCGAGCTCGCCGCCACCGAAGCGCGCATCGTCGCGCTGCGGCGGCGCGTCGAGCGGCTGCAGCGCGATCCAGTGACCCTCGACCGCGTGGCGCGCGAGGAGCTGGGGATGGTCGATCCGAGAGACGTGGTGATCGTCTTGCCGGAAAAGCCCGCCGCCGGGCTTCCGGTCGGAGAGCGGTGAGACGCCTCAACTAGCTTCGCGACGACTCGAACGGTTTCACTTGAACGACAACAGGGCGAGCTTCTCGTCGTCGAAGATTTCGAAGAAGCCGACGAGCTGGGTCACTTTCAAGACCTTGCCCACGCGCGGTCGCAGGCTCAAGAGCTTCATCGCGGCGCCGCGGTTCTTCGCCGAGATATTGCACGCCACCAGGTCGCCGACGCCGGAGGAGTCGAGGACGGAGACGCCCGCGAGATCGAGCAGGATCTTCTTCTCGCCCGCTTCGAGGGCGGCCAGGATGGCGTCGTGCGCCGCCGAGCCGCTCTCGATCGCCAGCTTGCCGTCGATGTCGAGGACGAGCACCTCGCCGGCCTTCCGTGTCCGAATCTTCATCGCTGCTCCCTCGCTGTGCCCCCAGTCGTCTTGGGGGAGCTTCGGCCTAGCGTATGCGCGGTGGATGACTCCCGCAAGAGTAGCGCCGCGTCGGGCTCGGGAGCGCGCTAGCTGCGTTTGTTCGTGGAGAGGAGGCGCTCCGCCGCCGCGGCGACCTCGTCGACGCCGATGCCGCGCAGACAGCCGTGGTAGAGCAGCGGGCAGCGCCGCCGGAAACAGGGCGAGCACCAGAGGTGGCGCGAGAGCACCTGGTGGCCGTCGCCCGCGGGGGCCGTGCGGCGCGGATCGGTGGGACCGAAGAGCGCCAGGCACGGCACGCCGAGCGCCGCAGCAAGGTGCATCGGTCCTGAGTCGTTGCTGACGAAGAGGTCGAGGTGAGCGACCACCGCCGCGAGGCCGGCGAGGTCGAGGTCGGGGCCGACGACCGGGTGGATCTTGCCGCTTTCCTCGTAGACGCGCACCCCGAGCCAGACCTCTTGCGGACCGACCAGGATGAGTGCGCGGACACCGGGGACGCGCCGCCGCAGCGCGGTGGCGAGGTCGGCGAACGAGCGCATCGGCCAGCGCTTCGACGGCCCCCATTCGGCCCCGGGAGCGAGACCGACGAGCGGCGCTCCGCCGAGCTCGAGCTTGGCGCGCGCGATCCGTTCGCGGCCGCGGGCGAGGAGCGACGGCGGCAGCTCGAGACGCGGCACCCAGGAGTCGGGCGGCGGCACCGCCATGGCGACGAGAAGCTCGCGGTAATCCTCGATCTGCGGGCGGCTGCCGCGCGGCCGGGCAACCGCCGGCGAAAGCAGCGGTCCGCGCAAGTCGCTCCGGTAGCCGTAGCGGCGTGCGATCCCGGCCTTGGCCACCAGCCAGGCGGCGGCGAACGAGTTCGGCAGAACGACGCTCTCGTTGCAGTCGGCGGCGCGCACGGCCGCGATGGTGCTCTCCCGGTCGGCGTTTTTGGCGACCGCTTCGTCGACGCCGGGGAAGAGCGCCAGGAGCGGATGCAGCGCCGGCTTGGCGAGCACCGCGAGCCGGCGCCCGCTCGCCGCCAGAGCGCGGAAGAGCGGCTCCGCCATCACGCAGTCGCCGACCCAGTTCGGCGCCACGACGAGGGTGCGCTCGGTCGTCAATGCCGCCACCGATCGTGCAGCCAGAGCCAGCGCTCGGGAGCGCGCCGGATCACCCCTTCACAAACTTCGAGACAGCGGCGGGTGAGGGCCAACGTCGTCGCTTCGTCGTCGCTCCCTTCGACCGGAATCGGTGCGAGAAACTCGACTAGGTAGCGTCCCCCGGGAAGATGATCGCCGAAGGCGGGGACGATCGCCGCTCCAGTCCGCAGCGCGAGCCGCGCGACAATCGGGCTGGTCAGCGCCGGCCGCCCGAAGAACGGCACGTCGATTGCCTCTTGGGCACGCACGCGCTGGTCGAGCAGGAGCGCTAGGCGCCCGCCCGACTGCAGGACGCGAAACATCTCGCGCACCGCACCGCGCTTGTCGAGCGCGCGGTTGCCGAAACGGGTGCGGATCGATTCGACCAGACGCGCGAAGTGAGGGTTGTCGGGCGGGCGGCCGACCGACGCGATCGGGCCGCGGGCGAGCGCCACCATCGGGTGGATGATCTCCCAGTCGCCGAAGTGGGCGCCGAGCACGATCGTTCCGCGCCCGCGCTCCTCCGCCGCGGCGAGCGCGTCGAGGCCGGCCAGCGAAACGCGGCGACAGAGCTCGACGAGACTGAAGCGGCGCGCCGAGATGGCGTCGGCGAAGGCGGCACCGAAGTGGCGAAAGCAGGCGCGCGCGGTTTCGGCGCGTTGAGTGGCGCTCCAGTCGGGAAAAGCGTGGCGGAGATTGTCGAGCGCGATTTCGCGACGGCGGCGATCGAGCCCGTGAGCTGCTCCGCCGAGCGCCGAACCGAGCCGTCGGCTGGCGCCGTGGGGCAGCGAACGCAGCAGAGCGTGAAAGGGGAGAAAGAGCGCGTACTCGGCGCCGTGCCGGAGCGGTGCCGCTTTCACCGCCAGAGCTCCGCGAGGCGCGCTTCGAACCAGACCCAGAAGGCGGGTTCGGGACGCGCCGCGATCGGCAGGAGAGCGAGCGGCAGCTCGGTGCGCCCTTCGAGCTTGGCGCGGTCCTTGGCGGTGGCGAGGAGGGCCTTCGCCCCGGCGGCGTGGGCGGCCGCGGCGATCGCCAGGAGATCGCGCTCCGAGTAGACGTGATGATCGGCGAAAGCGCGGCTTCCAACTAGAGCGAGACCGGTAGAACGCGCCGTCGCGAAGAAGCTGTCGGGACGCGCGATCGCCGCGACCGCGTACACCGGCGTCTCACGCGGCAGCGTTTCGCCGCTCACGTAGTGCGGCTCGGCGGCGACGGTCGCGCTGGCGAAGCCGACGCCTCCGAAACCAAAGGGTGCCAACGCGCCAGCCAGCGCCGCGCCGCTGTCCGGCTCGTCGGCCGGCGCTCCGGTCAGGACGACGGCCGCGGCGCGCGACGCCGCGGCGAGCGGCTCGCGCAGCCGCCCGGCGGGGAGGAGCCGCCCTCCGGCCCACGGGTCGGCGGCGGGGAAGAGCAGCAGGTCGAGATCGCGCGCCAATGCCGCGTGGCTGAAGCCGTCGTCGAGCAGGAAGAGCTCGGGGGATGGCGAGAGCTCGGCCAGCGCGAGTCGGCCAGCCTCGATCCGCCGCTCGCCGACCACCAGCGGCACGTCGGGCAGTGCGCGGGCGAGTAGGAACGGCTCGTCGCCGGCGGCGGCCATGTCGACGGTCGGCCCCGCACCGCGACAGACGACGAGCGGACCGCGGCTAGTGCGGCCGTAGCCGCGGGAGAGGATCGCGACCCGGCGTCCGCTGTCGGCGAGGCGCTCCGCCAGGGCGAGCGTGAACGGTGTCTTCCCGGCGCCGCCCCAATGCAGGTTGCCGATCGAGACGACCGGAATCGGCAGACGTTCGGCACGCGAGCGGAGCCGGCGGGCGCGGGAGGAGAGGAGCGCTCCGTAAGCAAGCTGCCAGGGCGAGCGCGGCGGCGCCGGGGGGAGCGGAAGCGCACTCATTCGGCAGTCCGGACGGTTTCCGCCACCGAGGCGCGCGCCACGTCGGTCTGCAACTGGAGAAGGAGCGGCGCCAGCAGTTGGATCGTGCGCTCGAGCGCTCCGCGGTTCGCCGCGACGAGATCGCGAGCCCGCCGGCCGACCTCGGCCGCAGCTTCCGGATCGAGCAGCCAGCGCCGCCAGATCTTGCCCAGCTCGGCGGCGTCGGTGGCTCGCGCCCAGGCGGAGGCACGGTCGAAGCTCTCGGCGATCTCGCGGAAGTTGCTCATCGATGGCCCCGCGACGACGGGCACGCCGCAGCGCGCCGCTTCGATCGGATTGTGCCCACCCGTTCCGGTGAGCGTTCCCCCAATGAAGGCGCCGCGCGCGAGAGCGTACAGGGTAGCCAGCTCGCCCAGGCTGTCGAGCAGCACGACCGGCGGGAGAGCGCTCCCGGCGTCGGCTGCGGAGGCCGCGCTGCTCCGACGAACCGCTCCCGGAAAGCGCTCGCAACTGCGCGCGAAGACGAGATCGAACCGCTCCGGGTGGCGCGGCGCGATGACTAGGAGCGCTTCGGTCGGCCCACCGGCGAGCGCGAACGCTTCGAGAACCGACTCCTCCTCGCCCGGCATGGTCGAGCCGGCGAGAAGAAGCGGTCGCGTGCCAGCGAGGCGAGCGATCGTCATCTCGAGCTCGGGGAGGGGAGGCGGCGCCGGCGCTTCGAACTTGAGATTACCGGTGATTTCGACCCGCTCGGCCGGGACTCCGAGCGCCAGGAGACGGGTGCGATCGAGCGCTGTCTGCACGCCGAAACGGAAGACGCGGGCGAAGAGCAGCGGATGGACGAGCCGACAGAGGAGGCGCAGGCGCGGGAAGGTGCGATCGGAGATCCGGCCGTTGACAACCCAGACTGGAACTTCTCGCCGCGCCAGCTCGCGGAGCAGGAGTGGCCAGTAGTCCCCCTCGACGAGGAGCAGCGCTCGCGGCCTGGCAGCCTCGAGAAAGCGTTGAATCGACGGCGCGAGGTCGAACGGCAAGTAGACCACCGCGGCGCGACCGGCCAGCGCCTTTTCGGCGCGCTCCTGCCCGGTCGGCGTGACCGTCGTGACAACCAGCGGCAGGTCGACCGGCAGCGCCCGCGCCAGGGTCGCGGCAACCGCCACCTCGCCCACCGAGACCGCGTGGATCCAGAGCCCGCCCGCATGCGAACGGCCTATCCGACGCCCGAGCCCCAGGCCGAGCCGACCGCCGAGACTCGGCAGGTAGTGGCGCCCGCGCAGCACGAGCAGGAACGGCCCGGCGAGGAGAAGGGTGAGGGCGAAAGCCGCCTGATAGAGCCACCCCATGAGCCGTGCGCAGCCAGTATAATCAACTCCTTCAAGAGCTTGCCGGTGTATACCGCGATCGTCAGCAGCTCTCGGAACCCCTGAAGTCGATGGATTTCGTCTGCCACGTCGGCACCGCCGAGGGGCGAGTTGTTCGGCAGCTGCGGAGCGCCCCCGACGAGGCGGCCTTGCGGGGGGAGCTCGAGCGCGAGGGGCTGCAGCTCGTCGGTTTCGAGAAGAAGAGCGGGTTTCTACCGCGACCGGCCCGCGTCTCGTTCGCGCGACGCAAAGTGCCGCTGCGCCTCCTGATGATCTTCAACCAGGAGCTCGCCGCTCTGCTGCGAGCCGGTCTGCCGCTCCTGCAGGCGCTCCACATGTTGATCGAACGCCAGCGCGACCCCGGGTTCAAGAGCTATCTCGATCAGGTCTTCGAGAAGGTGCGTGCCGGTGCCGAGCTCTCCGAGGCGTTCGCGGAGTTCGGGGACGCCTTTCCGGCCCTCTTTCCGTCGGCTCTCAAGGCGGGCGAGCGCACCGGCGAGCTCGAGCAGGTTCTGCTTCGCTTCGTCCGCTACCTGCGCCTGCTCCTCGACGCGCGCCGTAAGGTCTACTCGGCGCTGGTCTATCCGGCGGTTCTGCTCGGTCTGTCGCTGGCCCTGCTCGGCGTCATGGCGCTCTACGTCGTGCCGAGCTTCCGGCTCTTCTACGAGTCGATGGACCTGGCCGAGTTGCCGCTCCTCACCCGGGTGACGCTCGGCACGGCGACCTTCCTGCGCGCTCAGCTGCTGCTCCTCCTCGCCGCGCTGGCGTTGGTGGCGCTCCTGGTCTCGAACTGGCTGCGCACGGCTTCCGGCGCGCTCCTCTTCGCCCGCCTGCGGCTCCTGCTGCCGGTCCTCGGCAAGGTCTTTCACGGCTTCGCGATCTCGGAGTACTGCCGCTCGCTGGCGACCCTGCTGTCGGGCGGTCTGCCGCTCGTCCAGTCGCTCGAGATCGCCACCCGCGCGGTCGGCAACCGCTGGATTCGCGCCCGCCTCGAACCGGTGATCGGCCGCCTGCGCGAAGGCGGCTCTCTCCATCAGGCGCTCGGCGAGAGCGGAGTCGTGCCCGCCCTGGCGATCGACATGGTGGCGGTGGGCGAGACCACCGGAGCGCTCGACGAGATGCTGGGCAACGTTTCGGAGTTTCTGGACGAAGAGGTCGAGACGACGATGCAGCGCCTGCTCTCGCTCATCGAGCCGCTGCTCCTCTTGGTCGTCGGCGGCCTGGTGGCGCTGCTCTTGATCTCGGTCTACCTGCCGATCTTCTCGGCGCTGTCGAAGATCCAGTGAACGCCCGCCGACACGGGCTGTAGGATGGGCGCGATGCGCTCCGCGACGCCACCGGCCGAGCCGCTCTCCGCTGGCCTGCGCTCGGCTTCGGAGCGCGAGCGCGCCCAGGCGCTGGCGCTCCGGCACGGGCTCCCCTTTCTCGAGCCAGGTGAGCTCAAGATCGACGCCGAACTCTTCCACTCCGTCCCCTTCGATCTCATGCTGCGCTACGGCTTCGTACCGCTCGAAAGGCTTCCAGGCCGGCTCGCGGTGGCGATGAAGGATCCCACCGAGGTGGCACAGATCGACGAGCTCGAGCTGCTCCTCGCGACTCCGCTCGAGCTCCGCGTGGCGCTGCCCTCGGCGATCGAGGAGATCCTGCAGAAGTCGGAGTCGACGCAGCGGGTGCTCGACCAGGCAACCGAGGAGTTCCGCATCCAGCTCGTGCAGGAAGACGATCGCGGCGAGGAAGTGCTGTCGCTCGACCGCATCACGACCGACGTCTCGCCGATCATCAAGCTCGTCGATTCGACGATCTTGAACGCCATCCAGCGGCGCGCCTCCGACATCCACATCGAGACCCGCGACTCCGAAGTGGTGGTCAAGTACCGGATCGACGGCATCCTCTACCAGGCGATGGAGCCGATCGACAAGCGCCACCACCAGACCATCGTCTCGCGCATCAAGGTCATGGCCGAGCTCGACATCGCCGAGAAACGGGTGCCGCAGGACGGGCGGTTCAAGCTGCGGCTGAAGGGGCGGACGATCGACTTCCGCGTCTCGATCATGCCGAGCGTGCACGGCGAGGACTGCGTTATCCGCATCCTCGACAAGGAGTCGCTGTCGGCCGAATTCAGGAGCCTGCGCCTCGACGTCTTGGGCTTCGACGACGAAACGCTGAAGAAGCTGCGCAAGGCGATCCGCGAGCCGTACGGGATGGTGCTGGTGACCGGACCGACAGGCTCGGGCAAGACCACGACCCTCTACGCCTGTCTCTCGGAGATCCAGTCGCCCGAGGACAAGATCGTCACCATCGAAGATCCGGTCGAGTACCAGCTGCGCGGGATTACCCAGGTTCCGGTCAACGAGAAGAAGGGACTCAGCTTCGCCCGTGGCCTGCGCTCGATCCTGCGCCACGATCCCGACAAGATCATGGTCGGCGAGATCCGCGACGAGGAGACCGCGTCGATCGCCATCCAGTCGGCGCTAACCGGTCATCTGGTCTTCACCACGGTGCACGCCAACAACGTCATCGACGTTCTCGGCCGCTTCCTCAACATGAAGGTCGAGCTCGCCAACTTCGTTTCGGCGTTGAACTGCGTGCTCGCGCAGCGGCTAGTGCGCCGCATCTGCCCGCACTGCCGGCGGCCGGCACCGCCCTCACCGCAGCTGCTCGAAGAGAGCGCGCTTGACCCCGCGCTCTACGCCTCTCAGACCTTCTACGAGGGGGCGGGCTGCCTCGAGTGCAACGGCACCGGCTTCCTCGGTCGGCTCGCGGTGTCGGAGCTTCTCGATCTCTCCGATCGCATCCGCGAGTTGATCCTGGATCGCCGGCCGGCTTCCGAGATCCGCCGCGCGGCCAGGGAGGATGGCATGCGCTTCCTGCGCGAATCGGCGCTCGAGAAGGTGCTCGCGGGACGGACCACTCTGCGTGAGATCAACAAGTTCACCTTCGTGGATTAGCCGCGCCTTGGGGCTGGCGCCGGCGCCGGTGGCGCCGCACGCCTTCGCCCTCGACGGTGGCCGGCTGGCCTACGCCGGCTTTCGCCGCGAGCACGGTGGCTTCGCGTTGCGCGAAGCTCGCTCGCTGCCGCTTCCCGAGGGGCTCTTCCAGAACGGGCCGCTCGGCGGGCCGCTCCCGGAGCCGCGTGCCCTGGCTGCAGCTGTGGAAGGGTTCGTCTCCCGCCTCGCGTCGGTACCGAAGCACGCCTCTCTCGTCCTGCCCGACTCCTGGGTGCGCGCGACGATCCTGGAGCTGGGCGCGCTGCCGACAAGAGCCGACCTGCGGCTCGACGTGCTCCGCTTCCGTTTGAAGCGCCTGGTGCCTTTTCGGGTCGAGGAGCTGCGCGTCCGCGCCACGCCGATCGCGCCGATCGCCGGTCAGGAAGATCCGATCCGGGCGTTCGTTCTCTTCGCCTCCGAACCGCTCTGCGTCGCGCTCGAAGCGGCGTTCGCGGAGGCGGGCGTCGAGCTCGGCCAGATCACCAATCCGACCCTGGCGCGGCTCGAGGCGTTGACCTTTCGAGATCGACTCGCCGGGCTGACAGCGCTCGCCACTGTCGAAGGGGCGACCGGATTCGCGCTCCTCTTCGCGCGCGACGGTGAGCCGCTCCTCTGGCGACAGAAGACGCTCGGCGAGGAGCCGGAAGGGGGCGATCGCGCCGCCCATCTGCTCGCTGAGATGCGCTTGACGCGAACCTTTCTCGCCGAGCGCTTCGGCGGCGAAGAGCCGGCGGCCGTGCTGCTCACCGCGCCCGGTACTTCGACAGCCGCTTGGACGCAGATCTTGGAGGAGGCGTTCGAACGCCCGGTGATCGCTCTCACCGAGAGCCATCTGCCGCTGGTGGGCGAGGCGCCGGCGCTCGAAGCCGGCGAGCTGGCGCTCCTCTTGGGCGCCGTCTGCCGGGAGGTGGCGTGAGCTGGCAGGCTCCCAACCTCGCACGCCGAGCGTTCGTCAACCTCCGTCCGCTGCGGCGGGTGTCCGCCCTCTTCTCCGCCGTGGCCGTTCTATTCACGGCGTGGAACGTGCAGGCCTCGCGCTCCGCGGGTCTCGGAGCGGAGAGGGTGGTGGCCGATTTGACGCGGATCGAACGCGAAACGGAGGTTGCAGCGGCCCGCTTGGCGACCATCGAGCGCGATCTCGGCGCCTTTGACCTGACGGGCGACAACCGCAAGACGCTCTTCCTCAACGCTCGCATCGAGGAGCGCAGCTTCTCGTGGAACCTGCTCTTGACCCGCCTGGCCGAGGCGGAGCCGCGGGGGGTGCGGATCGTCGAGCTCTCGCCGCGCTTCGCTACCCGAGCCGAGAAGCCGACGGACGAGAGACGTCCGACTCTTGCAAGCCGTCCGGGGCCCGCCAGCCGCTCTCCCGTCGGGTTGCAGATCTCGGGCGAGGCCGAAGACGACGAGGCGCTGCTCGACTTCGTCGATCGCCTCTTCGCTCACCCGGCATTCGATTCGCCGAAGCTCGAGCGCGAGAGCCGCACCGGCTCGGGGACGCTACAGTTCGGGCTGACCACCACTTATCTGCCGGAGCCCGCTGGATGAGCGCGCTCGCCACCTTTGGCGGGCGCCGCGCTCTGGTCTGGGCGCTGCCGCTCGCTGTCGTGCTGGCGAACTTCGCCTGGATGTCGCTCTTCGGGAGCGGCGGCCGCCTGCGCGCGCGCGAGCTCGAGCGGCGGCTTCAGGCGGCAGCGGTCGAGCGCGCCGACGTCGCTCGCCGGCTGGCGACGCGCGAGCGGCTCTGGATCGCGGCCACCGACAACCGCGCCCGGACCGAGCAACTCTTCCGCGAACGGTTCTCGACCGAGCTCGAGGGCTTCACCCAGCGGGTGCGCCAGCTCAAGGAGCTGGCAGTCTCGGCCGGGCTCGATCCGCAGGCGTTCAGCTATCCGGAAGAAAGCTTCGCGGAGTACGGGTTGACGCGTCGCAGCTTCGTCTTCCCGGTCGATGGAGACTACGGCTCGCTGCGCACCCTCCTGCATCTGATCGAGGTCTCCCCCACCTTCTTCAACCTCGAGCAGATCTCGGTCGGCGAGGGCTCGGGGCGCCTCTCGGTGCGGCTGCGGCTCTCGACCCTCTTCGAGTCGGCGGCGAGCGACGCCGCGGCGGCGGCGCGGAGAGCCGCGGCGCCGGTGTCGACAGCTTCGCCCTACCTGCCGACCGAAGAGAGCGTCCCGTGAAGGTCGCTCGGCGCGAGCAGCAGCTCCTCGCCTTGCTTGCCGCCGTGGCCCTGTTCCTCGGGGGACGGGCGCTCTATCGCGCCGTGAGCAGAGCTCCCGAAGTGTTAGCGGCTCGCCCCGCGGCGGGCAGCGAGACAGAGGGCCAGGCGACTCCTATCGCGCAGCAGAAGCGGGTGTTACCGGTCGAGATCGTCGAGCTTCGCCTCGACCGCCTCGAGCCCGCACCTTCCGACTTCGAGGTTGGCCGCGATCTCTTTCGCTTCGGCCCGCCGCCGGCTCCGCCGCCGCCCAGCGCGGAGGAGCTCGCCCTGCGGCGCCAGCGCCAGGACGAGCGACTTCGGGAGCGCAAGGGTGACCGGGCTGTAGCGGCCGGGGCGGACGAGACGGCAGCGGCGATGCCGCGGCCGCCCGAGATCCGGCTGCGCTACCTGGGGAGCTTCGGTCCCGAGCGCGGGCGGATCGCCGTCTTCACCGACGAGACGGGAGCGAGCGTCTTGAACGCCAAGGTCGGCGAGGTGCTCGCGGGGAAGTTCATCGTTCACGCCATCGGGTTCGGCTCGGTCGACCTCCGTTTCGTCGGCTTCGAGGACGAAAAGCCGCGGCGGCTGACGGCCGGAGGGTAGAGTCGGGGGGACCAAGGGATGGTGTGCATGAGATCGCAATTGGCCGGCCGGCGCCTGGCGCCGCTCCTCGCACTGGTCGTGCTCTTCGCTTCCGGCTGCGCGAGCTATCGCCTGCTCAAGGACGCCGAGCTCGCCGAGGCACGCGAGGAGTGGGACGACGCCGTGGCGCACTACGTCGATCTCGCCGGCCGCAACCCGCGCGAAGCGCGCTGGCGCTCGGCGCTCCTGCGAGCGCGCCTGCAGGCGTCCCGAGCCCATTTCGCCGCCGGCCAGCGCTTCCTGGAGGCGGGGGTGCCCGAGCGCGCGCTGGTCGAGCTCGAGCGCGCGGTGGCGCTCGATTCGACCAACCAGTACGCCGAAAGCGAGCTCGCCAAGGTGCGCGAGAAGCTCGCCCGAGAGAGCGCCGCGGAGGCAGAGCCGACCGTCGACGAGCTCAAGAAGAAGCAGCGCGATGCGCCGGCGCAGCCACCGCTCCTGAATCCGCGTTCGAGAAGCCCGATTTCGCTCACTTTTCCCGAGCCGGCTTCCCTGTTCAAGATCTACGAGGCGCTGGGCAAGGCGTTCGGGATCAACGTGCTGCGCGATCCGCAGTTGCGCGACCAGGAGCTGGCGATCGAGCTCCGCGACGTGACGGCGCAGATCGCCCTCGAGACCCTGATGCGCACCGTCGGCCACTTCTACAAGGTGATCGACGAGCAGACGATCCTGATCGCGCAGGACACCCAGCAAAATCGCAAGACCTACGAAGACCTCGTCATCCAGACCTTCTATCTCTCCAACGCCGAGGTCAAAGACGCGATGCAGCTCGTCCGCAGCGTGATCGGAGCGCGCAGCGTGAATCAGAACGCCGCGCTCAACGCCTTCACGATCAAGGACACCGCTGACAGGGTTCGCGTCGCGCAGCGCCTGGTCGAAATGATCGACAAGGCGCACTCCGAGGTGGTGATCGACATCGAGCTGATCCAGCTCAATACGACCAAGCTCCGCGAGCTGGGGATCTCGCTCTCCGAGAACCGGCTCGGGCAGCGGATCGACCTCGGTAAAGACGTCCCAATCCGCTTCCCCGACTTGAGGAGCCTCAACCAGCAGAGCTTCGTGCTGACGGTGCCGTCGCTCCTCTACGACTTCATGAAGACGAGCTCCGACGCCCAGCTCCTGGCTCGACCGCAGATTCGGGTCACCGAAGGGCAGAAGGCCAAGGTGCGGATCGGCGACCAGGTGCCGATCCCGGTCACGACCTTCAATACAGGGCAGACGGTGGGCGGCAACATCGTGCCGATCACCTCCTTCCAATACAAAGACGTCGGCATCAACATCGACCTCAAGCCGCGCGTGCACCACAACCGGGAGGTGACGCTCGAGCTCCAGATCGAGGTGTCGCAGATCACCGGTTTCCAGGAGGCGGGCGGCGGCCAGCGGCAGCCGATCATCGGTACGCGCACTATCGAGTCGACGATCCGTTTGAAGGACGGCGAGACGAACTTCCTGGCCGGTCTCATCCGCACCGACGAGACTCACGGCGAGACCGGCCTGCCAGGTCTCTCCGACATCCCGATCCTGGGCCGGATCTTCGGCAAGACGACGTCTGACCTGCGCCGCACCGACGTCATGTTGACGTTGACCCCGCACATCGTGCGCACCGCCAACATCACCGAGAGCGATCTGGCGCCGATCTGGGTCGGTACCGAGTCGAACCTGACCTTCCGCGGCGGCAGCCCGCGCGTCGAGTCGGACGCCGAGGGGCCGTTCGACGAGGGCGAGCAGAGCGAGGAGGAGCTCGAACAGCTGCGCCAGGAGATCGAGCAGCAAGAGGAGGAGGAAGAGGTTCCCGAGGAGGTGCCGGGCGTCGAGCTCGCGCCCTCCGGTCTGCCGTCGAGCCCGTTCTCGCCGCCGCAAGAAGAGCCGAGCGAGGAGGAGCCGCCGCAGCGAGACTTTGGGTTGCGCGACCTCGTGCGGCGCGACGACGCGCGGCAAAGCGCCGTACAGCGCGACGAGGCGTCCGACTCGTCGGCCGCGGCTGCGTCGAGCTCGCAGCTCGAGTTGATGGCGACGCGCTCGGCGAGCACCGCCGGTACTGTGGGCGAAGCGGTGGTCCGGCTGACCCTCGACCCGGCGGTCGTCAACGTAGCGGTCGGCGATCGCTTCTCGATCGCAATCGCTGTCGAAGCGCGCGCGGCGGTGTCGCACCTGCCGTCGACGCTGCTCTTCGACGCGGCGCTCCTCGCCCTCGAGAGCGTCGAGGCCGGCGACTTCCTGGGCGGTGCGGGGGCGGCGCAAGTGCTGGCCGACAGCTCGAGCCCGGGGACGATCGTCCTCGGCGCTAGCCGACTCGGCCGCGAGCCCGGTGTGGCGGGGCGCGGCACCCTGGCGCACCTCCATTTCCGCGCCCTCGCGGCGGGCAAGTGCGAGCTCCGCTTCTCGGCGCGGCGCGTGCTCGATCCGTCGCTGGTCGAGCTGGCGGGGGTGGAGACCGAGATCGCCACCATCGAGGTGCGCGCGCGCGAGCCGCGCCTCCGTCCCGATGGCGAGGTTCGCACGCCGGTCGAGCCATGAAGCCGGCCATGCAGCGCAGGTCGGCTTGCCGCGGCTATACCCTGATCGAGCTGGCGCTCGTCGCGGCAGTGCTTGGAATCCTCGTGCTCGCGGCCTATCCTTCGGCGCGCTACCTGCACCTCCGCACAGAAGAGGATCAACTGCACGCCGCGCTGCGTCAGTTGCGGGGAGCGATCGACGAGCACAAGCGGTGGAGCGACGCCGGCCTGATCGAGGTCGAGCTCGGCACCGACGGCTATCCGGCGGAGCTCGAGACGCTGGTCGAGCCGATCCGAGTCGTCGGTCAGATCGACAAGGAGATCCGCTTCCTGCGCCGGATTCCGGTCGACCCGATGATCGGCAAAGCGGAATGGGGAATGCGCAGCTATCAGGACGATCTGGACGAAACCAGTTGGGGGGGCGAGAACGTCTTCGACGTCTTCTCGCTCTCGGAGGGGCGTGGGCTGGATGGCACGTTCTACGCGACCTGGTGAGACTCGAGCGATGAGAGGCACGCGCCAAGCGGGCTTCACCCTGCTCGAGATGATCGTAGTCACGACGCTGATCGGAATCCTGATGGCGATCGCCGCCCCGACGCTGCTCAACTATCCGATCCGCGCCAAAGAGGCTGTCCTCAAGACCAACCTGCGCGCCATCCGCGACTCGCTCGAGAAGTTCTACGGCGACAAGGGGCGCTACCCGGCGGCGCTCGAGGATCTCGTGCCGCACTATCTGAAGCAGATGCCGGTCGATCCGTTCACCAAGAGCAGCACGAGCTGGGTGGCGGTCCTCGAAGACGAGGACGAGGACGAAGGGGAGCGCTTCGGCCCCAGCCGCAGCGACGATCCGGAGTCGGCGCCGGGGATCGTCGACGTGCGCTCGGCGGCGAAAGGCAAGGCGCTCGACGGCAGCTCCTATGCCGACTGGTAACGCCGGCGAACGCGGCTACACCCTCGTAGCTCTGGTCGGCGTCTTGACGGTGATGGCGATCGCCCTGGCGGCGGCGCTGCCGCACTGGAGCGCGCTCGCCCGGCGCGAACGCGAAACCGAGCTAGTGGCGCGCGGCTTTCAGTACGCCGAGGCGATCCGGGTCTTTCAGCGCCGCTTCGGCCGCCTGCCGACCGAGCTCGCGGAGCTCGTCGAAGTCGAGCCGCGCGCCCTTCGCCGGCTCTGGAAAGACCCGATGACCGACGACGGCACCTGGATCCTGCTGATCGAAGGGGCGGGCGGCGCGATCGTTCCCGTCGACCCGCGGACCGGTGCAGTGGTCGGCGGCGGCGCTCTCGAGCCAGCGGACGAGGAAGTCCCTTCCACGACGCCCTTCGGCAGACGCATCGGAGCGGAACAGGCGATCGTGGGCGGCGCCATTCACGGCGTCAAGAGCCGAGCGCGCGGCGAGGCGCTGCGCCTCCTCTTCGGTCAGAAAGATTTCGGCGACTGGGAGTTCACCGTCGAGAAGCTGGTCGCCGAAACCGCAGCGACGACTCCGAGCGGGCTGCCGCGCCGCGTCGACTACGCGACGCTCGGGCGCCCGTTCCGCTATCCGCCGCCGGGCACGGTTCCCGACGAGAGAGAGAGCGGCGAGTCGGCGTTCGGAAGTGAGTCGGAGCGCTCGAACGAGAGCGAGGAGGAGGAGGAGGAGTACGAGGAGAGCGACGAGGTCGAAGCCTACGAAGAGAGCGACGACGACGAGAGGGACGAGAGCGCCGGCGAGGACGACGGGAGCGAGGCGAACGGCGGCGAGGGCGAGGGCGCGTGAGCGCCGGGCCGAGTCGCGTCGAGGTCCGCTTCGAGCGCCTGCCGCACGGCCGCGACCTACCGCCCCCCGGCACCGCTACCTCTGGCAGCGCCGGAATCGATCTACGCGCCGCTGTCGGAGACGAGATCTGGATCGCGCCGGGGGCGCGGCGGCTAGTGCCGACCGGCCTTCGCATCGCGTTGCCTGAAGGCTACGAGGGGCAGATCCGACCGCGGAGCGGGCTCGCGCTGCACAACGGCATCTCGCTGCCGAACTCCCCCGGCACCGTCGACAGCGACTATCGCGGCGAGGTGCGGGTGCTGCTCGTCAACCTCTCGTCACGGCCGTTCCGGATCCGCCATGGCGACCGCATCGCGCAGCTCGTCGTGGCGAGCTCTGCGCACGTGGAGCTCCTGGAGACGGAGCTGCCGGAATCGGGGCGCGGCGACGGCGGCTTCGGCTCGACCGGCCGCGGGTGAAGGCGGCGCGCTACCGGCGCGAGCTCCGTGGCAGCGTCCCGTCGAGCAGTCGCAGTGTCGTCGCGACGACGGCGCGCATCGGCGCTGCGTCGGCGACGCCGCGGCCGGCGATCGAGAACGCGGTGCCGTGATCGACCGAAGTGCGGACGATCGGCAGGCCGATGGTCCAGTTGGTCGCGGCGCCGAAGGCGATCGTCTTGACAGCGACCAGCCCCTGGTCGTGGTAGAGGGCGAGCACCCAGTCGAATTCGCCGCGCCGGGCCCGCGCGAAGAGGGAATCGGCGCTCTCGGGACCGTGGACGTCGATGCCCTGCTCGCGCGCGGCGGCCACGGCAGGGGCGAGGAGATGAATCTCCTCGGCGCCGAGCAGTCCCTCCTCCCCCGCGTGCGGATTGAGCCCGGCGAGCGCGATCTTGCCGCCCGCGTGGCGATCGAGGCAGGCGAGTGCGTCGACAACGCTCTCGGTGGTGATCTCGGCGATCGCCGCGGCGAGCGGCAGGTGGACGGTGAGGAGCGCCACCTGCAGGTCGGGCGCCAGGAAGGCCATCAGGTAGTCGCGGCCGTAGCGCTCGAGCCCGCAGGCCGCGGCCAGGTAGTCGGTGTGGCCGACGAAATCGCGCCGCACGTGCCGGGCGATCGACGCCTTGGAGACCGGTGCAGTGACCAGCGCGTCGACGACGCCGCGCCGCGCCAGGTCGAGGCCAACGTCGAGCGACGCGAGCGCGGCGTGCGCGTCCGCCGGGCCCGACTCGCCGAAGCGGATCGCGCGCCGCGTGCCCACCGGATCGACGAGTACGACAGCGTCTAGGGCGAGCGCCGCGAGCTCACTGGGCACCGGAGGAGCGATCTCGAGCAAGCGTTGGCGATCGAAAGTGGGGACGAGCGCGAGCGCGTCGGCGAGCGCGGCGCGCTCGCCGACGACGACTGGCACGAAGTCGCGACCCTCCTCGGCGGCGAGAGCGCGGAGCACGATCTCCGGCCCGATTCCGGCGGGATCGCCGAGTGTGAAGGCGAGAACGCGAGTCACCGCCGATATCTACCAGATCGCCCCCTGGTTCGACTACCCCTCGGAGCGGCGGATCCGATCGCTACTACAAAGTAGCGACTGCGAAATCCGTCTCTCCTTCCGAGCTCGACCAGAAGATGCTCTCCGATCGAATCAACTAGCGCCCCGGTAGCACCAGCTCCCAGCCGATGTCGATTAGGTTGGGGTCGGCGATTCGGTTGCGGTTGGCCTCCCAGATCTCGGGCCAGCGGCGTAGATCGCCCAGCTCGGCGCGCG
>CAZPYU010000280.1:0-11623 GCA_964590905.1 uncultured Thermoanaerobaculia bacterium
GTGCAGAACCGCCTGGCCCTCGCGGTCGAGGACGCAGAGGTACATCGTCCGCGCGTGCAGATCGATGCCGCAGGTGAATTCGTGAGACCGGGAGTAAACTCGCATGCAGTGCCTCCTTTGGAAGGGTGTTGGTCCACCTTAAAAGCTACCGCGTGGGTAGCCCCAAGGGAGGCCTGCATGAGCTTCAACTCGTTCGAGCGGGCGGGCCTCAGTCGTCGCAGCTCGCTTCGCTCGATGGACATCATGCTGGCCCGCCGCTCAACTCGGGTGCCGTTGGCCCGAATCAAAGTGCGGTCCCCTAATGTCGGTTCCCAACCTCGAGAGGGAGGAAGCAGCCATGGCTCATGAGCTCATCAGAACGTCGTTCGTCTCGGTCGCGTTGCTTGCCCTTGTTCCCTTGACGACCTTCGCGCAGACGCCCCTCGCACCGCCACCACAGATTCCCTACGGCCTGTCGATTAGTACGGAAGGCGCCAAGAACGCCGCTGCCGCATCGATTGCGGAGGCGCAGAAGAACAATTGTAAGATGGCAATAGCCATCGTCGATACCGGGGGCTATCTGGTGTATTTCGAGAAAATGCAGGACACCCAGACGGGCAGTGTCGAGTTAGCGATCGAGAAGGCCCGCACCGCAGCATTGTTCCGGCGCCCCACCAAACTGTTTCAGGACAGCGTAGCTGCTGGCGGAGAGGGTCTCCGTCTCTTACGCCTCACGGGGGCGATTCCCATTGATGGTGGCGTGCCAATCATCGTGGACGGAAAAATTATCGGAGCTGTTGGGGTCTCGGGTGGCAGCGGCGACCAGGACGGCCAGGTTGCCAAAGCGGGCGCCAGCCCCGGCACCAGCGCCGTCAAATAGCAACCCGGACGGCAAGCGTCCACTCCTTCGTCGCTCCGGCTATCGGCAGCAGCTGAAGGCTATCCTCAGGCACTTCGGAGGAGCGCCCATGTCTGTACTCGTCGAATTCCTCAAAGGTGTTCCACCTGAACATCACGCCATCATCAAAGAGCTCGACTCCTTGGTCAGGGAGGCGGCGCCGGACCTGGTTCCGAGCTTGAAGTGGCGAAACCTGACCTATCACGACAAACGGAACGCCTGCGCGCTCATTGACCACCGACAACACGTCAACCTTCAAATCTGGGGCGGCGCCGACCTCGACGATCCTCGTGGTTTGCTCCTCGGCACTGGCAAGGGCATGCGCCACATCAGGTTCGTGGTTGGTGGCATGATCAACCGTGCTGCTGTGGTCGCTGTCATCCAACAAGCCGCAAAGGCAGCGCGTGCCTGACTCCTCGTTCGAGCGGAGCCGACTGCGTCGGGCCGCTTGACCTTCTTCGCTAGACCGCGCTCGAGTCCTACGGATCCATCATGCGAAAACTGGTCTCGACTGGCAGGCGGTGGCCGGGGTGCACGGCGAGCTTTTTCGGGACATACGCCCGGTCAACACCATCCTGCAGGTGTCGCGCTTCATCGACCCTGAGTGGCTGGTGGAGATCGAGGCTGACGCCGTGATCGACGAGGGAGAGGGCGGGGGCTAACTACGCCCGAGCCAAGGATGAACGGCTTGACCCTGCTCTCGTTCCGGCTCTTCGCCGCGGCCGCCCTGTTCGGCTTCGTCCTCTGGCAGTTTCGTCGCCACGGGCTCGACGTGGGTCCATCGTTGAGCTCGTTCGCCGCTTGGCCTATTGGTGGTCTTTGTGGCTTCGGGCTGATTGCCGCCGTGGCCTCTGCTCTCAACCAAGCTCGGCTCTCTCGCTCCGACGCAGTGGCCTTCGTCCTCAACGGCTTCGGTATCCTTGCCGTGGTTCTATTCAGGTGAGGCATGGTGTCGTCGAACCACTCGTACCAGCGGGCGGTGCTCTCAGTCTTGGCGCGGTTGGCATCGTGCCTCGCCGCTCAACTCGGAGTCTTAAGCTCTTCTGCTGGGGCTGCGGACGCTGGGAAACGCAGCAGAGGATCGAAGTCGAGTCCGTGAGCCCGTGGGGAGGATCATGAGTCCCAGCCGGCGCGAGTTTCTCGAGATGGTCGGTTCTACCATGGCGGCAAGCGTCTTCGCTGGAGGCGGAGACGCATCGTTCGTCCAGCCCAGCGTCGAACCAACCGTGTCCGCCGACTCCAGCGATCTCTGCTTCACGAGCGGCCGCGAGCTGGCCCGTCTCATTCGCGCCCGTGAGCTCTCCGCGCGCGAGGTGATGTCGGCCCATCTGCGACAGATCGAACGTCTGAATCCGAAGGTCAACGCCGTCGTGGCCAAGCTAGACGATTCCGAGTGCCTCGCCCTGGCGGACGATGCCGATCTACGTTTGGCGAGGGGGGAGAGTGTCGGACCGCTCCACGGCCTCCCCTTCGCCTTCAAAGACACCGAGGCCGCCGTCGGCTTCCCCTTCACGCGCGGCTCCCCGATCTACATGAGCTTCATGCCGACGGAGGATTCGGTCGTCGTCGAGCGGTTGCGGCGTGCAGGCGTGATCCCGATCGGCAAGACGAACGTGCCCGAGTTCGGGATGGGCTCGCATACTTACAACAAGGTGTACGGCACGACCGTGAACCCGTACGACCTGACGAAGAGCGCGGGCGGATCGAGCGGTGGCGCGGGCGCTGCGCTCGCGGCGGGCCTGCTGCCGCTGGCCAACGGCAGCGATCTCGGCGGATCGCTGCGCAACCCCGGAAACTTCAACAATGTCGTCGGCTTCCGGCCCACGGTGGGGCTCGTGCCTGTAGCTCCCACTTCGCTGCCGTTTCTCGGATTCTTGGTGAAGGGACCGATGGCGCGGTCGGTCGAGGACGCGGCTCTGCTGTTGAGCGCAATGGCGGGATCGGATTCGCGCGACCCGAGCTGCTATCCGTCCGACCCTTCGGCGTTCGCCAAGGGACTCGATCGCGACCTCGAGGGCGTGCGGGTCGCCTGGTGTCCAGACCTTGGGGGGCTGCCGCTCGACCGACGCGTGCGCGTCGTCCTGGACGCGCAGCGCGCGGCCTTCGAGAATCTCGGCTGCATCGTCGAGGAGGCTTGCCCGGACCTGAGTGGGGCAGACGAGGTCTTCCTAACGATTCGCGCTTGGCGCTCGTGGAACACACTGGGGTCTTTGCTCGACAAACATCGCGCCGAGATGAAGCCGGAGGCCGTCGCGGAGATCGAGTCGGGGGCCAAGCTGAGCGGCTCCGACGTCGGCCAAGCGATGATCCGGCAGGCCGAAATCATGGAGCGGATGCGACGGTTTCAGGAGAGGTACGAGTTCACGATCTGCGCCGTGAATCAGCTCCCCCCGTTCGATGCCACGATCGACTGGCCGAAGGAGATCGAGGGGACGACGATGGATCACTACGTAGCCTGGATGAAATCGGCCTACTGGATCACGGTGACGTTTCGTCCCGCGATCTCGGTACCGGCAGGGTTCACACCCGAGGGATTGCCGGTCGGCATCCAGATCGTGGGCCGCTACCGCGACGACCTCGGCGTCCTGCAGATCGCCCACGCGTTCGAGCAGGCGACCGGCTTCGGACGCCAACGGCCGGCGATTGAGTCGAGCCGAGGCTAGAGAGCACAATGATCGAACCTGTCCGCCCGATTGAGCTGGCCGAGATCCGCGAGGCGCGCGAACGTATCGCAGGGACCATCGTACGCACGCCTTTGGTCCGCCTCGAGATGGGGCCAGGCTACCCCGACATCCGACTCAAACTCGAGAATCTGCAGCCGATCAATGCGTACAAACTGCGCGGCGCCGCCAACGCCGTGGCGCTGCTTTCGGATTCCGAGCGTGCGCGGGGCGTGTGGACGATCAGCGCCGGAAACGCGGGCCAGGGCGTCGCCTACGCGGCCAGGCAGGCGGGCGTGCCGTGCACGGTGGTGGCGATCGAGACGGCGCCGGCATCGAAGATCGAACGGATGCGGGCGCTCGGCGCGAGACTCGTCCCGGTGCCGTACGACGTCGCCTGGAAGGCCCTCGAGGAGCGTTCGTTCCCCGGAGTCGAAGGGACGTTCGTGCACCCGTTCGACGATCATCAGTTCATCGCCGGTCATGCGACGATGGGTCTCGAGATTCTCGAAGACGCGCCCGAAACCGTGGCCGTCATCGCCGGCATCGGCGGCGGCGGGCTGATCTCCGGCATCGGCAGCGCGATCAAGGCGCTCGATCCACGGATCCAGGTGTGGGGCGCTGAACCGGAGACGGCCGCTCCCGCGGCGCTCTCGTTTGCCCGCGGATCTCCGCAGGTGTTCGAGGGGTGGAAGGCTTCGTTCGTGGACGGCGCCGGCGGCCACAGCCTCTTCCCACGCATGTGGGAGCGGATGAAGCCGGTAGTGGACGGCTGCATCGTGGTCAGTTTGGACGAGACGAAGCGAGCGATGCGGCTGCTGGCGGAGAAGGCGCGCGTCATCGCCGAAGGGGCTGGCGCCCTCTCCCTGGCCGCCGCACTGACCGGAAAAGCCGGCCCCGGGCCGATTGTCGCGATCGTCTCCGGGGGCAATGTCGATCTGAAGAAGTTCTGCGAGATCGTCGCCTCGTCGGAGAGTTGAGACGGTCGAGGGCGGCATGCGTGGTGCGGCCAGAGAGCCCGCCCGCGCAGTGGGGACGCTGCCTCGATCAGCTGGATGACTACCTCGGAGAGCTCGAGGAGCAGAAACGATGACGCGCTCGAACCTTCACCTACTGGATCCCCAGCTCGACCTCCTCCTGGAAGGCACGCCGAAGGAGGCCTATGTGTTGCCGCCGAAACGGTCCGAACTCGAATGAGTCGAGAGATGCGAATCGCCCGCGACTCACTGCTCGATCATCGTGCCTGTGTCCTGGATGCCCGCGGGAAAGAGAGCGCGGAGAGCCTGGAAGACCTTGCGCATCGTCTCTCGCGCCTGAGAGAGCTCCAGCCTCTCGTCGTCCGCCGTATCGGCAAGAAGGATCATCGGCGAAGGTTCGTCGGCGAGATAACCGAAGACGATGCCCCGGCCCATTCCCTTGCCGAGCGTTTTCTCGAAGTAAGCGCCGGGGAATCGCTCGGTCGGCCAAGCGATCGCGTTGCCGCGGAGGATCAGCCCAGCCACGCCGTCGCGTCGCCAGCCGATCAACAGGTGTGAGGAGGACAGCGCGGCCCTGGCGAGCAGGTCCGGGGGCGTAGGCGCCCAGCGCGGTGCGTTCACCCGCACACGGTCCGCCGCGATCATCTCCGTCGCTGCTGGGCCATCGCTTCGGACCGAGACGAAGGCCGGTACGGCGATCTCCAACCAGAGCGGCCGGTTCGGGTCTTTCTTCGTCATTCCGGAGAAATATACAAAGGAGGCGCCAGCAGTGAAATGCTAGGTTCTTTCTCAGCCACTCTGAAGCTCTCTGCGAGCTGTTTGGTGAGGCGGTTCTCGGCGGATTGAGCGCCCCTCGCGGCTCGCTTCCTCTTCGGCGTAATGGGTCGTCCTGAAGAGGTGGCAGCCGAATCGGCTGCTCCGGCGAGCGGCGCTAAGATCGTGCGCATGAGCCAATTCCAAGTAGCGCCGTGGTGCACGCTCCTCAAGGTCTTCTCGCTCCTCTGTACGCTGGTGCTGCTCGGCGTCGGCCTGGGTCTGTACTTGGCGATCCCGCCCGTAGCGCGCCTCCCCTGGGTCGGGAGCGTCGGTCTATTCGTCCTGGTCGCCGGGATCGTCACTGCACTGGCCGCGACGCTGTTCGTGGTCCGTGGCTACGAGATCGACGGCAGCGATCTCCGTGTCCAGCGCCTGCTGTGGACGACTTCGCTCTCGCTCGGCAACTTGCGGAGCGTTTGGCAAGACAGCGCAGCGATGAAGGGCTCCCTGCGGCTCTTCGGCAACGGCGGGCTCTTCTCGATCACCGGTCTTTATTGGAGCAAGTCGCTCAGACGCTACCGGGCTTTCGTCACCGACCCGGCGAAGGCCGTGGTACTCGAGCTCGAGGATCGGGTGCTCGTCGTCTCCCCCGCGGATCCCGCCGCGTTCGTCGAGCAGCTACGCCATCGATTCCCACGGGCTCGCGAGGGCCCGGACCGGAAGAGTGGCTGAAGCCGCCGCGAATCGTGCGCGCCCCGCTGGGTGACGTACTGGCGATCGGCTCGACGAAGTACAGGTTGTAGCGGGAAGAGAGGAGGACGCCTTGAGCGTTCGCATCGTGCGGCTGGGCACGCCGCGGCATCCGTCCGAGGGCTTGCGCATTGGTACGGTACGGCGCCCGCCGCGAGGAGTTCCGAAGGCCGAGTTCTCGAGCGGCGACTGGTACGACGTCTGGTTTCCGAACCTTTCTCCCAGCGCCGCGTTGGTGAAGAGCGGCCGAGCCGCGATGACCGCTGCGGAGTGGGCGGCCTTCGCCAAGGCGTTTCGCTCCGAGATGTCGGCGCCCGACCGCAGTCGCGAGCTCGATCTGCTGGCGGCGCTGTCGCATCGGGCCGACTTCTCGGTCGGCTGTTACTGCGCCGACGAGGCTCGTTGTCACCGGTCGGTGCTGCGCGAGCTCTTGTTGGAGCGCGGCGCGAAGATCGAGTAGCCCCCAGCGCTTCGTAGGAGTTGATCTGAGCGTGCGTCCTCGTGAATCGGCGGGCCTGGCGCGGGCGCGATGAAGATCCTCGAAGTCCGCGTCAAGCCCAATGCGCGGGCGAGCCGGCTCATTCAGCGCGACGACGGCAGCTGGCTCGCCGAGGTCCAGTCGTCACCGGTCGATGGCGACGCCAATCGCGAGCTCCTCGAGCTCGTCTCGCGAGAGCTCGGGCTGCGCAAGAACCAAGTCTCCTTGAAGCGTGGGGCGAGGGGACGGACGAAGTGGATCGAGATCGAGGAGTGAGAGGCGGCGGGCGCTGCTCGACGTAGGATGGCTCGGTCCACGATCGAGACAGGGGGAGTCGCGTGACCGAGCTACCGATCGCCTGTGAGCTGACGCCCGAGGCGCTCGCCGCACGACGTGAGTCGCTCTTGGCCGATCTCGTACGCTGCGCGACGCGCGCCGAGCCCACCGAGTCGGGCTACCGCTTGATGCTTCCGGGCGATCGCGAAGCGCTGGCGCTCGCTGTCGCGGCGATCGCGGCGGAGCGCGACTGCTGCCGGTTCCTTCGCTTCGTCGTGACTTGCGAGGAGAACCTCGGGCCGATCGTTCTCGAGGTCTCCGGCCCGCCGGGGAGCCGCGAGCTCCTCGCGGGGCTCTTGGCGCCGAAGGCGGCCGTCTAGCGGCGGCAGTGTCGCACCGGTAGGCGGTCAAGGCTGGAAGAGGGGCAAATGGACCTGTACTCTACGGCGCTCTTGGTGGCGATCGTGTTGAGCGGGGCCGCGCTCGCGGTGGCGAGCGCCGCGCGCTTCCCCGGCACCGACCGACGCCTGCCGGCCATCGCGCGCTGGTGCGGATTGTCGGCACTCGCGGCGGGCTTGTACTCGGCGCTCCACCATCTCGTGAACGGGCATCTGCCCGGGACGGCGATGACGATGGGATGGATCGACTTCTTCCGCTACCATCCGGCCTTCGTGGTTGTCGTTGTCTCGAGCGCCGGCGCGCTCGCGCTCGCCCATCGAAAGGGAGTGCGTTGACGAGTGGTGAAAGCAGACCCCTCCGCACTGCCTAGAGTCGCGCCGCAGCCGCTCTTCTTCGCGACGCCCGCCGATTTTCGCGGCTGGCTGGAAGAGAACCACGCCACCGCGCGCGAGCTCTGGGTCGGGTTCTACAAGAAGGGCTCGGGGCAGCCGAGCATCACCTGGCCTGAGTCGGTGGACGAAGCGCTCTCCGTGGGCTGGATCGACGGCCTGCGCAAGAGTATCGACGAGGAGCGTTACAAGATCCGTTTCTGTCCGCGCAAGCCGACGAGCAACTGGAGCTCCGTCAACATCGCGCGGGTGGAGGAGCTCGGGCGCGCCGGGCGGATGCGTCCGGCGGGCCGGCGAGCGTTTGCCCACCGCTCGCCGGCGAAGTCGGGGGTGTACTCCTACGAGCAGCGCAAGGAGGCGAAGCTCGACGACGCCGCGCAGGCGAAGCTCGAAACCAACGGCGCGGCCTGGAGCTTCTTCTCGGCCCAGCCGGCCTGGTATCGACAAGTCTCCATCTGGTGGGTGATGAGCGCCAAGCGCGAGGAGACGCGGGCGGGCCGCCTCGCCACGCTGATCGAGCAGTCCGAGCAGGGGCGGCGACTGCGGTGATCGGCGCCTTTATCGAGCTTCGCCGGCCATGGTTCTCTTGAGGAACGCCCGGGCAGAGGAGTTGCATTAGCACTTCGAGCATGAGATCCGAGCGTAGCGATCGTCGGGCTGCGTGGCGCGCTCCAGTGCTCTTAGCGGCTCTCCTGGCAGTCGTCGCGTGCGACGACGACAGCTCGTCGCCCTCCGAACCCAACCGCCAGACACCGGCACAACTGAACGCTGGCGTGGTGGTGCTTGCGGTCGGCCAGAGCGCCCTCGTGACTCCGGCGGCGCTGCTGACGTTCGAGCAGGTCGTCAGCGACAGCCGCTGCCCGCTCGGTGTCACCTGCGTCTGGGCCGGCGAGGTCACTCTCGCCCTCTCTCTCGAGTCGGGTGCGGAGACGCTGGCCTTCCAACTCTCCGACCGCTCCAACTCGGCTTCGGTGCGTGGCCTTCGTTTCGAGCTCTTGTCGGTCACCCCCTATCCTCTGGCCGGCTACGCCATCCCGATCGCCAACTACCGCGCTTCGATCCTGGTCACCGACGGCTGATTCGCGCAGAGTGGCGTAACACCTCCGTCAGCTCTCGGTTCTCGAAGCGGATGGTAGATTCGCTGCGATGCGTCGCTCGTCGCTCGTGCTCTGGCTGCTCCTCGCTGCCGTCGTCGCGACGACGCTCGCGCTCGCGTCGCCAGGAGCCATAGGCGAACGACTCAGCGCGCGCTTCCTGCCGCGGATTCCGGGCATCCTAGTCGGTTGTGCGCTTCTCCTCCTCTTCTACGGGTTGTCGCGTCTCGCGAGCCGACTCGTGCAGCGCTTCCTCGAGCGCGTCCAGACCGACCCGGCGCTCGCCAGCCTGCTCTTGCCCCTGGTCCGGATCACGATCCTCACCCTCGGCCTCCTGGTGGCGGTCGAGCAGATGGGATTCCATGTTGGCTCACTGGTCGCCGGCCTCGGAATCGCGGGCCTCGCTCTCGGTCTCGCGGCGCAGGAGTCGCTCGCCAACCTCTTCGCCGGCATCGTGTTGCTCTGGGATAGGCCCTTCCGGCTGGGCGACGCGGTGACGATCGGCGGCAGCTACGGCACGGTGACCGGTATCGGCCTACGCTCGACGCGCCTCTGCACGCTCGAGCAGCTCGAGGTGGTCATCCCGAACAAGGACGTCGCGCAGCAGCGGATCGTCAACCACTCGCGCTACCCGGAGATCCGGCTCAACATTGCGCTCGCGGTCGGCTTCGACGAAGAGCTCGATCGAGTCCGCCGGGTACTCCTCGAATCGTTCGCACAGGAGCGGGAGGTCCTCGCCGATCCGGCGCCGCAGGTCGTTGTCGTCGCTCTCGCCGATTCCGCTGTCCAGATCCAGCTCCGCGTCTGGGTAAAAAACCCGGTGGCCGAATCGGCGACGACATTCCGCTACCTCGAGCTGGCCAAACGGGCGCTCGACGACGCCGGCATCGCCAGCCCGACACCGCAACGCACCCTGCGCCTCCCCGAGCCGGTGCGCGTGACGACCGAGGTCCGAGATGCGCGTTGAAGCGGCGTCGGCCAGCCTGTTAGACTACATTCGAGTTTGCTCATGATCGTCGAAAAACGGATGCACGGCCGGCACGCGATTTTGCGCATCGAGGGGATCGTGCGGATGGGCGAAAGTGCCGAGTTCCTGGCCCAGACGCTCGAGCGGCTGCTGGCCGAGGACGGCGCACACGTACTTGTCGATCTCGAGCGCATCAACTACATCGACTCGACCGGCATCGGCGAGCTTGTCGGCTACTTCGGAAAGTTTCAGGACAAGGAGCGACGGCTGATCCTGGTTCGCCCCTCGGAGCGAATCCGCAAGCTGCTCGAAATCGCCAAGCTCGATACCATCTTCCCCACCTACGACGACCTCGAGACCGCCCTCGCCGCCGAGTGCGCCTGAGCTCAGGCTCGACCGCCCTGACCGGCTCGGTCATCTCAGCCGGCTCGCTCGTTGCGCTCTCGGTCCGCTCGGCGCTCCGGCGATCACGCATCGGGTTGAGTTGGCGAGCGGCCGCCTGGTCGAGGGCGGTCGCGACGGGGTGCAGGGGCTCTTCGTCGCGGGGCGACTGCGCACCCGCGGCTGCATGGGTGACGACGGACGCTTCCGCCCCGAGTCGCGCGACGTGACGCCGTAGCTCAGATCAAGGAACCACGGCCGGAATCGTCACCACGCTGCTGGCGCTGCTCTCGCCGACGTCGTTGGCTGCGATCAGCGTGACAGTGAACGATACCCCCGACGTGGCGTAGGTGTGGATCGGGTTCTGGAGCGTCGAGCTCGAGCTGTCGCCGAAATCCCAGGTCCAAGTGGTTGGCGAGCGCGTCGAGCTGTCGGTGAAGGTGACTATCGTGCCGCTGATCGAGAAGCTGAACGAGGCGCGTGGCGAGCGGCGGATGGTGATCTCGGCGGTGTCGGTCTGCACGCCGTCCGAGCCGCCGGTCTCGGCGCTGACCTCGAGGCTGTCCTCCGGGAACGCCACGAGCTGCGCCGCGGTCAAAGTCAGCGTGTCGGAGGCGAGACCGTCTTCGTCCGTCACGACGGTTCGCCCTTGCGACTCGAGCGTGCCGACCGAACTGAAGAAGTTGACCTCGGCGTCGGCGAACGGCTCGCTATCGCCGTCGCGCACCAGGGCGACGAGCTCGATCTCTCCGCCCGCCTCGGTGATGCTGGTGGGCGTCGCTTGCAGGCGGATCGAACCCGCATCTGGGTCGACGAGGATGACGTCGATCGTCACCGGATCGACGGCGCCCGAGAAGGCGCGAACCGTCGCGGTGCCGGAGCGGCCGTCGCCGCGAAGCGAGCCGTGGGCTACGCCGTCGTCGTCGGTCAGCACGACCGGCTCGATCGTGCCGAGCGAGGTCGAGAGTCGCACCTCAGTTCCCGGATTGACCGGATTGCCAGTGCTGCGGAGAACGATGATGGTGATCGTTGCGCTGCCGTCGGTGCCAATTCGAGTGGGCTGGGCCGAGATGCGCAGGATCGCGTCCTCCGGCGAGACCGGAGTCCCCTCTTCGCATGCCGGGGTCAGCAGGCTGGCGGCTGCCATCAGCAGGAGAGCGCCGATTCGCGTCGCTCGCACCGATCTCATCGCTGCGAACTCTAGCGGGAGCGCCGGGGGGCGTCCAGGGGTAGGCGACGAAGGGCTCGCCGCGCCTTCGCGGACGGTCGCCAGGTCGAGAGCTCGAAGCCGAGCGCCGAGTATTCGATCAGCTCGACCCGGCGCCAGGAGAGCCCCCGCAGCTCCGCGACCAGCCTCTCCTGCCAGGCGTTGTAGCGCAGGTAGTCGCGGTCAGCGAGCAGCCGGCTGCCTGGCAGCGGCCTCACAGCGACGATCTGCCGCGGCCGCTCGCGCGCCAACCACGCCGCGATCCGCTCGCTAAAGAGCTCTTCGGTAGCCGGTGCGGCGAGCTCGCGCGTCGGTCGCACGAGCCGCAGTTCGCTGCCGCGTTGATGGAAGAAACTCCAACGGACCAGGCTCTCGGAGAGCTCGTTGAAGCCGCCCAAGAAGGCGCTCTCGC
>CAZPYU010000281.1:0-7149 GCA_964590905.1 uncultured Thermoanaerobaculia bacterium
GTAGCCGGGGCTTCACCGCGGAGCAGCTGACCACGAGCGTCGACCAGTTCCGGCACTCCGACGTGATGACGCTCGACGCGCGCATCGAGAAGACCTTCACCTTCGGCGACCTCGGGATGACTCTGAGCCTCGACGGCTTCAACCTGCTCAACGAGCAGCCCGTCCTGCAACGCAACACCCGTGCGCCGTCGGACGCGGCCGACCTCGCCGACTCCTACGCGATCGTCGAGCGGCTGAGCCCGCGAGTCTTCCGCGGCGGAGTCTCCTTCCACTTCCACTGAGCCGCCGAGCTTGCCGGCACGAAAACGGGGCGCTCCTTACGGGGCGCCCCGTTTGCTTAGCGTCGGGCATCGTCGACCAGCTGCCGCGGCGAGACGCCACGCTCTCCTGCTCTGCGCAGCACTGCGGCATCGCCGCTGACCAGGACGGCGCGGTCGTCGACTGTCAAGAGCGCGAACAGATGCTCGTCTCCGCGAGTCTCCACGAGAGCGGCGCTCGTCACCTCACGCACGATCGCCAAGCGAGCCAGCTCGAAGAGGATCTCGTCGACTTCGGCCTCGCTCAGGCCGTGTGCCGCACGAATCTTCGGCCTCAGGAGGACTTGGCGATACTCGGCGAGCAGGTCGGCGGAGAGGAGAAACGGGAGCGAGCCGAGAAGCATCGCGTCGACGATCCGCCGCGTCGGGGAGTCGAGCTCTCGGGTCAACAAGCCGGCGACGAGGACGTTGGTGTCGACGATCGCCAGCCGTGGGCTCATCGGCGGCGCACGGCGCGGCTCTCGCGCACGGCGAGCGCCATCGCTTGGGTCTCGGAAAGTCGTGCGCCACTGCGGGCGCGAGCCACCAGCTCGGCCGCCGCCTCGCGCGGCTTGACGCCGTAGAACGCCAGGCTCTCGGCCACCAGCTCGCCGATCGTGCGATTCCGGCTCAGCGCGGACTCCTTGAGAGCTCGGTGCAGCGCATCGGGGAGCGAGATCGTCAGGCGCAAGGTGCCGACATTCTAGCCGCTTGGTGAGAAAACATCAACGCACCAGAGCAGCCTGCCGCTCTCCTAGAACGGTAGCTCGTCCTCTTCCATGCCGAAGTAGTGGCCGAGCTCGTGCTGGACGGTGTCGCGGATCTCGCGCATCACCTCGCGGCGGCTGTCGCAAGCGCGCAGGATCGGGCCGCGGTAGACGACGACGCGGTCGGGGAGCGCCGAGTAGGAGGCGCCGCGTTCGAGCAGATTGACCCCCTGGTAGAGACCGAACAGCTCGTCCGATTCCGGATCGTCGGGATCGATGTCGACCCCCTCGAGATCCTCGCGCGTCGGTTCCTCCTCGACCATCACGACGACGTTGTCGAGCGCGGCGCGAAACTCCTCGGGCAGCTCGGCCACCGCCCGCTCGACCAGCGCATCGAACTCCTGGCGCGAGATTCTCACGCCGATCCGAGCCGCCAGAGCCGCCACTGGGCTCGCCAGAGCCAGGGGCGAACTCGCTTGCGCATGAACTTGGGAACGAAGACGTAGTCGTCGACGATCCGCCGCAGGGTCGTACGCGCCGCGACGCGATCACCTAGCGCCAACTCGACCGACGCCAGGTCATAGAGGAAGTCGGCGCGGCTCGAGCGCTCGGCGAGCCTCTCGAGGTGCCGGCGAGCCGCGGCGAGATCGCCGCTCCCGCTGCAAGCGCGCGCCAGCGCGAAGAGCGCCTCGCCGATGGCGTGATCGGGCTTCTCCTCGACCACCTGAGAGAGCGGCTCGAAGGCCTCGCGTGATCGCCCCGACGCCAGGAGCGCACGGCCCAAGAGATAGCGCGCCTCGAAATCTCCAGGATTCTTCGCCAGCGCTCGCCGCGCCGCCTCCGCCGCCTCGCCCGCCCGCCCGCGGTCGAAGGCGATAGCTGCGAGCTCCGACCAGGCGCCGGCGGTGTCGAGCCGGGCGGCGTCGGCGCGCGCCCGCTCTAGGCCTGCCTGCGGCGACCTGCTGCGTTCGGCGAGCGAGCGCGGCAGGAGGCCGCCAAAGGTCACGATCAGATAGACCGTCGCTCCCACGGGTCCCGTCAGGAGAATGATCCACAGCCACGGCATGGTGTCGCCGCGCCGCAGGCAGAGCACGGCCACCGCGATCGTGTAGAGCGGAATGGCATAGAAGAGATCGAACAGCGGCGTGGCCTCGTGGCGGGGGCCAAACGTTAGCTCACGCCCGCAGCGAGTTCAACCGCGACCGAAGGCTTGACAATAATTTAGTTAATACTAAACTACTTCCGTGCTCGATTCGCTAGCTCTCTTGGCGGCGCCGCGCCGGCGCGAGATCTTGCGCCTGGTCTGGCGAACCGAGCTGTCGGCGGGCGAGATCCGCCGCGCCTTTCCCGACGTCACCTTTGGCGCCGTCTCGCAGCACCTGGCGCGCCTCGCCGGCGCCGGCCTCGTGGCGACCCGCGCCGAGGGCCGCCAGCGTTTCTACAGCGCCCGGCGCGAGGCGCTCGGCCCGGTAGCGGCGACGCTCGAAGCGCTCTGGGACGACGCGCTCTATAACCTGAAGCTCCGCGCCGAGCTCGAAGAGGGGCGGCGCGGTCCCCGACCCCGTTTGCGAACCCAGCTACGCCGGCGGCGCTCCCGCCGGACCGGAGGCAGCCGATGACGACCCCACTGCTCCCCTTCTCGCTCGACCGCGAGGTGACGATCCGCGCCCGCCGCGAGACCGTCTTCAGCTACTTCACCGATTCGGCGCGCTGGGCCTCCTGGTGGGGCGCCGGCTCGACGATCGATCCCCGACCGGGCGGCACCGTCTTCGTCCGCCATCCCGGCGGCATCGAGGCCGCAGGAGAGGTGGTCGAGCTCGTCGCGCCCGAGCGCATCGTCTTCACCTACGGCTTTGCGAGCGGCCAGCCGATGCCGCCCGGTACCTCGCGGGTGACGATCGTGCTCGCCGAGGAAACCGGCGGCACGCGGCTTCGGCTCCGCCACGACTTCGCCGAAGCCGGACCGCGCGACCACCACGTTCAGGGCTGGCGCTACCAGCTCTCGCTCTTCGCCAACGTGGTCGCCGACGAGGTGCAGCGCGAAGCGGCGCAGCGGATCGACGGCTGGTTCGCCGCCTGGTGCGAACCCGACGCGGCCGTTCGCCACGCGCTCCTGGACGGCTGCGTCGCCTCCCAAGTGCGTTTCCGCGACCGCTACAGCCTGATCGACGGCCGCGCCGACCTCGAGCCGCATCTGGCTGCGGTGCAGATCTTCATGCCGGGCTCGCGCCAGGCGCGCCACGGCGCGGTGCGACACTGTCAGGGCACGGCGCTGGCCAACTGGATCGCGCACCGCGCCGACGGCGCCGAGCTCGGCCGCGGCACCAACGTCTTCGGCTTCGACGTCGACGGCAGGCTTGTCGACGTGGTTGGCATCTGGAGTTAGAGCAGGTCTAGGATCTTCGGCGCGACTTCGGTGATCGAAGCGAGGTCGGCGAAGGCGGCGGCGCCGGGGCCGACGGCGAGGAGCGGCACCGGATTGCGAGTGTGGCGACCGTGGCCGCCACACTCGAGGTTGCCGTGATCGGAGGTCAGGAGCACGGTGGTCGCCGGCGAGCGGTGCGCGAGCACGCCGGCCAGGAGTCCGTCGAGCAGGGTGAGCGCCTCCGCCGCGATCCAACCGCGCCGCAGGTGACCGGCCAGATCGGTCATGAAGGTTTCCCAGAGGACGAGCTCGTGGTCTCGTGCCAGCTCGGCCAGGTGGCGACCGGCCTCCTCGGCAGGTACCGTCTCCACCTCGGGCGCCCAGGCGCGGAACCGCTCGCGGGTGACGTCCCAGCTGCAAGCGCGACCGGCGGCGAGGTCGGCGAGGTCGCGCAGCGGAGTCGTGGAAGCGAGCGCCGCCAGCGTTGTCGCCGAGTGCCGCCGCCGCCCGATCGCGACCTCGTCGAAGTAGCGCCGCGAGAACGGATTCGCGAAGGTCGCCCGGTGCCCGTGTTCGGTCGCGAGCTTGAGCAGGCTCTTCTCGGCGAGAAGCGCCGCCAGTCGCGGCCCCGGGAACGCGGGCACATGACGGCCGAGGAGCTGAGCCGCGTTGACGCCGGTGAAGAGCGTCGTCTGCCCAGTAGCGCTCTGCGGCAGCCCGTCGACGCCGAGCGTGGCATCGAGCGCGGCGAGCAGCACGCCGTCCGTAGTGCCGATCCGCTCGCTGGTCAGCGGTGCGCCCAAGAGATGGTCGAGCGCCGGCATTGGCACGGTGGCGAGCGGATTGTCGCCAGCGCTCGGCGCCAAGCCGACGCCGTCCACGAAGAGCAAGAGGAAGCCTCCCACGACTAGAATCTTCTCCGCCATGGCGAAGAGTGACAAGGCCTCTGGGATGAAGTCGGCTTACGAGCTGGCGCTGGAGCGGCTCGAGGCGCGCGGCATCGAGCCGCCGCGAGAGACGGCGCTCTCCGACGAAACCAAGCGCGCCATCGCCGAGGCGCGCATCTTCACCGAGTCCAAGCTGGCCGAGCTCGAGATCTTGCACCGCGACAAACTGCGCAAGCTCGACGATCCCGCCCGGCTCGAGGAACAGGAGGAGTACTACCGGCGCGAGCGCGAGCGGCTCACCGCGGAGGGCGAAGCGAAGGTCGCCCAGCTGCGTGAGCAGCGGCAGGAGTGAGCTCTCCTGCGCGCCGCATGAGCGTCCGCATCGACAAGTGGCTGCACGTGGCGCGCGTCTACAAGTCGCGCACCCTGGCGACCAAAGCGTGCGAGGTGTCGCGCGTCCAAGTCAACGGTGTGCAGGTCAAGCCGCATCGCGAGCTGCGGATCGGGGATCGCGTCGAAGCCGAGGTGACGCGCGACTGGACGCGCATCCTGGTCGTCGTGGAGCTGGCGGAGAAGACTCTGCCCAAGGCCGAGGTCGCGCGGCTCTTCGAGGATCTCTCGCCGCCGCGCCCGCCCTCCGACGCGATCGCACGCGCCCTGCGCGGCAGGCCCGCGCGTCGCGACCCCGGCGCCGGCCGCCCAACCAAGAGAGAGCGCCGCGACATCGAGGCCTGGCACAAAGCGAGCGATTGACGGAAAGCTGCGCTCGCGGAACCGAAACCTGAGGGCTGGTTACTCTCGCACGCCCAGCCGGTCGAGCAGGAAAGCGAAGTCGGTCGCCCGGTCGCGGAGCTTGTCGTAGCGGCCGGCAAGCCCGCCGTGGCCGCCGGCGTCGAGGTGGCTCAACAGCAGGAGCGGGTTGGAGTCGGATTTCGTGGCGCGCAGCTTGGCGACGTACTTCGCCGGCTCCCAGTACATCACCTGCGAGTCCCAGAACGAGGTGCGGACCAGCATGGCGGGATATGCCTTGGGCGCCACGTTGTCGTATGGGCTGTAGCTCAGCATGGTCGCGAACTGCTCGGCGAGACGCGGATCTCCCCACTCTTCGAACTCGCCTACTGTCAACGGCAGGGTCGGGTCGAGCATGGTCTGGATCACGTCGACGAACGGCACGTTGGAGAGGACGACGGCGAACAGCTCGGGTCGCAGGTTGACGGCGGCCCCGATCAAGAGGCCGCCGGCGCTGCCGCCCGTAATCGCCAGACGGTTCGGCGCCGTGGTGCCCCGCCGCACTAGCTCCTCCGCGCAGGTGACGAAGTCGGTGAAGCTGTTCCGCTTCGCCGTCATGCGTCCGGCATCGTGCCACCGCTTGCCGAGCTCGCCGCCACCGCGCACGTGCGCGATCGCGATGGCGAAGCCGCGATCGAGCAGACTGACAGCGTTGGCGTCGAAGCGGACATCGTTCGAGATGCCGTAGGCGCCGTAGCCGGAGAGGAGCGCCGGACCCGGCGAATCGGTCGCTCGGTCGTGGCGCCGCACGAGCGAGATCGGCACCCGGACGCCATCGGCAGCCGTGGCTTCGATCCGCTCGGCGCGATAGAGCGAGGCGTCGTAGCCGGGCACCGGCTGCTGCTTGCAGAGCGTCGAGCTACCGCTCGCGAGGTCGACATCGAAGACCGACTCGGGCGTGGTCATCGACTGGTAGTGGTAGCGGAAGCTCCGGCTCTGGAACACGAAGTTCGGGCCCGGCAGGGCGCGATAGGCCGGCTCCCGAAACGGCACCGTGCGCTCGGCGCCGGTGGCCAGCTCGACGATCCGGAAGCCGTTCAGGCCGAGAGTGCGCTCGCCCAAGACCAGGTGGCCCGCGAACGCGGCGACGTTCTCGAGCATCACCGCCGGGTCGTGGGCGCGGAGCTGGCGCCAATGAGCGCGCTCGGGGGTCGCCGCCGGCGCCTCAAAGAGCGCGAAGTTTCGCCCCGTCGCGTTCGAGCGCACGAAGAAGCGCTCGCCCGCGTGCTCGAGATCGTAGAGATGATCCTGCTCCCGTGCCGCGACCAGCCTCGGGGCGGAATCGGGACGCGTCGCCGGCAAGTAGCGCACCTCGGAGGTGGTCAGGCTGGCGGAGGAGAGAAAGAGGTAGTCGCCGCTCCGGGAGCGCTCGACCGCGAGCGAGAACCGCTCGTCGCTCTCTTCGTAGACGAGCTCGCCGCCGGTGGCGCCCAAGCGGTGGCGGAGAGCGCGGTAGGAGCGCTTGGCTGAGTTTTCGATCGTGTAGAGAAGCGTCTTGCCGTCCGCCGCCCAGGCGACGGATGTCACCTTCGGAATCGCCTCGGAGAGCGACTCCATCGTGCGCAAGTCGAGCAGGAGAAGCGTGTACTCGCGGAAGCCTGTCCGGTCGAGCGTGTAGGCGAGGAGGTGGCCGTCGTCCGACGGCTCGAAGGCGCCGAGCGCGACGTATTCGGCTCCATTGCCGAGCTCGTTGAGGTCGAGGACGACCTGCTCCGGCGCCTCCTCGCTCTCTTTCCGACAGTGGATCTGGTGCTGCTTCCCCCTCGCGTTCCGGCTGTAATAGAGCCAGCCTCCTCGACGGTAGGGATAGCTCGCATCCTCCTCCTCGAGTCGACCGACCAGCTCGCCGTAGAGCTTCTCCCGCAGCTGCGCAAACGGAGCGAGATACGCCTCGGCGTAGGCGTTCTCGGCCTCGAGGTAGGCGCGCACTTCGGAATCGTCGCGCTCCCGTAGCCAGAAGAACGGATCGTCGAGCGTGCGGCCGTGGATGGTGGTCGCGTGCGGCCGTCGCGTTGCAGCAGGCGGCCGCGGTACGGTCAACCTCCTCCTCCCCCTCCGACGAGCCCGCCCTCGGTCTGGTCGCGCGCGTCCAGAACCGCATTCAG
>CAZPYU010000282.1:0-4165 GCA_964590905.1 uncultured Thermoanaerobaculia bacterium
TCTTCCAGGGAGCCAGGGCCTGGCTCGCGCCGCTCGCGGTCGGAGCGCTCCAGGTGGGCGGCGCCGGCTGGCTCATGAGTCGCTTGAGCGGGATCGGCGCCTGCCCGGAGGCGTCGCGGCTCACCTCGTACCTGCTGGGGATCGCCGCCGCCACCGCCTTCGCCGTGGGGGCGGTGGCCGTGCTGTGGCAGAAGCGCCCGGAGCGCCGTATCGGCACGCTCGCGAGCCTCCAGGGAGCCCTGCTGCTGGCATGTTTCGCCGCCGAGCGCACCGGACGCTACCACCGGATCTCGGCGGAGGACCTGCTCGCAACCTGGGCGCCGCACCTCGTGCTGGCGCTGACCGGAGCGGGCACCTTCGCGCGCTTCCTCCCGGTCGCGGCCACCGGGGCCGAGCCGGCCGCCGTGATGTTCCGCCGCCATCCGCTGAGTGCTCTGCTCGGCCTGTTCTCGCTCGCCTCGCTCGCCGGCGTGCCCGGCACGCCCGGAGCGAAGTTATGGCTCGACGTGGCGCGCGGCCTCGCCGGGGCGGAGCGCATGGGTCTGATGCTGGCACTCGCGGCGGCGTGGCTCGCGAGCTTCGCGGTCGCGGTGCGCCAGGCGCAGGAGGCGATCGGCGTCCCATCGCGCGGCCCCGCGCCGGAGCAGCCCGTCCCCTGGACCGCGCGCGCCGCGCTATGGGTGGCCGGCGCCGGCCTGCTGGCGCTGGGGCTGGGCTGGAGGACCGGGTAGCGGGATGGTGCGCGGAACCTGCCGGCGGCGCGCTCCCGGGACGCTTGAGCGGGTTCCATCAGGTACACGCAGGCCACAATCCCGCTATGCGAAACTCCCTCAGGATCTCCAAGAGGCATCCCTGCGCTCCGCTTCCGTTCCCTTCAAGCAGGACGGCCCGCCGAGGCTACCAGCATGGCGCGAGTCCGCGCGATCCGTCACGCCCGAGTCACAGCCGCTCGGCTAAGTTGCTGCGCCGCGATGGAATCGAACCATCAACCTACTGATTAAGAGTCCGCGCCGGGGGGTGGGGCGAGGAACAACGAATCGGGGGGAAGCGCAACGGAGACACACGTTTCAGCCGCGTTCCTCTGGCGCGGTTCGTTGTTGCTCGTTAGGGCTCGTGGCGCTTCGCTCGGCTACACTTGGGCTACATCGATGAAGGGTCTTGTGCCGGCCTGGGCGAACCCCGCCGGCAATGGCGCCACGGTGGGCGAGGAGTGGTCGTCAGCGATTGCACCGATGCGAACCCGCAATCGAGGCTCAGTTCGAGCAGTAGTTCCCGAACTTGGGCTCGATGCCGAAGTCCTGTTGCGTGAGCAAGGCCATCACGCCTTGCATTTAGTCCTTGCTCGGCGACGACACACGCACCGTATCGCCATGGATCGAGGCCCGCACCTTCTTGAGCTTGGCGTCCTTGATCGCTTCGCAACCTCACGAGTCATGTCGGCGGTGAGACCTTCGCCGGGCGAGTGCCGCTGCGACCAGCGCCCGAACAGGGCGGAGATCGGCCTCGGCCAGGGAGCGGATTTTTACGTGCCGCAGCCCCTTGCCGGTGCCTTCCAGCAGCCGTTCGGGGTCCGCCAGCACCGCCCCTTGATAGAAGCCGAGATTGATGTAGCCGCGCATGGGCATGATGTAGGCGTAGCCGTCGGTCATCTTCTTCGGCCCGACGCCATAGGTGGCGGCGTTGTCGCCGAGCCGCACGGTTTCAACCGTGCTCACGTCGACGTCCCGGATCATGGCCCGCCCCTCTCTGCCAACGTACGTGAGACACCGACCCCTCGGAAGTTTAATGTAGAGGGCGAGTCTGGAAACGAAGATGTCCACGGCCATGGAGACGTCACGGATGATGGCGGAGACCGAGGTGGTGGCGAAAGCGGCGCGGCGGCGGTTCACGGCCGCCGAGAAGCTGCGGGTGCTGCGCGAGGCGGACGACTGCACGAAGCCCGGCGAGCTGGGCGCGCTGCTGCGGCGCGAGGGGCTGTAGCCCTCGCAAGTTGCGGGGGCTTCTCGCATCTGTGCTATCATTGCGCGTCCGCATCGTACCCCCCCCAGTGGACTGTGGGCCGCATATTCGGTGCCTCTGAAGGAGCCGCCATGACATCTCGCGCCGCAGCTGTGCTTTCCGCCGCAGTTCTCCTGCCCGTCTTGCTGCTCGTCTCCGCCTCGAACGCGCAGAACGTGACCACCTACGCGACCGGGGTCAGCGGAGCCAAAGACCTTGCGTGGGACGCAAGCGGTTTCCTCTACGTGTCGGGCCAGGGTGGCGGCGTCGGGTCCGTATACAAGGTCGGTCCCGGGGGCGCCCCCGTGACGACGTTCGCGAGCGGATTCACCGACCCATGGGGACTCGCTTTCGGTCCCTCGGGTGATCTCTACGTCGCGGATCGGGGCCTGATCTCCGTCGCCAACTCGGGCCGGATATGGAAGGTCGCCCCCGATGGCTCGAAGACCGTCTTCGTCTCGGGATTGGGCGATCCCATGTTCATCGAGTTCGGCCCATCCGGCGACCTGTTCGTGGGCGAGTGGGGCCCGCGCAACCTGAAGCGCATTACCCCCGCGGGTGTCGTCACCATGTACGCGGCCGGGGTTACGCCAGTAGGGGAGAATACCGGAGGCCTCGTGATCGCCCCGACGGGCGAGATCTACGTGGGTTCCGAAACCCACATCCGGCTCGTAGGCGCGGGAGGGTCGCCCGTCACCGTGTTCGTTTCCGGGTTGGTCAGCACCGTCGGCCTGGTCCGAAGGTCGGACGGCAGTTTCTACAGCGGCCAGTACAGCCATCACGATGTCTGGGAGGTCACGCCAAACGGCGCGGTCAGCGATTGGGCCGGAGGCGGAATCGGCTGCGTGGATGCTCCACGGCTCTCGGCGGAGTTCATCACCCCCGCCGGTGTTCGCATTCGCGGCGACACGCTCTACATTGCCGACGCCGGCTGCAACCGGGTGCGAACGATCGAGCTGCCCGGCACGACGCCGACGGTCCACGGGACCTGGGGACACGTGAAGTCGCTCTATCGCTGATCGGGATCGACCTGCGGCCCGGGGAGCCACGTCCGAGAGCCATCGCAAGGCTGGCTCCGCCGACCCGGCTGTGGAAGAGCGAAGCCGAGGCGGAGCGGGAGAGAGTCGCCATGGACGTCGTCATCCGAGACTACCGGTCGGACGATTGGTCGGCCATTTGCCGCGTGCATGATCGCTCCCGACCCGACGAGCTGCGCGGATCCTATGATGCGCGCGCTTTCATCCCGCTGGCAGAGGATCCCGAAGGCGAATACATCAACGCCTGCGTCATGTTCGTCGCGCAACACGACGGCGATGTCGTCGGGTTCGCGGGCATCGACGACCCGCATCTCGCCTGGCTGTATGTGGATCCCGCGAACTACCGCCGTGGAATCGGCCGGGCGCTCCTCCGGCACTGCCTCGCCCGCGGACTCGCCGCAGCGAAGCGCGAACGACGTGCGCGGGTGCTGGCCGATGCGTTCGCGCGGGGCTGCCGCCCGCGATAGAAGCTGGCGCGAGCCACGCGGAGCGCCGCGCAGGTCGGCGCGACGCCCAGCCGGGGCCCGAGTGCGGCGACGGTCTGCATCAGTCCTTCCCTTCGCTCGCCAGCGGGATGCCCAGCAGCTCCGAGACTTTTTTTTGGACGGCAATGAGCCCCTCGGCGCGCTCCAGCCGCGCCTGGAGCCGCTGCTTGTCACGCTCGAGCTCGGTGATCTTCCGGTCCCGCGGATCCACGGGCTTCGCCTTCGGCCCCCGCGCACGGGGCGCCAGCCCCGCCAGCTCGCCCCGGCGCCGCGCCTCACGCCAGGCGGACAGGTGCGAGGAGTACAGCCCCTCACGCCGCAACAGCGCGCTCAGCTCGCCGGGCTTCGTGCACCCGTCGGCCTCCCGCAGCGCCCGCACCTTGTCCGCGGCCGTGAACCGCCGCCGCTGCGCCTTCGCCACCACCTCGGTCGCCACCGTCATCCCTGATGCCTCCGCTCGTGGACATTCTCGTTTCCCGTCTCGCCCTCTACACTAAACTTCCGGGGGGTCGGTGTCTCACCGATGTTGGCAGAGAGGGGAGCAACTCGTCGAAGGTGCCTTGCGCCGCCTTTGGTAGATCGGCCATTAGATTGCCTTCATTTCGGTTGACTTGCCGCGCAGGGTGGAGCCCCTGCGTTACTGAT
>CAZPYU010000283.1:0-3795 GCA_964590905.1 uncultured Thermoanaerobaculia bacterium
ATCGAGGCAACGCGGGGAGGCGCGGCTCCGAGCCCGTGTCACAACGACCTCCTGAACGCAAACTTCCTCGACGACGGCGAGCGGCTTCGCATCGTCGACTGGGAGTACGCCGGAATGGGGGACGTCTTCTTCGACCTGGCCAACTTCTCGATCAATCACGAGCTCAACGCCGGCGGCAGCGCAATACTGCTAGAGGCGTACTTCGGCGAGGTTCGGGCTGAGGACGCAGCTGCGCTCGAGCTGATGCGATTCATGTCCGACTTCCGCGAGGCGATGTGGGGCGTCGTTCAGACCGCGGTGTCGGAGCTGGACTTCGACTTCGTCGCCTACGCGGCCGAGCACTTCGTGCGACTCGAGCGAACCGCCTCCGATCCGTCGTTCCAAAAGGCGCTCGCGGCCGCATAGACGAGGGGCGCCTGTCGGCGCCCCTCGGTGATCACAGTTCGATGATGGGCTATGCCGGAGGCGTCCCGCCGGCCGGAGTCTCGTCGTCCATGACCCGCATGGCCGAGTCGAACTCGATCGTGCGAACCGGCCCCGTGTAATTCTTGTTGGCGCCGAGCTTCCACCAGATCCCGACCAGGATGATGACGCCGAAGAGGCCGATCGGCCCGTAGTTCAGCCACGTCCAGTCGAAGTCGCTCTCCCAGGGTATGCCCTGCGGGCTGAACGGCAAGCTGAACGCGATGAGGCTGATCACGACCCAGACGACCGCGATCGGATTCATCCACCTGTATTTCGAGCCGAGATTCCACGCCCCCGTCTGGAAGCTGTCGCCGGCACGCCAGCGCAGGTACACCGGGATGACGTAGGCGGCGTAGAGACCCATCGTCGCCATGGTGGTGACTGCGAAGAACGCATACTGGTAGCCGGCCTCGTTGACTCTCAGCGCGGGCAGGGTGATGAGCACTCCGAGAGCGGCGCTGGCGAGCACCGCGTAGACGGGCACGTGACGCTTGTCGACACGGCTCCAGAGCTGCCAGCCCGGAATGGCGCGATCGCGCGAGAACGCAAAGAACGTACGCGAGCAGCTCGTCAGACACGCCATCCCGCAGAAGATTTGCCCGACGAGTGCGAGCAGAATCACGGTTTCCGCCCACCCGTCGCTCATCGCGCTCACGAAGATGGACGGCGAGTAGCCGAGCCCCTCGTTCACGGCGTCGACGTCGATTGCCGCGAAAGTGATCGCGAGCAGCAGGACGTAGCCGAGAACGCCGGAGTAGAAGACCGAGCGCCAGATCCCCTTGGCCGCCGCCATCTCGGCGTCGCGTGTCTCTTCGGCCACGTGGGCGGACGCGTCGTATCCCGTCTCGGTGTACATCGTCAGCAGCCATCCGACCGGGACGACGAGCATCAGGAAGACGAAGCCGGTGGTTGCACCGCCGTCGAAGCCCGAGTTGTTGATCGTCTGCGTGAAGACGAAGTCCACGCTCTGGTGCCGATCGGGAACGAAGATGAGAATCCCGACGATGATCGCGAACCCGAAGAGGTGCCAGAAGACCGAGACGTTGTTGAACAGCGCGACGAGGTGAGACGAGTAGATGTTCACCAAGGCGTGGATGATCATCAGCACCAGGAAGACGGCGAAGATGTCTCGGAGATTGGCGCCGTCCGCGAAGTCGATGAAGCCGAGGTCGAGGCCCCAGAGGTTGAACAGGGTCGAGGCGAACAGCGCGGCGGCATAGTCGACCGAGGCGACGACGGCGACGAGCCCGACGACGTTGAACCAGCCGGTGAACCATGACCAGCCGGCGCCCCCGAGCTTGTACGCCCAGTAATACGGCCCGCCGGCCGTCGGATATGCGGAAGCCAGCTCGCTCATGCTGAGCGCGACGAACATGATGAGGCCGACGATGATCGGCCACCCCCACGAGATGTTGACCGGCCCTCCGTAGTTCCACGCCTGACCGAAGGTGGTGAAACACCCGGCGAGGATGGAGATGATGGTGAACGAGATCGCGAAGTTGGAGAATCCGCTCCAGACCCGCGACAGGTCCTGCTTGTAGCCCAGCTCCGCGAGTCTTTGCTCGTCGCGGTCCATGGGGGTTTGCGACATGCCCTTTCCTCCTCTGTCTCGGCAGCTGGCGCGACCCTACGACACTGTGCAGACGTAGTCAACGTGGCCGTGCGCACATATCGTTGACCGGCGGATGAACGTTCTCGCGATCGATCAGGGAACTTCGGCCACGAAAGCTCTCGTCGTGTCGTCCGACGGCGAGGTCCTGGGCGAGGGCACGGCACCGGTGAATCCGCGTGCGAGCGCCGGGGGCGCGGTCGAGCAAGACCCGCAGGAGCTGCTCGAGTCGATCATTGCGGCGGGTCGCGAGGCACTCCTCGCGGCAGGCGAGCCTGTCGCGGCGGTCGGGATCGGCAACCAGGGCGAGACCGTCCTCCACTGGGACCGCGACACGGGCCGCGCGCTGTCTACGGCGATCAGCTGGCAAGACCGCCGGGCGGTCGAGGTGACGCGCGAGCTCGCGGCCAGCGCAGATCGCCTCGTCGAGCTGACCGGCCTTCCGCTCGATCCATACTTCGCGGCTGCGAAGATGACCTGGCTGCGCCGGCGGGTCGGTGAGGGAGGCGTGGTGACGACGGTCGACGCCTGGCTCAACCACCAGCTCGCGGGCGCATTCGTCACCGATGCCGCCACTGCGTCACGGACGATGCTCCTCGATCTCGAGCAAGCCGAGTGGTCGGAGGAAGCGTGCGCGCTGTTCGGGTTCGATCCGGCCGATCTGCCGGCTGTGGTCGACTGCGCCGGAGTCGTGGGGGAGACGGATGCGTTCGGCGGATCCCTGCCGGTTACCGGCCTCGTGGTTGATCAGCAGGCGGCGCTCTTCGCGGAGTCCTGCTTTGCGGCTGGGGAGGCGAAGTGCACGTACGGGACGGGCGCGTTCATCCTCGCAACCGCCGGCGAGATCGTTCCCTTGTCGAAGTCGAGGCTCGCCGCATGCGTTGCCTGGCGCCTCGACGGAGCGACGACGTACTGCCTCGACGGCCAGGTCTACACGGCGGGAGCCGCAGTCTCGTGGCTCGAGGAGCTCGGGCTCATCTCCCAGGCCGCCGATCTCGACAAGGTCGCCTCCGCGACGGGTGAGGAGGCGATCTTCGTGCCGGGGCTCGCCGGTCTCGCTGCTCCTTTCTGGGCGCCCGAGGCGCGCGGTGGTTGGGTGGGGCTCTCCCTCGCGACGACGCGTGACGACCTCGTCCGCGCGGTTGCTTGGGGAATCGCGGCGCAGGTCGCCGCGCTGGCGAAGGCGATCGAGCAGGATCTCGGCCGGCCGCTCGAGCGACTGCGCGTCGACGGAGGGCTTACGAGATCCCGCGTGCTCATGCAGGCGCAAGCGGACCTTCTGCAGGCTCCGGTCGAGCTCTACCCCTCGGCCGACGCGACAGCTCTCGGCGTGGGTGCCTTCGCGCGTCTCGGATGTGGAGCCGTGTCCACACCCGTGGACGCGGTGGGGACATGGCAGCCGGTTGCGGTCTTCGAGCCGGCAATGTCCGCGGACGAAGCTCGTGAGCGGCTCGCTCGGTTCGATGCCGCAGCGCTCTCGCTCGCGGCGTTAGCCGGAACTCCGTAGGAACCTCGAGTGAGTGATGTCTTCGACTACGACGTCGCGATCGTCGGCGCAGGGAACGTCGGTGCGGCGATCGCCCGCGAGCTGGCGCGCTTCGAGTTGCGCGTTGCTCTTATCGAGGCCAGTTCAGACGTCGGTGCGGGGACGAGCAAGGCCAACACGGCGATCCTGCACACTGCCTACGACGCGAAGCCAGGGACGATCGAAGCCCGGCTCG
>CAZPYU010000284.1:0-3825 GCA_964590905.1 uncultured Thermoanaerobaculia bacterium
GGTGCGGACGAAGACGACACTGTAGCGCCCCTGGATCGCCTTGGTGAGCTGCTCGATCGCCGAGGGCATGGCCGCGACGTTAGCAGGAGTCGGTCAGCCCAGCTCGTCCGAACCCTCGCCGCTATTCGCCAAGGGCTTGCAGCAAGACCGAGCTCCCCTCAACGAAAGAAGACGAGTGAGGTCAACAGGAAGATCGGCGTCAGGATCGGCAGCGACCAGAGCAGGTAGCCGACGAACGAGGGCATGCGGACGCCGTTCTCCTCGGCGATCGCCTTCACCATGAAGTTCGGCCCGTTGCCGATGTAGGTGTAGGCGCCCATGAAGACAGCGCCGCAGGAGATCGCAGCGAGCACCTCCGCCGCTTCTCGGCCCCGAGCGAGCAGCTCCGCCAGGTAGCTCGCGCCGCCCATCGCGACCCCGAACTCTCCCGCTGCCGTCGCCGCGAATGCCAGGTAGGTTGGCGCATTGTCGAGGAGCGACGACAGCACGCCGGTCGCCCAGAAGTACTCGAAGGGCCGCGTAAAGCCGAGCGCCGTTCCCCGCGCGTTGAGCACCAGCAGCGGAGCCACCATGGTCACGAAGATGCCGGCGAAGAGAACGGCGACCTCGACGATCGGCCCGAAGGTAAATCGATTCTCGACGCGCAGGCTGTTCTGCGTCGTGGCGTAGGCAGCGATCGCCAGCGCGGCCATCAGCCCCTCTTGCACGCCGAACGGCCAGGGGTCCGGCGCGGTCCCCCACGCCTGCCCCTTGCCGACGATAACCATCACCACGCCGGCCAAGAAAATCAGGTTGACCCAGCCGGCGATGCGCACCGGCTGGTGCTCGAGCATCTCTTCGAGCAGCGGCTCTTGCGGGTTCTCGATCTCGTCTCTCTCGAGCAGGTGCTGATCGAGGAAGTTGAACACCACGAGCAAGGCTCCATTGACCAGCAGCCACTCCTTCCAGAGCCGTAGCGTCCATGCGAAGGGGACGCCTTTCAGGAAGCCGAGAAAGAGCGGCGGATCGCCCAGAGGTGTGAGCAGACCGCCGCAGTTGGAGACCACGAAGATGAAGAAGAGGACGAGGTGGACCTTGCGCCGGCGTTCGGCGTTCGCCCGCAGCAAGGGACGGATCAACACCATCGACGCGCCGGTGGTGCCGATGAGGTTCGCCAGCAGGGCGCCAACCCCAAGCAGGGCGCTGTTGCCGAGCGGCGTGCCGGCGAGCGAGCCGCGCACGACGATCCCGCCCGAGATCACGAACAGCGAGCCCAATAGCACCAGGAACGACAAGTAGTCGAGCGCCGCGTGGCGGAGTTCGCGCACCCCCTCGGCGCCGAACGTGAGCACGAGCCAAGTCCCGAACGGCAGCGCCAGGGCGGCCGAGAGGACACCCTTGTTGCGGTTTCGTTCCCACCAGCGCGGCGCGACGAGCGGCAGGAAGGCGATCGCGAGCAGCAAGAGGACGAACGGCGTCAACGAGAGGAGCGGCAGGCGCTCGCCGAACGGCCCACTGGCGGCGCTCAATACGCCAACACCTCACGCGCCGCGGCGAGGAGCTTGTCGCGATAGGGAAGGAGCGCCGCTTCGAGCCCGCGCGCGTACGGGCTCGGGCGGTCGGGGTAGCCGACCCGCTTGACCGGCGCGTCGAGCCAGGCGAAGGCTGCGTCGGCGACGCGCGCCGCGATCTCGCCGCCGAAGCCGCCGGTCGTCTGCGCCTCGTGCACGACGACGCAGCGACCAGTCTTCTGAACAGAGGCGAGCACCGTCTCCTCGTCGAGCGGGACGAGAGTGCGCAGGTCGACGACTTCAGTCTCGATCCCCTCGAGCGCGAGCACTTCTGCTGCCTCCAGCGCCGTCCAGGTCGAAGCTCCGTAGCCGACGATCGTGAGCTGCTCGCCAGCGCGCGCGATCCGCGCGCGGCCCAGCGGCACTAGGTGCTCCCCCTCCGGCAGAATCTCTTTGACGCGCCGGTAGAGAAACTTGTTCTCGCAGAAAACGACAGGGTTGGGGTCGCGGATGGCGCTCTTGAGTAGCCCCTTGGCATCGGCGGCGGTCGCCGGGCAGACGACCTTCAAGCCGGCGACGTGGGCGAACCAACCCTCGGGGTTTTGCGAGTGAAAAGGCCCGGCGCCGACTCCGCCGCCAGCCGGTAGCCGGATCACCAGCGGACAGGGGCGCTCGAAGCGGTAGAAGAGCTTGGCGATGACATTGACGATCTGGTTAAAGCCGCAGGCGACGAAGTCGGCGAACTGCATCTCGACGACCGGCAGGTAGCCCAAGAGCGCCGCGCCGGCGGCCAAGCCGAGCGTGCCGCTCTCCGAGATCGGCGTGTCGAGCACGCGCTCCGGCCAGCGCGCGTAGAGCCCGCGGGTGACTCGGAACGCCCCTTCGAAGGCGGCGATGTCCTGTCCGAACAGGACGACCCGCGGGTCGCGTTCCATCTCCTCGGCGAGCGCCTGGTGGAGCGCGTCGAGGTAGGTGACCTCGCCTGCCGCGACCGGAGTCGAGGCCGCGCCGGTGAACGCCGCCATCGCGGTCGGGGCGTCCGCCGGCTCGGGTTCGATGGCAAGCGGGACGACCAGGCGAGTCGCTTCGAGATCGTCCGCCGCCCACCGCTCGGAGGCGGCAGTGTCGTCGTTCTCGTCCTCGGACGACACCACGTCCGGCGCGGGGTGCTCGGTCGCGAAGACCGGGCGGAACGCGACTGACGCGGCCGGAAGCGGCGCAGCGAGCGCGCGCTCGATGGCGGTTTCGACGAGCTCTCGGGCGCGCGCGTCGATCCGCTCCCGAGTCGCGCCGTCGACGACTCCTTCGACCTCGAGCCGCTGCGCGTAGGTGGGCACCGGATCCTGCGCGCGGTAGAGCTCGAGCTCCGCCGCGGGAACCACCTTCATCGAGCCGTCGCCCTCGGCGTGTCCGCGCAGCCGCCCCACCATCGCTTCGAGCAGAGTCGGCCCCTGGCCGGTGCGCGCCCGCGCGATGGCCCGCGAGAACGCCCGCGCCATCGCGTCGGCGTCGTTGCCGTCGACCGTCTCGGAGGCGATGCCGTAGCCGGGTCCGCGATCCGAAAGCTGCAGGCAGGCGTACTGCTGCCGCGCCGGAGTCGAGAAGGCGTAGCGGTTGTTCTCGATCACCAAGACCAGCGGCAGCTTCCAGACCGCGGCCAGGTTCAAGCCTTCGTGAAAGTCGCCGGTCGAGGTGCCGCCTTCGCCGATGAAGTTGATCGCCACCCGTTCGCCGCCGCGCCGCTTGAGCGCGAAGGCGACTCCGGCAGCCACCGGGATCATGGCGCCCAGGTGGCTGATCATGCCGATATGGACGATGCCGGCCTCGGGGGCGAAGTAGCCGTAGTGATACGAGCGCTCGATCCCCTCCGAGAAACCGCCGGCCCTGCCGAGCACCTGGCGGGCGAGTCGTTCGAAGAGCTGTTCGGGATCGGGGCGCCGGTCGCTCGGCCCCTCGAATCCGAAGCCGGGGAAGGTGCGCGCCGGATCGAGATAGAGGGCGAGGATGGCGCCGACGTCGCGATGCAGCGAGCAGAGAACGTCGCCCGGCTCGAGCGCCATGCCTGCCGCGACGGTGATCGCCTCGTTGCCGATCGCGCTGTACCACTTGGCGACCCGGCCGGTAAGCAGCATCGCCTCGAAGCGGGCGTCGAACTCGCGCGCCAGCCGCATGTAAGCGTAGCGCGCCAGGCGCCGGGTCTCTTCGTTCACGGCGGGCAGACTCTAGTGCAAGGGGCGCGTTGCGAAGGAAGCGAACAAGCCTAGGCCCGGCGCAGCGCCCGCACCCGCTGCTCGAGGCGCGCCCGGTCGGGAAGATCCGGCGCCATCTGCAAGAC
>CAZPYU010000285.1:0-66742 GCA_964590905.1 uncultured Thermoanaerobaculia bacterium
GACTCACCGCCGAGCTCCTGGCGGCCGGGCACACGGATGTCCGTCGCTATCAGCTCGGCATACCGGTCTGGCGCGCCTTTGGTGGCGTCACCGAGATCGAAGCCGACGGCCTCCGTCACGTCCTCTCCCTCGACCGCACCGCGGTTCTGATCGATGTGCGCGAAGCCGACGCTTTCCAGGCCGGGACGCTTCCAGGTGCCCGCAACGTGCAGCGCAGCGGCGTGCTCGAAGGCAAGGACGTCGGCGAGATTCGCAAGGCCAAGGACGATGGGCGGTTGCCGATGCAGGACCACAACACGCGGGTCATCGTCGTCGGGCGCACGGCCGGCGACGCGCGTTACGTGGCTCAGGCCATCGCTCACGAGGCGTTCCACAACGTCGCATACTTTCCCGGCACCTTCGAAGAGGCGCAAGCCGCGCTGGCGCCATAGCGGGTGATAGCCTCGCGGCGCGCATGAAGGTCGTCCGCGTCGCCAACGGGCAGGGCTTCTGGGGGGATTCGGTCGACGCGCCGATCCATCTCCTCGAAGGCGGCCCGATCGACTACCTCGGCATGGACTATCTCGCCGAGGTCACGCTGTCGATCATGATGCGCCAGAAGCTGAAGAATCCGGCGGCCGGTTACGCCACCGATTTTCTCGACTTCGTCCGTCGCGCGCTGCCGCTCCTGGTGGCCAAGAACGTCAAAGTGGTGACCAACGCGGGTGGGCTCAACCCGCGCGCCTGCCGCGCCAAGGTGTTCGAGATCGCGCGCGAGCTGGGGATCCGGGGCCTGCGCATCGGCGTCGTCGAAGGGGACGATCTGCTGGCGCGGCTTCCCGAGCTGGTGGCCGCCGGCCACCCGATGCAGAACATGGACAGCGGCGAGCCGATCGCCACCGTGCTCGACCGCGTCACCTCCGCCAACGCCTACCTGGGAGCGCGCCCGGTCGCCGCGGCGTTGGCAGGCGGCGCCCAGATCGTCCTCTGCGGCCGCGTGACCGACACCGCGCTGGCGCTCGGTCCGCTCGTCCACGAGCACGGCTGGGCGGCCGACGACTGGGACCGGCTCGCCGCCGGCACGATCGCGGGCCACATCCTCGAGTGTGGCGCGCAGGCGACCGGCGGCAACTTCACCCGTTGGTGGGAGGTCCCCGATCTCTGGAATGTCGGCTATCCGATCGCCGAGGTCGCCGAGGACGGCAGCTTCACTGTGACCAAACATCCGGGAACCGGTGGGCTCGTCACCGTCGACACCGTGTCGGAGCAACTGGTGTACGAGATGGGGGATCCGGCGGCCTACGTCACGCCCGACGTCACCGCCGACTTCAGCTCGATCCGGCTGGAGAAGGCCGGCGGCGACCGGGTGCGCGTCGCGGGCGTCCGCGGGCGCGCGAACACGCCGTTCCTCAAGCTCTCGGCGTCGTACCTCGATGGCTACAAGGCGGCGGGGCAGGTGACGATCGCCGGGCCGCGCGCCTTCGGCAAGGCGAAGCTCGCCGCCGAGATCGTCTGGCGGCGACTGGCGCGGGCCGGCGTCGAGTTTCCGGCCGGCGATCGCGTCGAAGAGTTTCTCGGCGTCTCGGCGGTGCTACCCGGGATTCTGCCGCCGGTGGGCGCGGCGCCCGAAGTGGTGCTGCGCTTGGCGGTGCGCGACTCGGATCGGCGCAAGGTCGAGCGCTTCGGCAAGGAGATCGCACCGCTGGTAACCGCCGGTCCGCCCGGCGTGACCGGCTTTGCCGGCGGCAGGCCGAAACCGCAGGAAGTGGTCGCCTACTGGCCGGCGCTCCTCGACCGGCGCGAGGTCGAGCCGCGGCTCGAGGTGAGTGTGGAGACGGTGGGCGGATGAAAGTCCGGCTAGCCGAGATTGCGCATGCCCGCTCGGGCGACAAAGGCGACGCCTCCAACGTCGGGCTGATCGCCAACACGCTGGCGCTCTACGAGGCGATCCGGCGCGAGGTGACCGCCGATCGGGTGAAGGCGCACTTCGGCGCCATCTGCCGCGGTCGCGTGGAGCGGTTCGAGGTGCCGAACCTGCTGGCGCTCAACTTCCTCCTCCACGACGCGCTCGGCGGCGGCGGCACCGCCTCGCTCTTGACCGACGCCCAGGGCAAGGCCCACGGCCAGGGGCTGCTCGAGCTGGAGATCGAGATTCCGAAAGAGCTGGCGCCGTGAGCGACCTCGTTCAGAGTGAGCGGCGCGACGATCTCCTCTTCGTCACGCTGAACGATCCCGAGCGGGCGAACGCGCTCTCCCCGGCCATGATCGAGACGCTCGTCGCGATCTACAGCCAGGAGTGGCTCGGCGAAGGGGTTCGCGCCATCCTGCTCGCCGGCGCCGGGAAGAACTTCTGTGCCGGCGCCGATCTCGAAAACCTGCGCCGACTCGCCGACGCCTCGCCGCTCGAGCATCGCCTCGACGCGAACCGGCTGCGCGACCTCTTCGACTCGATCTTGCGCCAGGAGGCGCTGACCATCGCGCTCGTCCACGGCGCCTGCGTGGCCGGCGGCTGCGGCCTCGCCACCGCTTGCGACTTCGTGGTGGCCACGGCCGACGCCAACTTTCTCTACAGCGAGGTCAAGATCGGCTTCGTCGCCGCTCTGGTCGCCACCTTCCTGCCGCTCCGAGTGCGCGGCTCCGATCTGCGCGAGCTGCTCCTGAACCCCGAGCTCGTGGACGCTGCGCGGGCGCAGTCGATCGGGCTCGTGAACCGGGTCGTGCCCCACACGGAGCTGGCGGCGGCAGGAGCGACGTTGGCCGGGGAGATCCTCGCCAAGGCGAGCTCGCAGTCGATCGCCGCGACCAAGCGCCTGCTCCTGGGCACGCTCGGCCTGCGGCTCGACGAGCGGCTTGATCTCGCGGCGGCGACCAACGCCGCGGTGCGCCAGAGCGCCGACTGCAAGCGCGGCGTGGCGCACTTTCTCGAGACCAAGAAGGCGCCGCTCTGGCGAGAGTGAGCGCGACGCACCGAGAGGAGGGACGTGCAGATGATGGGCGGCGAAGCGAACAGATCGCGTGAGGCCGACTGGGGTCCCGACGGGCGGCTGGCGAGCGATCTCTGGATCGACCGCGACGACGCGCCGGCGGAGATCGCCCGCCGCCGTGCGGCGGGCGCACTAACGGCGAGGGAGGCCGAGAACCTCGAGAAGTTCTGGCGCGACGGCTACTTCGTCTTTCGCCCGACGGTCGCGAGCGATCTCTTCGCGGCGGTCTGCGAAGACGTCGACCGGCTCTGGCGCGAGCAGCCGCCGTGGATGGCGTTCGCTCTCCACAGCCTCCTGACCCGCTTTCCCGGCGACGAGGCCGAGAAGCGCCGCCCTTCGTCGCGCATTGCCGACCTGCACGACTTCTCGACGCCGGCGCTCGAGCTCTATCTTCACCCCGAGATCTTTCGCTACGTCGAGCTGATTCTGGGAGAGCCGGCCGTCGCCACGCAGTCGCTCTACTTCGAATGGGGAAGCATGCAGGCGTTGCATCGCGATCCGATTCACGTCCGCATGACGCCGCCCGCCCATCTCGTCGCTTCGTGGCTGGCGCTCGAGACGATCCAGCCCGGGAGCGGCGAGCTGCACTACGTTCCCGGTTCCCACCGGCTGCCGTACTTCGCGTTTTCCCCGGGTCGCTACATTTTCGATCATCGCCGCGACGCCCCCGAGCGGGCGCGCGAGGCCGAGGTCTGGGACCTCGAGCTGTGTGCTCGGCACGGCCTCGCGGCGGTGCCGCTCCGTTGCGAACAGGGCGAATGCCTCCTCTGGCACCACTCGCTCCTGCACGGCGGCGGGCCGCTCGCCGACGAACGGCTGACGCGCCAAAGCTTCGTGGTCCACTACACCAGCCGCGCCAACATGCCGACGACGAAGAACAGCTATCTCGATCCGTATGTCGAGCCGGGGCCAGGCGAGCCGCGGCCGGCACCGCGCGTCTACGAGAGCCGGCGCCACCACGTGCAGCGCGGCTGCCACGGCTTCGCGAGCCCGCTCGCCGAGCAGTTCGCAGCCGAGGTGCGCGCCCGCTATTCCGCTCCAGAGGCCGCCGAACGAAGATTCGCCGAGCTCTTCGGCGACTTGACGAAGGCGCGCGCCGAGATCGAGGCGATGAGAGCGAGCCGTTTCTGGAAACTGCGCGACTCTTGGTGGTCGCTCAAGCGCGCTCTCGGGCTCGGCGGCTGAGCCGCGAGTGCGCCTCGTCCTCTTCGACATCGATGGCACGCTGGTCGCGGCGGGTGGCCAGGCCAAGCCGCTCTTCGAGGAGGCGATGGTCGAAGTGTACGGCACCGCCGGGGCGATCGACGACTACGACTTCGCGGGCAAGACCGATCCGCAGATCGTCTTCGAGCTGCTCGAAGTCGCGGGCGTGCCGCACGCGGAGATCGCGGCGGGGCTACCGCTGCTGCGCGACGGCTATCTCGATCGGCTCGCGGCGCGGCTCGATCCGCGGCGGGTGCGCATTCTGCCCGGAGTTGGCGAGCTGCTCTCTGCCCTCTCCCTTCGCGACGACCTCGTGCTCGGCCTGCTGACCGGCAACTGGGAGCGCGGAGCGCGGATCAAGCTCGCGAGCGTCGATCTCTTCCGCTATTTTCCATTCGGAGGCTTCGGCGACGACGGCCACAGTCGCCGCGATCTGCCGCCGGTCGCGCTGGCCCGCGCGTGCGCTTACGCAGGGCGCGACTTCTCGCAAGAAGAGACGGTCATCGTTGGCGACTCGCTCCTAGACGTCGATTGCGCCCACGCGAACGGCATTCGCTGCCTTGCGGTCGCGACCGGAAAGACCGAGAGCTGGGCGCTGGCGAGGGCGGGGGCCGACTGGGTCGAGCCCGATCTCACGCGGGCGCACGCTCACCCTGCCTTCGCGCGCCTCGACGGTTAGACTCGCGCCGATGTCGGCCCAGAATGTGATCTCGGCCACGGAGTTGTCCCGGCTCGAAGCAGCGCGCCGAGGCGTGGCATTGGAGTCGCCCAAGCTCACAGACTGCCTCGACGTGATCGGCCCGGATGGCGTGCGTTTTCTCCAGAATCTGGTGACCTGCGACGTTTCGCCACTCGCTCCCGGCGGCTCGGCGCGCGGCTTCTTCACCAATACGCGCGGCGGAGTCCTCTCGGCGGCCACGGTGGTGGCGCTGTCCGACCGCTTCCGCCTGATCCTTCCGCCGGCTCGGGGCGCCGCTCTAAGGACTCATCTCGAGCGCTATCGAGTGGTCGATCGCGTCGAGCTCGTTCCGCGGGACGATCTTGCAGGCTGCTCCCTGCGCGGCGCACGCGCCGCGGAGCTCCTGGCGGCGCTCGGCTCGCCGGAGCTCGCCCAGGGCGAGCACCGGGAGCTCGAGGTCGCGGGCACTGCGGTTCGGGTGCGACGTGAGCCGCGGGCGGGAGCGGTGCGGTTCGCGCTCGAAACGAGCGCGCCCGAGCTGGCGGCCGTCGTCGCGGCGCTACGCACTGTCGGCGCCGGCTTCGGGATCGAAGCGCTCGAAAAGAACGAGCTCGACCTCTTGCGCATCGAGGAGCTCGAGCTTGCCTGGGGGATCGACTACGGCGAGGAGAACTTTCCACAGGAGACCGGCGACGAAGAGGCGGTCAGCTTCACCAAGGGCTGCTATCTCGGGCAGGAGGTGATCGCGCGCATCCAGTATCGCGGCGGCGTTCAGCGCCTGCCGCGGCGTCTCGAGCTCTTATCGCAGCTGGTGCCACTGCCCGGTGTCGAGCTCCTCGCGGCAGACGGCCGCGCGGTAGGGCGCGCGACCACCGTGGCCTTCTCGCCGTCCGTCGGAGCGTCCGTCGCCCTCGCTCTCATCCACCGCCGCGCGGCAGCGATCGGTACGGAGCTCGGCCTCGCGGGCGGCGGCAGCGCCCGAGTCGTCGACGCCTGGACTGCCGTAGAGTCTGCGCTCGCCGCTCGAACGCGAAACGAGGAGGAGTGATGGCCGAAGTCAAGCTTTCGAAAGCGCTGATCGCCGAGTTCGTGGGCACCTTCGCCCTCATCTTCGTCGGCGCCGGAGCCGGTGCCCAGGGCTCGGCCGGTCTGGTCGGAGTGGCTCTCGCGCACGGGCTGGTGGTGCTCGCCTTCGCCTACGCGTTCGGGCACCTCTCCGGGACGCACGTCAACCCCGCGGTGACCGTGGGCCTCTGCGTGGCCGGCAAGATGGAGGTGCGCAGGGCGATCTCCTACGTGGTGTTTCAGCTCGCCGGAGGCGTCGCGGGCGCTCTCTTGCTCTATTGGGTGATGGGTGGCTCGGAGAGCGGGCTGGGACGGCTCGCCCTGGGCTCCGGAGTTGGCGCGGCGCAAGGCTTCGTCGTTGAAGCGGTCCTGGCATTCTTTCTGGTCACCGTCGTCTGCGGCGCCGCGGTCTCGGGCCGGGGCGGCGCGCTGGCGGGGGTGGCGATCGGATCGACACTGGTGCTCAACATCTTGATGGGCGGTCCGCTGACCGGAGCCGGCTTCAACCCGGCGCGCGCTCTGGGGCCGGCGGTCGTCACCGGGAACTTCACCGATCTCGGCCTTTACCTGCTGGCGCCAATCGTGGGCGGGATCGTCGCGGCGCTGCTCTACCGCTCGCTGCTGGAGAAGTAGCGCTGTTGACACTGCGGACGCGCGCGAGGGTTCTGCTGGCGATCGTCGTCGGCGCGAACGTCGCGGTCCCGCCGGCGTCAGCGTGGCTCACCGAAGGGCATCGCCGCGTGACTGTCTCCGCGGTCGAGCTCCTTCCGGAGACAGTCCCTGCCTTCTTCCGCGAAGGAGCCGCGGCGGTCGGCCAGGTGGCGATCGACCCCGATCTCTGGAAATCTGCCGACGCGCCGCATCTCGCCGACAGTGAAGGTCCCGAGCACTACCTCGACGTCGAGCTGCTCGGCGGCCGGCCGCTGCCGGCGAAGCGCTCGGACTACCTTCGGCTGCTCGGCGAGCTCGGGATCGCGCCGAACGAGGCCGGTCTGCTGCCGTGGGCGCTCGTCGAAGGGGTCGAGCGGTTGACCCTCTGCTTCGCCGAACAGCGGCGCTGGAGCGACGACGAGGGGATCCGCGCCAAGTGCCGGGTCTACGCTGGCTGGCTGGCGCACTACGCGGGCGACCTGGTGCAGCCGCTGCACACCACGATCCACCACGACGGCTGGGCGCTGCCCGACGGGCGTCCTTCCTACTCGGGAATCCATCGCAAGATCGACGCGCTCTTCGAGAGCTCGCCGTTCGATCCGGCGGCGGCGGTAGCGGGGATCGAGCCGGCTCCCTTCGCCGATCTCCCTGCTGCGGTGGTCGCGGAGTTCGAGCGTAGCCACCGGCTTGTCGATCGGACGTACGGACTGGAGGCCGTCCTCGCGGGTCCGAACGGGATCGCCGCCCCCGAGGTCGTCGCCTTCGCCTGCGAGCGCTATGGCGTTGTAGCGCGCTTCTTGAGCAGCCTCTACCTCACCGCTTGGGAGCGCTCGGCGACGGTCGAGCTGCCGCGCTGGCTGGCGCGCTGAGCTTCAGCGAGAGCTCGGAGAGAGTTGAGGTCAGACGGCGAACGAGCTGCCGCAGCCGCAGGTGCCGGTGGCCTTCGGATTCTGGAACTTGAAGCCGGCGCCCTGCATGCCGAAGACGTAGTCGATGACCACCCCTTCGAGGTAGCGGGCGGAGACCGGGTCGACGAAGACTGTCAAGCCGTCGACCTCGAAGACGGAGTCGGTCGGGCGCGCCGCTTGATCGAAGTCGAGCGCGTACTGGAAGCCGCTGCAGCCGCCGCCCATGACGGCGACTCGCAGGCCGAAGGTCGAGTCCATCCCCTCCTGCTCTCGGGTGACCTTGACCATCTCGATAGCCTTAGAGGTGACAGTCACCGGCGGCGCGTCGGCAATCGGCTGCAGGGTGGGCAAGGGGCTCTCCATCGGTGACTTCCTTTCGATGCAACGCAATCTGCACCGGCGTTCTTCCCGCAGCCTGACTCCGCTCCGGTTCGCCGATTCTACAACGCTGAGGCGCACCCCTTTGGAGATCGCGCTCAGGCAAGGGGCAAGCGTCCCCCGAACCCTTCGTCGTAGTCGTGAAAGTGGGCCAGCGCCGGCTCGGGGTGCTTCCAACAGAAGTAGCCGTCGCCCGAGTCCCAGTCGACCAGCCAGACCCCTTTGACCTCGCAACCGAGCGACTCGATTTCGGCCGCCCAGCGCGCCACGACCTCGCGGTAGGCGGAGTCGAACTCCTCTCGCCGCTGGTCGGGATCGTCGGCGCCCGCAAAGCTGCTCGTCAGGCTCTCGACCTCGCGGGCGGCGTCCGCGGTGCGGTCGCGAACCGTGGGAAAGAGCGCCAGCGCCTCGTCGTAGCTGAACACGCGGCCGCGCCGGACGGGCATCGCGGGCACGATAGCATCCGCCGCCGGCCGGAGGCGGGCACGTGAAGAGAAGCGAGGGCACGGCAGGTTGGATCGAAGTCATTGCCGGCGGAATGTTTAGTGGCAAGAGCGAGGAGTTGGTGCGCCGGCTGCGCCGCGCGGCGATCGCCCGCCAGAAGATCCAGGTCTTCAAGCCGGTCGCCGACTCCCGCCACGGCGCCGATCGGCTGGTGACCCGCGACCTGCGCGAGCTCGAAGCGCACTCCATCGCCGATGCTGCGGAGCTGCGTGCGGCTCTTCACGGCGATGTGGAGGTGGTCGGGGTCGACGAAGCGCAGTTCTTCGACGAGGCGCTGGCCGACCTGGCGATGGAGCTCGCCGATTCCGGCATCCGCGTCATCGTCGCCGGGCTCGATCAGGATTTCGCCCGCCGTCCGTTCGGCCCGATGCCGCGCCTCCTGGCCCACGCCGAGCTGGTCGACAAGATGCACGCGGTCTGCATGCGCTGCGGCGCCGCGGCGCACTACAGCCAACGCATCGCCGGCGGCTCGGCACAGATGCAGGTCGGCGACGGCGAAGCCTACGAGGCGCGCTGCCGCAGCTGCTACGAGGAGTGGAGCGGGTGAAGCGGTGGATCGAGACTCTGGCGACGGTCAGGGCGGCGAGGCGTCAGCTGTAGAGCGGCGTAGCTCGAACGGGATCAGCGCCACGGCGCGAGCGCCGAGAAGCTCGGCGGAGAGCCTGACCGGCAGCGGCGTGGCGTCGCCCACGCGTTCGATCTGAGCCTTCGAAACTACGAAGAGCGAGAGCGGCGGCTCGAAGCGAAGGCCCTCCTCGGCTGGGCGGTGGCCTGCGGCCGTGAGGGCCGCGATTTCCGCTGCGCTGAGCGAGAAGGCGGCCTCGGCGCCGGCCAGCAGCCGGCGGAGCCCGAACCAGGCGCCGGCGGCGAGGTTCCGTTGCCGATAGGCGAAGGCGCCTCGGACTCGATTGGCGCGGATCCGCCGGACTCGTGTCGCGATCGGTACGCGCGGAGCGCTCACGTCGACACCTGCTGTTCCGTCTCTTCCAACTGCTCGAGAAGCTCGACGATGATGCCCCGGTGGCGCACCGGCTCGGGGAGGCCCTCGCGGCTCGGCAGGAGAGCGAGTAGCGCGAGGTTGGCCCGGATCGAGTAGCGGTGATCTGGCGTGAGCGAGCGGTAGAGCCTCACTGCCTCCCTGCGATCGTCTGGACCGCCGACGAGGGTCGAGGCGAGCGCTACCATCAGATCGCGCTCCCCTTTTTCGCCGCTCCGATCGGTCAGTAGTTTTTCGATCAGGAGTCCAGCAGATCGCGCCACCGGAACCGTTCGGCCGTCCACCATCACCTGCTCGGCAGGAGCGAGCAGCGCTAGCCCTCCGAAAACCAGGAGCGGCAGAGCTTCGTGCGACGCCTGGTAGGCATCGAGGGGATCGAGCAGCATCGGATCGCTGCCGAGGAGGTTGATCTCCAGGAGCTCGGGCTGGCGCGGAACGAGAACCGAGGGCTCCTCCGGCGAAGGGCGGAAGCTATCCAGCCCGGCGAGGAGCCGCACGACCTCCGCGAGGTCGCTTACCGGCACGGCGATGTCGAGATCGAGAGAGACGACGAGCGTCGAGGCGGCTCCCGGCTCGAGCAGATTAGGCACCTGCGAGCCGACGATCATGGCGCCGGGTAGATCGAGGAGCGGTCGCGAGGCTTCGATCGTCGCCAGCAGCCGGCTGCGAAAGGTCACCACCTGATTGTAGCGAGCTTCGCCGCCGCGGCGGTCTGCGTCGTGCCCGACGCTCGCTCCAGGAGCTGCTCGGACCGGGTGAGGCGGGGCCGGTCGGGCTACCGACGGCTCCCGGAGGCGGAAGCCCTCTTCTGTTTCGCCTCGGCCTCGCGCTCCCGCTTCGCCAGGCTGCGGAAGGTCGACTCGGCGTAGCCGCGCACGATCTGGCCGCGCCAGTCGACCACCGGAACGCCCGACTCGCCGCCAGTCTTGAGATTCCTCTCGATCTTCGCCTGTGAATTCCGCTCGACGTCCTTCTCGACGTAGCGCACGCCCAGCTCGCGGGTCTTCCGGCACCAGCCGCACCAAGAGGTGGAGTAAAGGACGACTTCGCCACGGTAGACGAGGCCGGCGGCGATCGCGTCGGGGTCGTCGACCTTTGTCAGGTCGTCCTCGGTGAGGCTCAAGATCGGCTCGCCCGGCTCTGCGGCCGTCATGCCGCTCGGCGGAGCGGCCGCCGCGGCGGCTGCCGCCGCTGTCGCTGCCGCTGTCGCGGCGACGCTCTGTTCGACATCGACGCGCGTCTTGCGCAGCGAGCCGAGCCGACCCTCGGTGTCGGTGAAGACGAGAAGCGCGCCGCGCTCCGTCCACGCTCCGCGCGTCGAAATCCGGGTACCGTCGCGGAGGACGAGCAGGTCGGCGCCAGCGGGCTCTGCGGCCGCAGCGAGGAGCAGGAAGCCCAAGGCCAGGGCAAGGCCGAAAGCCGATCGTTTCATCTCGCGTCCTGTTGCGCCGCGGTGCCCAGCGGTTGTGGCTTGCCGTCGGCGTCGACGTGGACGAAGACGACTTCGGCCCCTGTGACCTTCACTTTGGGGCCGCCCGGGTGGCCCCGCTCCGCTTCGACCTCGACTCTCACAGTGACCGAGGTGGTGCCGATCCGTTGAGTGGTGGCGTAGAAGCTCACCAGATCGCCCACTAGAACCGGGGCGTGGAAGACCACCTCGCGCATCGCCACCGTCACGATGCGGCCCGAGCAGTGGCGGTGCGCTTCGACCGCTCCCGCCTGGTCGAGGTAGGAGAGGATCACGCCGCCGAAGATCGTGCCGAGAGCGTTGGTGTCCTTCGGCATCATGATGACGCGGATCGCCGGCATCTGCGCCGGGGCGGGATCGGTCGGGGATGTCACAGCGTGACGGGAAGCTGGAGCGCGCGTCAATCTTCCGGCGTCGGCGTGCCAGCGAGGTGATCGCCAGCGTGGAGCGCGATCTTGACAGCGTCAGCCGGCGCTCGCGCCTCGAGCAGCAGCGGGTCCTTGAGCCCGTCGGGCCGCTTTAGATCCCAGCTCGAGAGCAGCACCACCGGTACCCGGTACTTGAGGGCGACCGAAATCTCGGAGAGCGTTCCCCAGCCGCCGCCGATTGCGATCACAGCCTCCGACGAGAGCACTAGGATCTGATTGCGGGCCTGCTGCATGCCGCTGTAGAGGACGACGTCGAGGAATTCGTTGGCGGGCGAGCTCTTCTCGTCGACGCCGGGGAGGATGCCGACGGTGCGGCCACCGGCGAGGCGGGCCCCTTCGGCGGCCGCCTCCATCACACCGCCGCGGCCGCCACAGAGGAGCGTGGCGCCCGCCCGAGCGATCTCGGCGCCGGTGTCGCGCGCCAGTTTGGCGATTGTCTCGTCGCACGCCGCGGCTCCGAGGACCGCGATCTGCACGAGGCGAGGCACTAGCGCATGCTATCGTAGCCCGCCGCTCGGCGCCGCCGACGCCATGCCTGCCTCCGATCGCTCCACCGCCGCGCTTCGCGCCAGCGACGACCTCGCAGTCGTCCGTCGCCTCGCGGCCGGCGAAGCCGACGCACTCTCCGAGCTCTACGACCGCTTCGCCCCTCTGCTCCACGCGGTGGCGCGGCGGATTCTGGGTCCGGGGGGCGAGGCCGACGAGGTGCTCCAGGAGAGCTTCCTGCAGGCCTGGAATCAAGCGGAGCGCTACGACGCGGCCCGCTCTTCGGTCTCGACCTGGCTGGTCCTGATCGCTCGCAGCCGCGCCCTCGACCGTTTTCGCAATCGCGACGCCCGCAATCGGGCCGCCAACGCCTTCGCCGTCGAGCCCAAGCCGGATACATCCTCGCGGGCGGAGGAGAACGTACTCCACGCTGAACGAAGGCGTCGCGTGCAAACTGTCCTCTCCGAGCTCCCGGTCGAACAGCGCGAGGTTCTCGAGCTGGCTTTCTTCGAAGGGCTCTCGCAGACCGAGATCGCCACTCGGACCGGCGCCCCGCTGGGCACCGTCAAGACCCGCGCTCTGCTCGGGATGAAAAAAGTGCGACAGGCGCTGCGCTACGAGATCCGGGAGCTGATATGACGCGCGCCCTCGATCCCGAAGAGGTCGCGGCGCTCGCCGTCCTCGACTCGCTCGGCCGCTTCGACAGCCCCGACGAGACCTCGGTGCCCGATCCCGAGGACGAGATCGAAGACGTTCTGCGTCGGCTCTACCGGGAGGCGATAGCTTTTCTTGCCTATTCGCTCGAGGTCGAGAAGCCGGCGCCTCAGCTCAAAGCGGAGCTGATGAGTCAGACCGTCGGTGAATCGACGCAAGAGGTCGAGCCGATTGGCCAGAGCGCTGCGCCGACGAGCGAGCGACCCTTTCATCGGCCGACCGAGAGCCTGGGCCGGCTCATCGAGTCCGAGCCGCGGGCGGAGCTCGGCGAGCGACTGGCGGCAGCGTCGGGCAGATCGCGGCGGCCGTGGATGGCACTCGCCGCGGTGCTCGCTCTGGCGCTCGTTGGCGTCGGCTTCTGGGGCACCTTCCTGCTCTCCGAGCTGGCGGCTGAACGAGCGCGCCTCGCGTGGACCGAGAAGGAGTGGAAGGGCACAGCCGATGCGACTCGCGCCGAGCTGCGGGCCCTCGAAGAGCGCTTCGCGCTGGTGACCTCGCCCGCGGCGACCGTGTTTCCACTCCGCTGTCCGACCGGGCATGGCCCGGCCGCTACCGCCCGCGGCACGCTCTACCTGGCGCCAGATCAGAAGAGCTGGGAGCTCGAGATCTTCGGTCTCGCCCCCGAGCCGGCTGGCCGCGACTATCAGGTCTGGTTCATGGTCGGTGAGCTGCCGCGGAGCGCCGGCTGCTTCAACGTGCGCGACGGCAAGGCGATCTTTCCAAAGCAGGGTGCGGCGCCCCCCGGTACGACGAGCGTCGCCGTGACCCTCGAGCCGAAGGGGGGCTCGATCCGCCCGACCTCGCAGGTCTTGCTGACCGCGCCCTCGCCAGTTCGGCTCTGAGCGCTCTCCGGCCGGCGCGCCGGCTCGAACCCCAGTTGCTACACTCGGAGGCTCGTGGTGCACTCGGCGCTCATCCTCGCGGGCGGTTCCGGAACCCGTTTCTGGCCGCTCAGCCGGCGGAGTCGGCCGAAGCAGTTCTTGACGCTGGATTCGGAGCGCAGCCTCCTCCAGGCGACCGTCGATCGTCTGGCTCCGCTGATTCCCCCCGGGCGGATCTGGATCTCGACCACTGCGGCGATGGTCGACGAAGTGCGGCGCCAGCTTCCGGAGGTTGCACCCGAGCGGATCGTCGTCGAGCCGACGCCGAAGAACACGGCCCCTGCGATCGGCCTGTCGATCGCCCGCATGAGCGCGGAGGCGCGAGCGGGAGCGATCGCCGTGCTGCCGTCGGACCATCGGATTGCGGACCCAGTGTCCTTTCGAGTGACGCTGGGTGAGGCGTTGACGCTCGCGGCGGCCCAGGATCGGTTCGTCGTGCTCGGAGTCGTGCCGCGTCGCGCCGACACCGGTTTCGGCTATCTCGAGCTCGGAGTGGAGCTCGCGGGCTCTAAGGGTCTTTGCCGAGTGGAGAGTTTTCGCGAGAAGCCCGATCGGGCGAACGCCGAGAGTTTCGTGGCCTCGGGTCGCTATCTCTGGAACGCCGGGATGTTCGTCTTCCGCGGCGAGCGTTTCCTCGCCGAGTTGGCGCGGCTTGCGCCCGAGCTCGGCACCGGACTCGCGGCGATCGCCGCCGAGCCCGACCGGATCGAGGAGCTCTACTCCAAGCTGCCCTCGATCTCGGTCGACTACGCGGTGATCGAGAGGCTCGAAGAGCTGGTGAGCCTGCCGCTCGACTGCGGCTGGGACGATCTCGGCTCGTGGCAAGCCCTCTTCGACGTGTTGCCGGTGGGCGAGCGAGGCAACCGCCAGCTCGGTTCGACCCTCGCAGTCGATGCTAACGGCAACCTGCTAGTCGCGGAGAGCGGCACCGTCGCGGTCTTGGGGGTGGAGGGGCTGGCCGTCGTCCAGACTCGCGATGCGGTGCTCGTCCTGCCGCTCGAGCGCGCGCAAGAGGTTCGTCGGCTGGTGGAGCAGCTCGAGGCCACCTCTCGCGACGAGCTCTGCTGAGGCGCACCCGCGAGGTTCACGATGCAGTGGAAGATCGCGCCTCCCGGGCGGCTCGCCGACCGCTTCAACCGCTGGGCAATTCGGCGCGGTTTCCCGCTCCTGGCCTGGCTCGCACCGCGAGCGCCGCGCGGCTTTCTCCTCTTCGGGGCGCGCTGCGTCATCGGCGTCGTCATGTTCGTCTACCCACAGCCCAAGCGTGCGATCGCCAGGAACTTGGCGCGCGTCCTCGGCGACTCGCCGCAATCGCGGCGCGTGCGCCGCGCCGTCCGCGAGCTCCTCGTCCACTTCGCCTGCTACTGGGTCGACCTCTTCCGCTTCGCTCAACTGCCGCCGGAGCGCCTGCGCGCACTTGTCGTCGACGCCGACCTCGCCACGCTCGAGCCGCTGAAGCGCGCTCTCGATCGGGGCCGCCGGACGATCCTGATCACCGCGCACCTGGGCAACTGGGAGCTCGGGGCAGTGCTCGCTGGGCAGGCCGGGCTGCCCTTGGCGCTGATCTACGTTCCCGATGCTTTCGATGACGCCGAGCGCTTTCGCAGCTTCTTGCGTTCGTTCGCCGACCTGGTGGAGATTCCGATCCGACCGGGAGAGAAGTTCTCGAGTCTGCCGATCTTGCGCGCTTTCGAGGAGCGGCGGCTAGTTGCGCTGCAGGGCGACCGCGACTTCAACGATCGCGGCGTGCGTCGCCGCTTCTTCGGCGCCGAGGGCAGCTTCCCGCTCGGTCCCTTTCAGCTGGCGCGTATGACCGGCGCCGTCTTGGTGCCGGTCTTCATCGCCTACGCCGCCGACTTTCGATTCCAGGTCGAGCTCGGGGAGCCGATCGAAGTCGAGCGCAGCGACGACCGCGAGCGCGATGCCCACCGCGCCCTAGATCGCTGGATCGAGGTGCTCGAAGGCGCCGTGCGGCGTTGGCCCACGCAGTGGTACAACTTCCACGACTTCTGGGAAGAGCCGCTCACAGACCCTGCGGCGCCCGCAGCCGCAGAGGAGCGATGAAAGGGCGTTTCGAGATTGCCAGCTGCTCGAGCCGGGCGCCGGTAGCGCTCGGGCGCGGCACGGAGTTGCCGGATCTGGCGCGGAGCGACCGCGGACCCTGGGAGGTGGAGCTCGGCTTCGGCAAGGGGCGCTATCTGCTCGAGCGCGCGGCGAGCGCACCGGAGCGGAGCTTTCTCGGTATCGAGAGGGCGGGGGAGTACTTCCGGCTCGTCCTCGGCCGGTTACAGAAGCGCGGGCTCGACAACGTCGTGCTGATTCGGGGGGAGGCCCTCGCCTTCCTGGCAACTGAGGCTCCGCGCCGTTTCGCCGCCGCGATCCACGTCTACTTTCCCGATCCGTGGCCGAAGTCGAGACACGAACGGCGCCGGCTCTTCTCTCCGGCCGCCGTCGACGTGCTGCTGTCGGCGCTGGCGCCGGGCGGGCGGCTCTACTTCGCCACCGACCATCCCGCTTACGGCGCCGCGGTGCGGCGGATACTCTCGGGCTTTCCGGGAGCTTCGGTGCGCGAGCTCGTCGACGGCTGGCCCGACGGGCCGCGCACCAACTACGAAGCGAAATACCTCCGCGAGGGGCGTCCCATCGTGCGGCTCGAAGTCGGGCTAGCCAGCGCCGCGCTCCTCCACCCCCAACAAGACTGGGGGCACACCCCCCAACAAGGCTGGGCGCACTGCCCGGAGGCCTTGCGGGAGCTGCTCGTCGCTTCGAGCCGCATCGAGGCAGAGTCGTGACCCCTCTAGGTAAGTTTGTCGTCGCCGGTGGTACGGGGTTTATCGGCGGCGCGCTCTGCGATCGCCTGGTCGCGGACGGCGCCGAGGTCATCGTCCTCACGCGCGGGGTGGTACCGGCGCGGCAGAGGAGCGGCGTGCGCTTTTCGACCTGGGACGGCTCGAACCCGGGGCCGTGGATCGACGAGCTCGCCGGCGCGCGTGCGATCGTCAACTTGGCGGGCGAGAACCTCGCTTCAGGCCGCTGGAGTCGAACCAAGAAGCTCCGTTTGCGGACGAGCCGGATCGAGCCGACGCGCGCCCTGATCGCAGCGATTCGCGACGCGCCGGTTCGACCGTCCGTTCTGCTCCAGGCGTCGGCGGTCGGTTTCTACGGCGCCAGCGACGACCGCGAGGTAGGCGAGGAATCTCCCACCGGGAGTGGCTTCCTGCCCGACCTTTGCCGGGGGTGGGAGGGCGCCAGCGACGACGTCGAAGCGCTGGGCGTGCGGCGGGTGCTGCTGCGTACCGGGATCGTCCTTTCGCCGCGAGGCGGGGCGCTCGCCAAGATGCTGCCGCCGTTCCGACTGGGCCTCGGCGGACCGCTGGGCGATGGGCAGCAGTGGCTGCCCTGGATCCACCTTGCCGACGCTGTCGAGGCGATCCGCGCGCTCGCCCTACGCGACGACCTCGCCGGCGTCTTCAACTTGACGGCGCCCGAGCCGGCGACGAACCTCACCTTCACCCGAGCGCTGGCGCGGACTCTGCACCGGCCGGCGCTCTTTCGCGTTCCCGGCTTCGCGCTGCGCTGGGCGTTGGGTGAGCTGGGCGAGACTCTGTTGACCGGCCAGCGGGTGCTGCCGCGGCGCCTGCTCGCCGCTGACTTCCGCTTCGCCTTCCCGGGGTTGGGGGATGCGCTCGCCGATCTCCTGGTGAGACCCGGGCGATGACCTTCCTCGAACTGGCGATGGTGGTGACCTTGGTGATCGTCAGTGGGGCGGTTGCACTCTGGGGCTACTCGCTTCGTCGCCGTGACGCGAGCATCGTCGACAGCTTCTGGGGTCCCGGATTCGCGGTGGTGGCTCTCATCGGCGCAGTCGCAGGGGGCGGCGCTCCGCCGCGTCGACTCCTCCTCCTCGTGCTCGTCTCGATCTGGGGGATCCGGCTCGGCGCACACATCTATCGCCGCAATCGAGGCAAGGGCGAGGACTTTCGCTATCGCGCCATGCGAGAGCGAGCTGGCGGGCGCTTCGCGCTCGCGAGTCTCGTCACGGTTTTCCTGCTCCAGGCGGCCCTCCTCTTGGTCATCGCTCTGCCGTTGGTGGCGGCCGCTGCGGCGCCCGCTCCCGCCGCTCTGGGAGCGTTCGATCTGGCGGGAGTTGCCCTCTGGCTGATCGGCTTTCTGTTCGAGGCGGTTGGCGACGCGCAGCTCGCCCGCTTCAGAGCGGACCCGGCGAGCCGGGGCCAGGTCATGGACCGCGGTCTCTGGCGCCTCACCCGCCACCCCAACTACTTCGGCGACGCGACGCTCTGGTGGGGCTTCTACCTGATCGCGGCGGCGGTGCCGGCAGCGCGCTGGACGGCAGTCGGCCCGCTGCTGATGACCTTTCTCCTGGTCAGAGTCTCTGGCGTGGCCCTGCTCGAGCAGGGGATGGCGGAACGGCGTCCGGGCTATCGCGACTACGTACTCCGCACGAGCGCCTTCTTCCCCTGGCCACCGAAGCTACGGCGCCACGGGTCGAGCTAGCTCTCGACCGAATCGCGCAGGCTCTGCGCCACCTCGGCGCGAATCTCGGTGCGGGCGTAGACGCGGGCGAGATCGATGCGGGCCAGATGGCGCAGAAAGTGGCTGGCGCTCGCCAAGGGCTCGAGACGACCGTCCGCTCCCACGACCGGGACGTTGCCGGTCGAGAGGCGGTGCGGATCTTTGGCCGAGCGAGCGACCAGGAGCGAGCCTTTTCCGAACCGCGCCTCGAGCTTTGGCACCGCGCTCTCGAACGCTTCGCGCTCCGTGGGCGTGGGGTGCTCCCGGGTTTCGAAGGCAAGCGGAAAGTGAGCGCGATCGACGACTGCGCGGGCGTGCGGATCGGTCGCGGCGCGCAACGCCGCAAGGACCGAGTGATCGTCCGCGAGCAGGAACTCCTCGGGGTCCGCCGGCCAGAAGCGCTCGCCGCCCTCGAGCCACGCGGTCAAGTGATGCTCGAGCGCCTTTCCAGTGACGTTGAAGTAGACCTGGGTGAACATGTAGTAGCGCGCCAGGATCAGCGCCTCGACCGCGTGGACTCCTCCCGCTTCGATTCCCAACCTGGTCTCGCCGCTCGCCGGATCGACGACGGCGACTAGCGTATCGACCAGGCGGTCGAGATCGTAGACGCCGTAGCGGACGCCGCAAAAGAGGCTGTCGCGCAAGAGGTAGTCCATCTTGTCGACATCCAGCTCGCCCGACAGGATGTCGGCCAGAAAGCGGCGCTCGGGCGCTACCCGGCCGGCGAGCAGGTCGGCGACCGCCTCGACCTCGAGACCGTCACCGTGCCGCGCGAAAAGGTCGCGGATCTCCGCCGTCGCGAGCAGCCGTCGGGTCATCTCCTCGTGATCGATGCCGCCAGCGAAACGGTCCTCGGCCGAGTGACTGAAGGGCGCGTGGCCGATGTCGTGGACGAGGGCGGCGGCCCGGAGCAACCGGCGAGTGGGGGCGAGCTCGGCCGCCGGCAGCAGGTCGGAGCGTCTCGCGATCAGCGTGTCGAAGACTCTGCCGGCGAGCCCCATGGCGCCGAGCACGTGACTGAAACGGCTGTGCTCAGCGCCAGGATAGACGAGAAAAGTGAAGCCGAGCTGGTGGATCCAGCGCAGGCGCTGGACCGGACGGCTCCCGACGAGCGCGCTCTCGAACGGGTCGGCGTGCAAGAAACCGTGAATCGGATCGCGCAGGCGAAGCACGCGCGACGATGATACCGGAGCAGATACTAAAATTGCGGCGCTGTCTCGGTGCCGCCCAGGACCCGCGACATCTCGGCCGAACGAGCTAGAAAGAGGATCGCTAGCAGGAGCCCGGCAGTGCCAGTGAGACGGCGAAGCACGGGCGACACGAAACGGGCGCTCGCCAAGAGCGCCACGGCGGCGAGGAGGGTGAGGAGGTCGCTTCCCAGCGCCTGTTTTGCCTCGCCTGGCCAGATCCAGGCCGCGGCGAGGAGCGAGGGAGCCGCGAGGGGACAGAACCAGCGGGGGCGACCGAGAACGAGCTCGGCGGCGGCCAGGGCGAGCGGTAGGCGCAGGAGCGCGGCGAGCACGATCCGCGTCGCGCTGCCACCAGGCCCCCAGCCGATCCGCAGCAGCTCCGACCCGAACGCGTGCGCAGCGACGCCGAGGAGGCCGAAGAGCGCCACCACGCGCCACGCTGCCGGTTCGAGCCGACGCCACGCGAACACCGTTCCGCAGTCGACAAGTGCGAGCGCGCTGAGGACGACGGCAATGAGGCGGGCCGGAATCGAATCGCGTATCGGGAAGGTCAGCACCGTAGCGATGGCGTCGTCGGGACGATAGGCGATCGCCAGCGCGGTGACCAAGACCGCTGTCAAAAGCATTGCTGGGGCGGCGAGTGACCAAGCGCGTTTCGAGCCGTCCTCCGCTGCGACCGCGAGGCGTAGCGGCACCAGGACGTGCAACCCGAAAACGACCAGATTGAGGGCCAAGACGAGAGACGCGACGGCGATCAGAGGGAGCTCCAGTCGAGATCGGTCAGACACTCGACGGTCGGCGATGCCGGGAGAGCTGCGAGGAGCGTCGAAACCGAGGCACCATCGGGCGGAAGACCGAGGTCGGGCGCCAGGTCGTGGAGCGGCGCCAGGACGAAGCGGCGCAGCCGCAGCCGCGGATGGGGGAGGACGAGGTCGGGCGCTGTCAGCTGCTGGTCGCCGGCGAAGAGCAGATCGAGGTCGATCTCGCGCGGACCGCCGGGCGGCGCGCTCGCCGAGCGACGGCGTCCGAGCTGCCGCTCGATCTCGAGCGCCAGTGCTAGGAGCGCCTCCGGCGCACGGTGGGAACGAGCCAGCGCCACGGCGTTCAGGAAATCGGGCTGCGCGATGGGCGAGAGCGGCTGGGTGCGATAGAGCGGCGAAACGGCGAGCTCTCCCAACTCCCGCCGCAGAGCGGCGAGAGCGCGACCGAGGGTGAGGCGGGCATCGCCGAGATTCGCGCCGAGACCGAAACCGACGAGGGGCGCGCCTTCAGGCTTCGTCGTCGAGGTCCTCTTCCTCTTCGACCTCGGCGTGCTCGCCATCGACTGCTTCGGGGTGCACCAGCTCTTCGTCGGATACTTCGACCTCGCCTCCGGCGGGAGCCGACTCTTCTTCCTCGACCGCACCGCGAGCCGGTTCGTCGCGACGCTTACGCTTGGCATGGAACGACTCGGTGGCCATCTCCGGCTTCTTGGCGTCCCTCGGATCCGCGCCGCATTTCGGACAGGTCGGCACGCTTCGCCCAAGGTCATAGAAGAGGGCGCCACAGCTATGGCATTCGTATTTTGCGCCGAGCTCGGGCATGCGATCGGATCTCGTGGTTTGCCTCGGAGTCGCGGGACGGTAGCAGCGCGACTCGGGGCTGTCAACCGCGCGGCGAGCGGGTAGGATCGCCGCGGCACGGAGGATGCAAACGAGTTCGGAGGCGCCGGGGGCGCGAGCGTTCATGTCCACTTCAGCGATCCGCTTTCGACTCGTTCTCGCCCTCGGGTGCGCCCTTTTTCCGGCCGCGACGCGGGCGGAGCGCGCCGCCGACCCGCCGCCCAATCCCGATGCCCCCGGCCTCAGCCTGGCGGAGCGTCTCGACGCCCTCATCGAGCGCGTGCGCCACGAGCAGAAGCTGCTGCGGACGTTCGAAGCCGACTTCGTCCAGGAGAAGGCGAGTGAGTTCCTCGCCGAGCCGGAGACGGCGCGTGGCAATGTCGCCTTCGAGCAGCCTGACCGAGTGCGCTGGGAGTACCTGGCGCCCAAGCCGATCACGGTGCTGATCCGGGGAGACGAGATGCTCACCTGGTACCGCGATCTCGGGCGCGCCGAGAAGGTCGAGGTCGGACGCCTCTCCTCGCAGGTCTTTCAGTACCTCAACGCCAGTGGCTCGCTCGAATCGCTGTTGCGGTACTTCCGGGCCAACGTCAGCTTCCCGTCCGCGGACGAGCCGTTCAAGATCGAGCTGGTGCCTCGTTACGCGAGAGTAGCGCGGCGACTGGCGACGATGACACTCTGGATCGATCGCCAGCTCTTCTTGCCGGCGCGCGTCCGCTACGTCGAGCCCAACGGCGACGTCACCGAGTACCGGCTCGACAAGATGCGGATCAACGGCACGATCCCCGCCGACCGCTTCGAGCTCCGCCTCCCGGCGGGAACCGAGTTGCGCGAGATCGACCTCGACGGCTCGTCGAGCGATTGAGCCTGCGCTTCGAGCTCCTCGCTCGGGACGGCCGGGCGCGCCGCGGCCGCGTCGACACGGCGCACGGGTCGATCGAGACCCCCGCTTTCATGCCGGTCGGGACGCTGGGAGCCGTCAAGGGTCTGGCGCCCGGCGAGCTCGAGGCGGTGGGCGCCGAAGTGATGCTGGTCAACCTCTACCACCTCACCCTGCGGCCCGGAATTGAAGCGATCGAGAGACTCGGTGGCCTGCATCGCTTCACCTCTTGGACGCGACCTCTGCTGACCGACTCGGGCGGCTTCCAGGTCTTCAGTCTCGGCGCACAGCGCAAGATCGACGGCGAGGGAGTGACGTTTCGCAGCCACCTCGACGGCGCCGCAGTCCGCTTCACCCCCGAGAGTGTCGTCGCGGCGCAGGAGCGACTCGGCGTCGACATCGCCATGATGCTCGACGAGTGCCCGCCCTGGCCGATCGCGGAGGGCGCCGCCGAAGCGGCGCTCGAACGGACGCTCGGCTGGGCGCGGCGAGCGATCTCCGCTCGCCGCAGAGCCGAGCCGACGGCGCTCTTCGGGATCGCCCAAGGGAGTGTCTTCCGCGCTCTGCGCGAGCGCGCGGTGGTGCGCCTCGCGGAGCTCCCGTTCGACGGCTTCGCGATCGGCGGCGTCTCGGTAGGCGAGCCCGAGGCGCTGCGGCGGGCGGTCGTCGAGTGGACGGCTCCGCTCTTGCCGGAGGCGAGCCCTCGCTACCTCATGGGGGTCGGAACACCCGACGATCTGCTGCACGCCGTCCAGCAGGGCGTGGATCTGTTCGACTGCGTCCTGCCGACGCGGAACGCCCGGCACGGCCTGCTCTACACCAGGAGCGGCGTGCTGCGGCTCAAGAACGCGCGCTATCGGGAGGACGACCGCCCGCTGGATCCGGCCTGCCTCTGTCCGGTCTGCCGGCGGATCTCACGCGCCTTTCTCCACCATCTGCTGCGCGCCGGAGAGCTGACCGCGGCGGTTCTCGCGACCGTGCACAATCTGAGCTACTTCCTTGACTTCATGAGGGAAGTCCGAGAAGCTATCGCGTCTCGTCGGCTGGAGGAGCTGGTCCGGTCCCGGGCCCTCCTGGCGGTCGACCCGGATCGCTCCGAGATTCCCGCCGCGTCGAACCGTTGAGGACGGGCCCGCCCGCCCTTTCGCGCTCGGAAGGCTCGGACGCCGCCGTTAGGAGGCGTTGAAGATGGAGCTCGCGCTCGTCCAGCTCGCTCAGGCCGGAGGTCAGGCCCCGTCTGCGTTCCTGCAGTTCGTGCCGATCCTGTTGATCTTCGGGATCTTCTACTTCTTGCTCCTGGCGCCGATGCGGAAACGCCAGAAGCTGCACCAGGCGCTCCTGACCGCGCTCAAGCGGGGCGACAGGGTAGTCACCAACGGCGGGCTTTTGGGCGAGATCGCGGCGGTCGAGGAGCGCGTCATCCATCTCAAGCTCGCCGACAACGTCCGGGTCCGAGTGATCCGCTCGGCGATCGCCGGTCTCGAGGGAGACCCGGTGAGCGAGGAGAGTAAAGGATGAGAGCCAGCCTTCTTTGGCGGGGGGCGTTGGTCGTTCTCCTTGTTGCTCTCACCATCTGGAGCGCTTGGCCGCTCGAGGAGAAGCTCAACCTCGGTCTCGACCTGCAAGGCGGAATCCATCTCGTGCTCGAAGTTCAGACCGTCGATGCCGTCCGCGCCGAAACCGACCAGGACAGCGAAGTGCTACGACGGGAGGCCGAAGAGGAGGGGATCGTCGGGGCGCACCCCAACCGCTTGGAGGATGCGTCGTTCGAAGTCACCGGCTTTCCCGCCGAGAGTCGGGGCGCGCTCGAAGAGGTCGCCCGCGAGTGGCTCGACACGCGCTGGGACTGGAGCCGTGACGGCGATCGGCTGCTGTTCAGCATGAAGGACTCGAATCGAACCTTCATCGAAAACGGTGCGGTCGACCAGGCGGTGAACACGATCCGCAAGCGCATCGACCAGTTCGGCGTCGCCGAGCCGCTGATCGCCCGCCAGGGCGGCGGCGCGCGGATCGTCGTGCAGTTGCCCGGCGTCGACGACCCCGACCGGGTGATCGGGATCATCAAGCAGACGGCCTTCCTCGAATTCCGCCTTTGCGAATATCCGTCGAGCGGCGGCGGCGTGCAATCGCGTGTACAGATCCTGGCGCAATACAACGGCCAGCTTCCGCCCGAGGTCGAGATCTTTCCGAAGAAAGAGCGCGACCCGGCGACCGGGAAGGTCGTCTCCGAGACGTTCTATGCGCTGCAGAAACGGCGGGTCATCACCGGTCGCGACCTCAAGGCAGCGAACCCATCCCAGGGCCGGATCGGCGAGCCGGTAGTCACGTTCCAACTCACCGCCGAGGGCTCGCGCTTCTTCGGCGAGGCCACGGCAGCCAACATCGGGCGGGGCCTCGCCATCGTGCTCGACAACGAGGTCATCTCGGCGCCGCGGATCAACGCACGGATCACGGATTCCGGAGTCATCGAGGGCGGCTTTTCGCAGCAGGAGGTCATCGACCTGGTCAACAACCTGCGCTCAGGAGCCCTACCGGCGGGCATCGTGATCCTCGAGAACCGCACCGTCGGCCCCTCGCTCGGCCAGGATTCGATCGAGGCTGGCCTGAAAGCGGGACTCTACGGCTCGCTCCTCGTGGTGCTCTTCATGTTGATCGTCTACCGCCTCGCGGGTGTCAACTCGATCGTCGCGCTGGGCTTGAACGTGGCGCTGATCTTCGGCGCCCTGGCCTCCTTCGGTGCCACGCTGACGCTACCCGGCATCGCGGGCATCGTGCTCACGATCGGCATGGCGGTCGACGCCTCGGTCTTGGTCTTCGAACGGATCAAGGAGGAGCTGCGCGCCGGCAAGGCGGCCAAGTTCGCCATCGACGCCGGTTTCTCCAACGCGCTCTCGTCGATCATGGACGCCAACATCACGACCCTGATCGCGGCGCTCTTCCTCTTCCAGTTCGGCACCGGGCCGGTGCGTGGGTTCGCGGTCACGCTGTCGATCGGCATCTTCGGCACCCTCTTCTGCGGCGTCTTCGTCAGTCGCCTGCTCTTCGATCTGACTTACAGCCGACGATCTCAGGCGCAACGAATCTCGATCTAGCGCGAACGGGCGGAACATGGAAATCCTGCGCAACCCGAACTTCGACTTCATGAAGTACCGCCGCTTCTGGATCGCGGTCTCGTTCGCGACCATCGTGGCGGGCCTGATCGGCATCTTCTTCTTCGAGCGCCTCAATTTCGGCGTCGACTTCGCCGGCGGCACGCAGTTGACGATCAAGTTTCGCGATGCCGTCGATGTCGAAGAGCTGCGAAACCTGGTCGCGGCTTCTGGTTTCAAGGAGTCAGTCATCCAGCGTTTCGGCGCCGCGGGAGCGAACGAGGTGATGATTCGCACCCCGATCCTGGCCACAGAGAACAGTGGCAGCGCCTCGCGCGAACCTGGGAGCGCCGCGCTCGTCCTCGCGGCGCTCGACCGCGCCTTCAACGAGGAGGTCAGGAATTCAGACCTGAACCGCATCGGAGCGCTGTCGATTCAACAGCTGCTCGTCGCCGCCAATCCCGACGGCGTGGGCTCCGAGCCTGCGGCCGCGCACTACGCCGGTGTGGCCGAGGCGGTCATGAAGCAGCGCAAGGCGGAGGGGATGTTCTCCTCCTGGGACCAGCTGGCGCGAGTCGACGGGCTGAGCTCTCGAGGGCTGGCGACGCTGCAAGGGAGCGCCAGTCTCGGCGCCTTCTCGGTGCTGGGAGTCGAGAACGTGGGGCCGCAAGTCGGCGCCGAGCTGCGCAAGAAAGGCGTCCTCGCGGTGGTCGGCGCGCTGGTCGGGATGCTCGGCTACATCTGGCTGCGGTTCGAGCTCCGGTTCGGAATCGGCGCCACGATGGCGACGCTTCACGACATCCTGATCACGCTCGGCATCTTCGCTTGGATGGGGTACGAGTTCAATCTGACCACCGTCGCCGCTTTCCTGACCCTGATCGGCTACTCGGTGAACGACACCGTCGTCACGTTCGACCGGGTGCGGGAGAACATGCGCAAGGGCCGCTCGTTGGAGATGGTGGCGCTCCTCAACCGGAGCATCAATCAGACCCTCTCGCGCACCATCCTCACCGGCGGCACGACGATCCTGGTCTCGCTCTGTCTCTTGATCTACGGCGGCGACGTGATTCGCGGTTTCGCCTTCGTCATGGCGATCGGCGTCGTCGTTGGAACCTACTCGTCGATCTACATCGCGAGCCCGTTCGCGCTGCTCTGGGAAGAGTGGTTCGGAAAGAACGGCCGCTTCCGCAAGCGCGCCGCAGAGGAGCCCGGCAGGCGCCGGTAGCGCTTCATCCCTCGCCGATCGCGATGCCCGCGCTGCCCAAGCGCCAGCCGCCGCCCCCCGTTCCGGCTCCACCTGCGCCCGATCTGAAGGCGATCGTCAGCAAGCTCGAGGAGCACGGTCGCAACGTCGATCACGCGCACCTCGAGCGCGTCTGGAGCTTCTCGGCGGAGATGCACGCGGGGCAGTTGCGCCGTTCGGGAGAGCCCTACCTGACCCATCCGGCGAGCGTCGCATGGCTGATCGCCGACCTCCGCCTCGACGAGACCAGCGTGGCCGTGGGCCTTCTTCACGACGTGCTCGAGGACACGCTCACGACGAAGGAAGAGCTCGAGAGTCGATTCGGGTCCGAGATCGCGGAGCTGGTCGACGGGGTCACCAAGATCGGACGCCACCTCTACGTGCGTCGCGACGAGGCGCAGGCCGAGACCTTCCGCAAGATGTTGCTCGCCTCGGCGCGCGACCTGCGAGTCGTGCTGGTGAAGCTTGCCGATCGCTGGCACAACATGATGACCCTGGCGGCGATGTCGACCGAGGAGCGACGCCGCATCGCTCAAGAGACTCTCGAGATCTACGCGCCCACCGCCAACCGGCTCGGCATGGCGAAGGTCAAGGGCGATCTGGAAGACCTGGCGTTCTACTACCTCTATCCTCTCCAATATGCCGTCCTTCATGCCAAGGTGCAGGAGAAGCTGAAGGTCGGGAAAAGACAGATCCGCGACATCGCCGAACGCTTGGAGGCCAGCCTCGCGGAGGCCGGCATCGAAGCGGAGATCAGTCATCGCGTCAAGCGCTACTACTCGATCTTCGGCAAGCTGCGCCGACAGGACATCGACATCTCGGAACTCTACGACTATCTCGCCTATCGCGTCGTTACTACCAACGTGCGCGATTGCTATGCGGCGCTCGGCACCGTCCATCAGAGCTGGCGACCGATTCCGGGTCGCTTCAAGGACTACCTGGCGATGCCGAAGCCGAATCTCTACCAGTCCCTCCACACCACGGTTCTCGGCTCGGGCGGCCAGCCGTTCGAGGTCCAGATCCGCACTCGCGAGATGGACCTCGTTGCGGAGCAGGGGATCGCGGCGCACTGGCGTTACAAGGAAGGCAGGGCTGAAGGCGTTGGGAAAGACGAGGCCGTCGGTTGGCTGCGCAGGCTGCTGGAGTTTCAGACCGACGCGAGCGATTCGCGCACCTTCCTCTCGTCCCTCAAGCTCGACCTCTACCCGGACGAGGTCTACGTCTTCTCTCCCAAGGGCGATGTCTTCTCCCTGCCGCGCGACGCCACGCCGCTCGATTTCGCTTACCGCATCCACACCGATCTCGGCCACCACTGCACCGGCGCGCGAGTCAACGGCCGTCTGGTGCCGCTGCGCACGCCACTTCGGACCGGCGACGTGGTCGAGATCTCGACCAGTCCGAGCCGACGCCCGAGTCGTGACTGGCTCGGTTTCGTGGTCACCTCCAAGGCCAAGACTCGGATCCGGCACTGGATCAACACCCAGCAGACCGAGCAGGCGATCGAGGTCGGACGGCGCCTCTTCGAGAAGGAGTTGCAGCGGTTCCGAGTCTCGCCGAAGGAGGTCTTGGGCGGCGAGCGCTTCAAGGCGCTGCTCCACGAGCTCGGTCTGGCCCGACCCGAGGATCTGCTGGCCCGGCTCGGCTACGGCAAGGCGTCGGCGGCGCAGATCGTCGCCCGCGCGTTGGCGCCCGAGCAGGTCTCGTCGCCGCCGGCGGAGCCCGGCAGGTTGCGGCGGGTCTTCGATCGGCTAGTCGACGGCGCCCCCGCGGGTCCGGTTCTGGTGCGTGGGGAGGGGGATCTCCTGGTCGTGCTCGCCAGCTGCTGTAAGCCCGTTCCCGGGGAGGAGATTGTCGGCTACGTGACGCGTGGTCGCGGCATTTCGGTACATTCGGTCGACTGCCCGAACGTCAAGAATTTGCTCTACAACCCAGAGCGCGAGATCGAGGTCGCCTGGGCCGAGGAGAAGGGCGGGCTCTACGCGGTGGCCCTAGTGCTCGAAACCGAAGATCGGCACGGCATGCTCGCCAAGCTCACCGAGGCGATCGCCAAGCTCGATACCAACATCCGGCAGATCGAGGCCGACACGCAGCGGCCGGGGCGCGGCAACATCGAGCTCGTCGTCGACGTGCACGATCGCGCCCACCTCGACCGCGTTCGCCAGGCGCTACGCAGTCTTCCCGGCGTGCTCGAGGTCAATCGCAGAATGTCGGGATCGAGCAGCCGGTCGGGAACTACGGGGTAGGCCGCCGAATCGGTTTCGGGCTGCCCGGTTCAGGAGCCGGCGGCGAGCTCGGCGAGGATCCGCTTGCGCGAGACCGGGCGCTTGAGGAGCCCGCTCCGCAGGCAGCGCGCGCAGACTCGAACGGTTCGCACGGTGCCGTCGATCACCGCTTTAACCGAGCGCAAATTAGGTTCGAAGGTGCGCGCGGTAACGTTATGCGCGTGGCTGATCTGACGACCTGTGGCGGTCGATTTCGCGCAGAATTCACATCTCTTGGCCATGCGGGGCTCCTGGCGATGGATGGTACCGACGAGCTGCTCATTGTACTTCGCTGCCGCCCGAGCAACAACTCGGCGAAGGAAGAAGAGGAAGAAGGGAGTGCTCGTAGAACGAGCTTCGATGGCCTTTGTAGGGTTGTGGAGTCCTGCACAGGGGCTTGGGCAGCCAGCGGTCCATTCGCTTGACAGGCCTTGGGGTTGCTGTTACGTTGCTCGACGGTTCAAGGCGTAGAGAGCTGCTGCGCCCCCAGTCTGATTGGGGGTCGCCGAACTCGATGGAGAGGGGGTAGATCGCACCGTGCTGTTTGCGCGTTCGAAGGGCCTGGTGGGTCTCGACATCGGCAGCTCCGCGATGAAGCTTGTCGAGCTCAAGGAGCGCAAGGGCGAATTCTGGCTCCAGCGCCTCGGAGTCGAACCGCTGTCGCCCGAGGCGATCGTTGACGGTTCGATCATGGACTCCTCGCTCGTCGTCGACGCCATCCATCGCCTCAACGAAGCGACTGGAACCAAGCTCCAGGACTACGCGACCTCGCTCTCGGGTCACTCGGTCATCATCAAGAAGATCTCGATTCCGGCCATGGCGGCCGAGGACCTGTCGGAGCAGATCCGCTGGGAGGCCGAGCAGTACATCCCGTTCGATATCAACGACGTTCGATTGGACTACGTGGTCCTGTCGGAGGGCGTCTCGGGTGGGGAGAACATGGACGTTCTCCTGGTGGCCGTCAAGCGCGACAAGGTCAACGACTACGTCTCGGTCATCAGCCAGGCGGGCAAGACCCCGGTGCTGGTCGACGTCGACGCTTTCGCGGTCCAGAACGCTTACGAGGTCAACTACGAGATCGATCCACTGAAGGTGGTGGCGCTGGTCAATATCGGTGCCAGCGTCACCAATATCAACGTGCTGGTGCGCGGGCAGACCTCGTTCTGGCGCGACATCTCGGCGGGCGGCAACCAGTTTACCGAGGCGCTCCAGCGCGAGTTCAACCTCTCGTTCGAGCAGGCTGAGCGCTTGAAGCGCGGCCAAGCAGTCGAGCGCTATCAGCCCTCCGACGCGCGCACTATTCTCGACAGCATCTCCGGGGAGCTGGCTTCCGAGATCCAGAAGACCTTCGACTTCTTCGCCGCGACTTCTTCGGAGGGGCCGGTTGACGAGATTGTTCTCTCTGGAGGGTGCGCCCTAACGCCGAACTTGCAGCAGGTTCTGCGCGAACGGTTCGGGGTGCCGACCGAGATGCTGGATCCGCTACGCAGAGTCCATCATCGCGAGGGCGACTTCGATCGCGAGTGGTTGCGGTCGATCTCGCCGATGTTGGCGGTGGCGATCGGGCTGGCGATGCGGAAGCAGGGAGATTGACGATGGTCAAGATCAATCTTCTGGCCGAAGGTAAGCGCCCGATCATCTCGCGCAAGGCGAAGCAGCCTTTGCTGCAGCTCTCCGGTGCCAACGCCGCCAACTTCGGCTTGCTGGCGATCGGGGTGGCGAGCGTGATCTCCGCCGCGATCTGGTACTACCTGATGGAGAAGAAGATCGAGCGTAAGGACGACGAGATCCAGATCGCGCAAAAAGAGGTCGACGAGCTCCAGCAGGTCATCAAGGAGGTCGAAGAGTTCAAGCGCCGGCGGGACGAGCTGGCGCGCAAGGTCCAGATCATCACTGACCTGAAGAACAACCAGCGCGGCCCGGTACAGATCATGGACGAGGTCTCGCGTGCCCTGCCCGAGCTGCTCTGGCTGACCAGCATGGACGTCAGTGCGAACGCGATCAGTTTCAACGGCGTCGCATTCAACATGTCGGCGGTGGCGAACTTCATCGACAACCTCGATGCCGTCGAACCGTTCTCGGAGCCGATTCTCGAGGACACGACGCTCGGCGCCGGAGGGCCGAGCGGGGTCTACAACTTCCGTCTCAACCTCGGCTACTCGTTCGTGAAGCCGGCGCCGGTCGCCGCGGCCAGTTCCGCCGCCGGAGCGGCTCGAGCGGGCACCGTAGCGACGAGAGCTCCGGCGCAGGTTGCGCCCGACCGCGGAGCGGAGTGACGCCATGGCGATGCAAACCGGTCTCGAAGGGAAGCCCTGGTGGCACGGCATCGCGTTGGGCGGAGTCGTCGCGGTGGTGCTGCTCGGAGCCTTCTACTACTTCATGGCGAAACCGCGTTACGAACGGATGCAAGCCCAGGACCAGAAGATCACCGAGCTGCAGGCGAAGATCCAGGAGGGGCGCGCGGCGAAGGAGAAGCTGCCGCAATTCCGCGAAGAGGTTCGTCGCTTGGAGCTGGAGCTGGAGAAGTTGCTGCGCATACTGCCCGCTCGCCGCAACACGCCGGAGCTGTTGCGCCGAATCCGCCAGTTGGCCGAGCAAGGGAACTTCTCGCTGCTTCGGTTCACGCCCGGCAACTTCGTCGACCGGGAGTTCTACAGCGAGTGGCCGATTACGGTGAACCTGACCGGCAGCTACCACAAGCTGGCGATGTTCTTCGACCGCATCGGTCGTTTCTCGCGAATCATCAACATCGACAACCTCAGAATTACCACTACGAATCGTGCAGGCGAGCACACCGTCTCCTCGAATTTCATCGCCCGGACCTTTATCTACAAGGAGACGCCGCCACCGGCGCCAGCGGCGCCGGTGGGGGCAGGTCAATGAACATGGCTCGCTGTTGCGCACTGATTCCGTACGCTGCGGCGACGGAGAGACGACGAATGTATCGGCGCTTCGCTTCCGCGTCGTGGATGCTGATCGCTTCCATGGCTCTGGCGCAGCAGCCGGCTCCCGAGCCGGTGGTCGGCGGAGGCTCGACCCCGACCCCGGAGGCCGCGGCGAAGATCGAGGAGATGCTGGAGGGCGAGGAGGCGGTTTTGCAGGGAGTGGTCTCCAGCTACGACCCTGCCAACCGCCGCGACCCGTTTCAGTCGCTGCTCCTCCGCGTTCAGCAGAAGGATGCGAAGCGGCCCGAGGGCGTTCCCGGGGCACTGATCGACGAGATCGAGATTCGAGGGATCTTTCGCACCTCGAAGGGCTACGTCGCACAGATCGCGGTACAGAACCAGCAGAAGAACTACCTCGTGCGAGAAGGGGAGCAGGTCTACGACGGCGACGTGCTCCGCATCGAGAAGAATGAAGTGGTCTTCCGGCAGATCGTCAATGACCCGACGGTCGTCAAGCCGTTCCGAGAAGTGGTCAAGAAGCTCCTCCCATAGCCGGGCGTGATGTCTAGAGTGCGACGCTACGGAGGCGGACGAAATGGGTGACGCGGTGAAGGGGAAAGGGATGCTACGAACGAACCGGTTCGGGCTCGTCGCCGTGGCGGCAGTCCTCGTTTGGGGATGCGCGTCGGTGGGGTCGAGAGAAGCGGACTCCGCCGCCTCGTCGAGCAACGCGGCCATTGCCTCGACAGCGGCAGAGGCGGCGGTCGCCGAGATCGCGATTCTCGAAGTCTTCGATGCGGCGCCCGGCGCCTGGATCGAAGTGGTTTCGAACGGTCCTCTGGTGTGGACGACCTATCGCGACGATCCCGGCAACTTGGTTGTAGAGCTTCCTAATTCGCGCCCGGCGTCCGAGCTCGTCAACCGCGCCTACGCCAGCGGCCTGGTCTCGTCGGTGCGAATCTCGGGCAGCGGTTCGGAGGCGCGGCCGTTGACTCGGCTGGTTATCGCGACTCGAATCGAGAGCGAGCATCGCCTCGACGTGCGCGGCTCGACGCTGCGCATCGACCTGACGCCGAGCGGTCAGGAGTTCGCGGCGAAGGCGCCTTCTGCGCTGATTCCCCTCGCCGCGGTCACCGCGCCGCTTTCTCCGGCTCCGCTGCCGCCGCTGGCGCCCTCGGAACCGATCAGTGTGGCGGAGGCCGAGCCGGTGATCGAACCACTCGCTTACGCCGAACCGATCGAGGCGCCAGCGACAATCGAGGAATCGGCGCTGGCGAGCGCGACGGCTTACACGGGAACGGCAGACGCACCGGTCGTTGTGCCGGCGTCGAGCGCCTTGCGGGCCTCCGAGCTGCGCCAGATCACGCCCATCGGTGACGCGACCGTGCAGATCGCCGGCAACGGCGAGTTCGCCTACTCGACTTTCCGGTTGGAGAACCCGGAGCGCTTCGTCATCGACCTCGAGGGGGTCTTGAACCGCACCGACCGCGGTTCGATCGAGGTCGAAGACGGCGCCTTGACGCGGGTCCGCGTCTCGCAGTTCAAGACTGCTCCCGAACCGGTCTCGCGGGTCGTTTTCGATCTGCGGTCGCCCGCCGTCCCGGCGATCGAACGGACCGCGCAGGGTCTCCTCGTCCGCTTTGGAGGCCAGCTCGCGGTCGACGCTGTCGAAATGCGGGAGTCGGAGCCAGCTCGTACGGCGCCCGCCGTCGTCGTTCCGCCCGTGGTCTCGTTGGCGCCACCGGCACCCGCACCGTTGCAACCTTCCTTTGCACCGACAACGGATGTCGAGTCTTTCGCTGCCGCGGCGACGCCAGCGCCCTCGGCTGTGCCCCCAGTCTCGTTGGGGGTTGCCGAATTCGAAGCGCAAGACGTCAAGCCCGAGGCGCAGCCCGAGCCGGGGGTTCCGCGGCTTACGCCGGCGTTCGTCGCCGGACAGACCCAGATAAGAGGCCAAAAAGAGTACACCGGCGAGCCGATCAGTCTCAGCCTGCGCGACAACGAGATTACCGAGGTACTGCGCGCGTTCGCCAAGATCACCGGGCTCAACGTCGTCATCCAACCTGGCGTTCGCGGCACGGTCACCGTCGAGCTCGAGAAGGTTCCGTGGGATCAGGCGCTGGATCAGATTCTCAAGATCAACGGGCTGGGCTACGAGCTCGAAGGCAACATCATGCGCGTTGCCCCCTTGAGCGTCCTCGAGGAGGAGGCGAAGAGGACGCAGTCGTTGGTGGCGGCGCAGGCGTTGTCGATCCCGCTCCGAACCGTCGTCAAGCGGATCAGCTACTCGACGGCAACGGAGATCGCCAGTCTCCTCGGGGGCGGCGCCGGCGTCATGTCGGCGCGCGGCACGGTGGTCGTCGACGCGCGGACCAACACGATCATCCTGAAGGAGCTCCCGAACTACATCGACACCGTGTTGGCGATCATCGAGACTCTCGACACGCCGGAGCCGCAGGTGATGATCGAGGCCAAGATCATCGAGACCACCAAGCAGTTCTCGCGCTCGCTCGGTGTCGCTTGGGGGTATACCGCCATCGCCGACCAGGCGCACGGCAACACGACTGGGCTGCAGTTCCCCTACCACGGGGCCAGCACGGGGGGTATCGAGCTGCTCTCGGGGGGAGCAAACGGCTTTATCAATCTGGCGCTCGGAAACGTGCTCGACACTTTCACGCTCAACGCGCGCCTCCAGGTCGCCGAAGCCGAGGGTCTGATCAATGTGCTCTCGGCGCCCAAGATCGTCACGCTCAACAACAATGCCGCGAATATCCAGAGCGGCCTCCAGATCCCGATCCAGACCGTCGCCAACAACACGGTTTCGGTACAGTTCGTGAATGCCACGCTGCAGCTGAGAGTGACGCCGCACGTGACCGCGGAAGGAACCGTGCTACTCGATATCGACGTTCAGAAGCGCGAGCCGCAGTTCGCGTTTCAGATCGCGGGCTCGTCCGGGGCGCCGATCTCGACCAAGGACGCCAAGACGCGCGTTATCGTGCGCGACGGCGGCACGACAGTCATCGGTGGCATCTACAAGGTCACCTCCGACCAGGGCCAAGACCGTGTACCCGGGCTGTCGAACGTGCCGCTTCTGGGCCACCTGTTCAAGAACCGCCGAGCGCGCAGCGACAACGACGAGCTCCTAATCTTCGTCAGTCCGCGAGTGATCAAACTCTGAGTCGGACAGGAGAGCCATCGCCATGAACCGCCACACCCGAATCTCCGCTCTCGCGTTGACCCTGCTCGCCATCCTGGGTTGCGAGACGCGGACCGACAAGGCCGATGACGGAGGGATCCTGCTCAGCGTCTCCGACTTCAACGGCCTGCCGCTGGTCGTCGACTCGTTCGGCCGCGAGGGCTCCGGCTTGCCGGCGGACTTCTATGCCCAGATCGAATCGATCACGGTCACCTCGATCGTCAAGAACTCCGGCCAACCAGTCAGCGAGCTGATGACAGTCGAGATCGAAAGCTACGACGTCACCTTCGCGCGTGACGACTTCGGCACCCGCACGCCGCCGCGCTTGAAGAACTTCATCTTCGGCACTGTCGAGGCCGGCGGCACCTTCCAGCTCGACAACGGTCCCTTCATGCGTCCCGACCAGTTCAACAACCAGCCGATCAAGGACCTGCGGGAGCTGGGGTTCGATCCCGAGACCGGCAGCACGATCATCCGGGTGAGAGTTGGAATTCAGTTCTTCGGCAGGACGATTTCGGGCGACGTCGCGGAGTCCGAACCCGCCTTCTTCACCCTCGAACTCGTTCCGGAAGTGTGAGACGGCGCCCCCCAGGAGCGCGGAGAACATCCATGTTGAATAGGATCTCGAAGCTCTCGAAGCTCGCTATCGCCACCGCTCTGCTGATTGGAGTCGGGTGCACGGGAAGCGAGAACAAGCTCCCGGCCGGCACTCCGGCGACGCCCGTCACGCCGATCTTTCTCTTCCTCGACCTGACCAGCGACAAGACCTCGCTGGACTCGACGAGGTCGACAACGGCCAAGCTCGCTGTAGTGGCGAAGTTCGCCGACAGCGGCGCGCCGGTGCGCGACGGCACGATCGTCAGCCTGAGCACGACCCTAGGGTCATTCAACAGCGCTTCCGGTGGGCGGACCCTCCTGCTCGAAATGCTCGGCGGTACCGGCACGGCGATCTTCTTCCCGGGCACTGTCGGCGGCCTGGCTCGCATTCGTGCCGAGCTGAACGGCGTGGTCGACCTGCTCGACATCCGCATCGAACCGATCTCCGAGATCATCCTCGATCTGACGACCGACGACACGCTGCTGGTGGCCGAGGGCTCCGACACGGCGAATCTCAAGGTAGTCGCCAAGTTCGCCGAGAGCGGTCTGCCGGTGGCGGACGGCACCAAGATCGCCATGACCACGGACCTGGGCGCATTCGACAGCGTCGCTGGCCCGCAGACCCTCGACGTCGTGACCTTCGGTGGAGTGGCCACGCTTGTTCTCTTCCCGGGTGCGGTAGCCGGCACGGCGAACGTCCAAGCTGAGCTGAACGGCGCCATCGACCTGGTGGAGATCATCATCAGGGCCGCGGCAATTCCGCCGCCGCCGACGCCGGGGGCGAGCACGATTCTGCTCACGGTAGTGCCCTCGTTCGTCGACGAGGAGGATCCGGCGACAGGTGCCGACAAGCTCCTCGTTACGGCGACGGTCTTCGATACCGTAGGCAAGCCGTTCAAGGGTGGCAACATCATCTTCTCGTCCGATGCCGGCACGCTCGACTCGGGCGGCGCCATCATCAAGACCAGCTCCGTCGGCAAGGCGAGCGACCTGCTGGAGGTGACGCTCGCCGACATGCTGGCGGTGACAGGCAGCTCGTTCACCGTCACGGCGACCCTCGGCATCATCGGCGGCACGGCTTCGGCGAACTTCGAAGTCACCATCATCCGCGGACCGGAAGACCCGGTGGCGGCGAACGTCCTGCTCACGGTGGACAAGAGCTCGGTTCCCGAAGATGGCGCCGATCCGGAGGTGATCGACCTGGATGCCTTGGTCACCGATCAGTTCGGCGACCCGCTGAACGGCATCAATGTCACCTTCAGCTCCGGGCTCGGAACGGTAGCGCCGCTCGTCGTGCTGACCGCCGGGGGCGGATTGGCCGACTCCGGCGTCAGCCTGACGGATCCCCAGCTGGCCGGGCATCCGACCGACTCGTTCACCGTCACGGCTACCATCGCGACCGCGTCCGGTACGGATACTTCGACCGTGACCATCACAATCATCCGCGGCACCGATCCGGTGCCGACCAACGTCGAGCTCACGGCGTCGCCGACCACGGTGCCACAGGACGGCGTCACCGGCGACCCGGAGGTCGTCGACCTCGACGCGCTGGTCACCGATCAGTTCGGCGATCCGCTGAACGGCGTCAACGTCACCTTCACCTCGCAGCTCGGTACGGTGGTGACTCAAGTCGTGCTGACCGCCGCGGGCGGATTGGCCGACTCCGGCGTCAGCTTGACCGACGCCCAGTTGGCGGCTCACCCGACGAACAGTTTCACCGCCACAGCGACGATCACGACCTCGACCGGCACGGATACGTCTACCGTGACGATCACCATCCTGCGTGACGTACCGCTCGTGCCGACCAACGTGGTGCTCCAGTCGAATGTCGATTTCATCGTCGACGACGGGACCGCCGAGGCCGTCGATCTAGATGCCGTCGTCACCGATCAGTTCGGTGATCCTCTGGACGGGGTCAACGTGTCGTTCTCGACCCAGCTCGGATTGCTCGACGATGCGGTGGAAGAGACCGGACCGCTCGGAACGACGGCGGACCCGCTCGGCAGCGGCAGCGCTGATTCGGGCATTACCGTTACTGCGGGCGAGGTCAACACGCATCCGACGAACTCGTTCACGATCACCGCGACGATCACGACCCCGGGCGGACCGGACACCTCGACCGTCACGATTACGATCGTGCGGCCGCCGGTGGCCGACTTCTCGTTCAACGGCGCGAGCGGGACGGACGTCGTCAACTTCGTCGATCTCTCGACCGGAGGAGGTAGCAACACCTTCGCGTGGGATTTCGATAGCGGCGCCGCACCCCTCGTCGACTCGATTGCGCAGAATCCGGCGGGAATCGACTTCTCCACCCTGCCCGCTCCTTGTGGCGGACCGTTCTGTCCTGTCACTCTCACAGTGACAAATCTCGCAGGATTCAGCTCGATAACGAAGAGCGTGCCGATCCCGCTGCCGTAGTAGAACGGGTGCTGTTGGGCGGACCAGAGCCCAGCGGTTCCAGGAAGGAAGACCGGAGACCGCCAGCAACTCGGTGGCTCCGGTCTTCGGTTTTTGGCGAAGTCCGGCGCTGGACTCGGCGCGCCAGACCGCGGTGATTGCAGGCCGTATGCTAGATTGACCGGTCTGATTTGCAGCTCGACCGCCTCAGGCCGGCTCTGGCCCCCGAGGCGCCGGAGGAGTGGTGCCCGAGAACGGTTCCAGTGGAAGGTTGAGTGAGCTCGAGGCGCGGTGGCGCGAGGACCGCTCGCCACGGGTCTTCCTGCAGCTGGCCGACGAGCTGCGCCGCGCGGGCGAGTTGGCGCGCGCCGTTCGCGTCCTCGAGGAGGGGCTCACGCATAACCCCAACTCGATCTCGGGCCACGTGGCGCTCGGCCGCGTGCTGCTCGAAAGTGGCGAGCCGCTGCGCGCGATCACCGTCCTCGAGCGGGCGCTGGAGCGCGATCCGACCCAAGCGGTCGCCAATAAGCTGCTCGTCGAGGGCTGGATCCGGATGGGCGACGCCGCGAGCGCCCGGGGGCGGCTCGACATCTATCGCATCCTGCAAGACAGCGACGCCGAAATCGAGGCGATGGAGCATCGAATCGACGTGCTCGAACGGGGCGAGGCGCCGGTACTATCCGACGAAAGCGCCGACGTCAGCGCTGAGGCGACTCCGTCGGAGATCGCCTGGCCGCTGCCCGTCGCTGCGGACACGCCAGCGCCTCCCGCGCTCTCGTCGGACGCCGAGACGGTCTTCGATCTCTCGCCGCCGGCCGAGCTGCCCGCGATCGACCTCTTCGCAGCAGCACGTCGAGCGCCTCTGGTGTCCGACATTCCGGTCGCAGCAGTCGCGGTTCGCGACAGCGCCTCGAGGTCGAGCAGCGAGCCGTTCGGCGTCCTTTACGAGCCGACCGATGCGGCGCGCCGGATCGCGCGCTATCTGGAGGCGCAAGGCGTCTTCGCTCGCCCGCCCGTCGCCGCGCCGGCCGCGGCCAAGCCGTTCGCTCCTCCGATCGTCTTTCGCGAGGCGACCCTCGAGCTCTTGGCGGCCGAGCTCGAGGCGCCAACGTTCGAGATCGAAGCGTCGGATCTCGCGCCAGCAGAGCCTGCTTTCGAGCTCTTCTCCACCCTGGGCTACGGCGGCGAGGTCGATCGCGAACCGATCGAGGAGACGCTCGAGGAGCCGTTGGCCGAGCTCCTCGCGGGGCGGATCGACGAGCCACCGTCGGCGGAGCTCGAACCGCGCTTCGAGCTGGTGTCTGAAAGCGACGCGGCGGGCGCTCCGGGGGCTGTCGCTCCCGAGGTTGCGCCGGCGCAGGCGTTGGCGAGCAGCTCGACGCTAGCCGAGCTCTACCTGCGGCAGGGGCACCTCGCGGAGGCCGAGGTGGAGTACCGCGCCGTGCTCGCCGCGCGGCCCGACGATGACGTGGCGCACGCCGGCTTGGGCGAGGTCGGGCGACGGCGTGCCGCCGCGGCGGAGGAGACCGCGGTAGGGTTTCGCCGCGTTCGCCCCGGCGGCGGCCTGACCCAACGCAAGGTCGAGACGTTGCGCGCCTATCTGGTCAGAATCCAGCGCAGTCGAGCGAGGGCTCGTGTTTCTTGAACGTCTGAACGCGGTCAGCAGTCGGATCGACGGTGCCGTCGCGGTATCGCTGGTCGCCAACGACGGCATCCCGGTGGAGTCGGTGAGTGCCGCGCGAGATCTCGACCTCGAAACGGTGGCGGCAGAGATGGTGTCGCTGGCGCGATCGATCGACAAGGAGCAGCGCGAGCTCTCGGTCGGCGAGCTTCGGCAGTTCACAGTCGCCGGGGATCGCATCGTCTACCTCTTGAGCCGCATCAGCGCCGGCTACTGGATTCTGGCCGCGCTCTCGCCCGAGACCTCGCTCGGGAGAGCTCGATTCGAGCTCAAGCGCGCCGCGCTGCTCTTCGAGGACGAGCTGGACTGAGCCGAGCCCACCATGCTGACGTTCGAACAGATCAAAGAACTCGTCGAGCTCGTCGCGAGGCACCGCCTACGCGAGCTCGAGCTGGAGCGGGCCGGCTTTCGGCTGCGTCTCTCCGCCGGACCCGATGCTACGGCGCGCGAGCCCGTCGCAGCTCCTTGGCCATCAGGCGCCGCGGTCGAGCCGGTTTCGCCTCTTTCGATGGTGACCAACGAGCGGACCGAGGCGGCGTCGGTTGCGAGCTCGGTTCCTCCAGCCGCCGTCGAGCTCCACGTCGTCACCTCGCCTATCGTCGGTACCTTTTTCACGGCGCCGAGCCCGGAGTCGCCGCCGTATGCCCGGGTCGGAGATCGCGTCCGCAAGGGCCAGGTGCTGTGCATCGTCGAGGCGATGAAATTGATGAACGAAATCGAATGCGACATCGACGGCGTCGTCGCCGAGATCTACCCGAAGAACGCGCAGCCGATCGAGTACGGTGAGCCGTTGTTCGGTTTGCACCCCGACTGAGATTCGAGCAGCGAGTCGATGTTTCGCAAGATTCTGATCGCCAACCGAGGCGAGATCGCCCTCCGCGTCATCCAGGCCTGCCGAGAGCTCGGAATCCCGACCGTGGCGGTCCATTCCACCGCCGATCGCGACAGCTTGCACGTCACCTACGCCGACGAAGACGTCTGCATCGGACCTCCGGCGTCGCAAGAGAGTTATCTCGACAGCTCAGCCATTATCTCCGCGGCGGAGATCACCGGCGCCGATGCGATCCATCCCGGCTACGGCTTTCTCTCCGAGAACGCCAACTTCGCCGAGATGCTCGCCGAGTGCAACCTAACTTGGATCGGTCCACCGCCGGCGGTCATCCGGCTGATGGGCGACAAGGCAAGAGCACGCCAGATCGCGGTCGAAATCGGCATCCCGGTTCTTCCCGGGAGCAGCGATCCGCTGAGCTCGCCCGAGGAGGCCCAGCGCTTGGCGGGCGCCGTCGGCTTTCCAGTCATCCTCAAGGCTTCGGCCGGCGGCGGCGGCCGCGGCATGCGCATCGTGCGCTCCAGCGAGGAGCTGCAGCGCGCCTTCGAGACCGCGGCGGCCGAGGCGGAGAAGGCGTTCTCGGACAGCTCGATCTACCTCGAGAAGTTCCTCGAAGAGCCGCGACACATCGAATTCCAGGTCTTCGGCGACGCGCTCGGCAACCTGATTCATCTCGGCGAGCGGGAGTGCTCCATCCAACGTCGTCACCAGAAGCTGATCGAGGAGGCGCCGTCTCCGGCCCTGACGCCGGAGCTGCGCAAGGCGATGGGAGAGGCTTCGATTCGGCTCTGTGAGCGCGTGGGCTACCAAAACGCGGGAACCATCGAGTACCTCCTCGACCACGACGGCAGCTTCTATTTCATGGAGATGAACACCCGTATCCAGGTCGAGCACCCGGTCACCGAGATGGTGACTGGGATCGATCTGGTCAAGCTCCAGATCGCGGTGGCCGCGGGGGAGCCGCTCCGCATTCCGTCGGGATTGCATCCACGAGGGCACGCGATCGAGTGTCGGATCAACGCGGAGGACCCGCGCACCTTCGCTCCCTCGCCGGGAAAGTTGGTGACCTTCCATCCCCCCGGAGGGCCGGGTGTACGGGTCGACACGCACGGTTACGAGGACTACGTAGTGCCGCCCCATTACGACTCCTTGGTGGCGAAGCTGATCGCGCATGGGCGCGACCGCGAGGAGGCGATCGCCCGCATGTTGCGCGCCCTCGACTTCTTCGTCATCGAAGGGGTCAAGACTTCGATTCCGCTGCATCGCGAGATTCTCCGCGATCCGGTGTTCCGCTCCGGTCGGCTCTCGACGCGCTTTCTCGAAGGGTTCTTCGCGCGACGGGAGAGATCGGCGGTAGGCGCATGAGCACGCCTACGGAGGCGGGTTGAGGATCTTCCTGGCCGGATTCATGGGCGCCGGCAAGACCTCGGTGGGGAAACGGATCGCGGAGCGGCTGGAGATTCCGTTCGTCGACCTCGACGCCGAAGTCGAGAGCTGCGCCGGCCTCTCGGTGCGCGAGATCTTCGCTCGCCAGGGCGAGGCGGAGTTTCGCGCCCGAGAGCACACGGCGCTCCGCGCGGCGCTGGAGCTGGATCCGGTCGTCGTGGCGCTCGGCGGAGGAACGCTCGGTCTGCCCGGCGTGCTCGACGAGCTCCGCGCCCGGGGTCTCCTGGTCTGGTTGAGCCCGGCATTCGCGACGCTGGTGCGCAGAATCGGAGCGCTGGGCAAGGACGACCGGCCGCTGTTTCGTGACGAAGCGGCAGCGTTCGATCTCTACCGGGAGCGATTGCCGGTGTACCGCCGCGCCGACCTGATCCTGGAGGTCGGTCCTACCGAGACGCCGGAGGAAGTCACCTCCCGTCTCGCCTTGGCACTGTCGGAGGCGAAGTGCAGTACCTGATCATCTCCGACATGCACGGCAATGCGGAGGCGCTCTCGACGGTCTTGCGCCGGGTGCGCCGCAAGCGCATCGATGCCCACCTCGTGCTCGGCGATCTGGTCGGTTACGGTGCCGGTCCGAACCAGGTCGTCGAAGCGATTCGCGGTTTGCCGGGACCGGTCTTCAAGGTGCGCGGCAATCACGACAAAGTCGCGTCGGAGATCGAAAACGGTTCGAACTTCAATCAAGCGGCGCTGACCGCCGCGCGCTGGACGACGCAGCATCTGGCCCCGTCGAATCTGCGCTTCGTGCGCGAGCTCGAGAAAGGGCCGATCGCGCTACCGGAGGGCTTCTGGATCTGCCACGGCTCGCCGCTCGACGAGGATCAGTACGTGCTCTCGATCTTCGACGCTTGGGAAATTCTGTCGCGATTCGAGGGCGACCTGGTGTTCTTCGGGCACACTCACATTCCGTCCGTCTTCGTCTCCCGCGGCAACGAGACCAGAGTGGCGCTCCTGCGCGGTCCGAGCGGGAGCATTCGGCTAGAGCCAGGAGTGCGCTATCTCGTCAATCCCGGCTCGATCGGGCAGCCACGCGATCGCGATCCCCGGGCCTCGTACATGACCTACGACACCGAGCGCCGGGTCGTGCGCTGGTACCGCGTCGACTACCCGATCGCGCGGGCGCAGCAGCGAATCCTCAAGGCTGGACTACCGAAGGTACTGGCCGAACGGCTCGCGCTCGGCGTGTAGCCCGACGCGCGAGGCAAGCTAGAATCGATCTCGAAATGGAGAGCAAAACGATGTTCACCCACCGCTCGTCGCTTCGCCTGGTAGTACTCGTCGCGTTGACGTCGCTTCTTGCCGCTGCCTCCTTCGCAGCCGAGCCGCGCGTCGTCAAGCTCAAGGGACTGGACGCCATGCAGTACGACGTCAAGAAGATCGAAGCCAAGCCCGGCGAGTCGATCGAGATCCAGCTCACCGCGATCTCCAACATGTCCAAGCAGGAGATGGCGCACAACTTCGTGCTGTTAGCGAAAGCGGCGCCCGTGGACGCCTTCGTCATGGACGCGGCGATGGCGCGGAAGACGGACTACATTCCGGCGGCGAAGAAGAAGTTCGTGCTCGCCGCGACCGGCCTGGCAGGCGGTGGCGAGACCGTCAAGATCACCTTCACGGCGCCGAAGGAGCCCGGGGAGTACGTCTATCTCTGTACCTTCCCGGGCCATTTCATCGGCGGCATGAAGGGGACTCTGATCGTCAAGTAAGGCGCTGGGCGTCCCGCAATTCCGGGCCCGAGAGCCTTCAGGTGGACCCGGTGTAGGGCGAGCCCGCTCGCTGGCGCGCCAGATTCTCGAACGTTGGGCACGAGCGGTCGCGCCGGTGCTCGAGGTCGGTGACCACCGCCCGTTTGAAGGCGATCCCGGCGGCCGCCGCCTCAGCTCGCCGCTCGGATCGGTAGGCTTCGATGTCGACGACCTCGAGATTCATGCGAATCGTCCGGAACAGTCGAGGCCAGCGGTCTCCGGGAGCCTGCACGTGGTGCAGGCCGCCACTGTAGGCCAGGAGCATGCGGCCGCCGGGAACCGCCTCCAGGATGTCAGCGATGCCGCCGCGAACGGTCATCGGCTGGCCGCTCGCGTCGAGACCGCTCTTGCGCATCATCCGCCCCTCGGGCAGGATCAAGACCATCGAGTCGGGGTCGATGCGGCCTAGGACCTCGCGCCACGTGTGATCGCGTTCGCGGGTAATCGAAACCACGTGCGCCGCCAAGCTGCGGAAGAAGAAGCCCACCAAGGGTCGTCGCAGCGTCTTCTCCGCCGCCGGCACGACGCCGTGGACGGCAGCCCGCCAGAGAAAGCTCGAGGGGGCTACCATGATGTAGAGCCACTCGAAGAGGCTGGTGTGATTGAGGAAGCAGACAACGCGGATACCGCGCCAGCGATCGGGCGGTGGATTTCCGAGCCAGTGGGAGTGGGCGCGATAGCAGAGCGATCCGAGCAGTCGGAAAGCGGCGAGAAAACAGAAGACGAAGTAGCGGCGCAAGGCTGCCGACGCCCGGTCGACGAAGCGGTCTAAAGGACGGTTTCCCGAACGACCTCGTCGACCGTGGTCAGGCCGTCGCGGATCTTCTGCAAGCCAGACCCGCGCAGAGTCAGCATGGAGTTCTCCACCGCCTTGGCGCGCAGCTCCAAGGCCGAAGCACCGGAGAGGACCAGCTCGCGGATATCGTCGTTGATCTCCATGACTTCGTAAAGCGCGACGCGCCCCTTGTAGCCGGTGTTGCTGCACCGTTCGCAGCCGCGGCCGCGGAAGAGGCGGAGCGAGCGGACCTCGCGCTCGGAGAAGCCGAGGTTGGCAAGCGCTGCCGGGGGCATCTCGATCGGCTCCTTGCACGAACCGCAGATGCGCCGCACCAGGCGCTGCGCGGCGATCAGGTGCACCGAGGTGGCGACGAGAAAGGGCTCGATGCCCATGTTCATCAGCCGGTTGATCGAAGAGGGGGCGTCGTTGGTGTGCAGGGTCGAAAGCACGAGGTGACCCGTCATGGCCGCCTTGATGGCGACCTCGGCGGTCTCGAAGTCGCGGATCTCGCCGACCAGGATGATGTTCGGATCCTGACGCAAGAACGAGCGCAAGGCGGCGGCGAAATTGAGCCCGATCTGCTCCTTCATCTGCACCTGATTGACGCCCACCAAGTTGAACTCGACGGGGTCCTCGGCGGTGATGATGTTGACCTCGGTGGTGTTGATTCGCTGCAGCGCAGAGTAGAGCGTATTCGTCTTGCCGGAGCCGGTGGGTCCGGTGACCAGCACCATGCCGTACGGTTTCAAGATCGCTGCCTCGAACTTGCGCAGCGAGTCGGCTTCGAAGCCGAGCCGCGTCATGTCGAGCATCAAATTGTCGCGATCGAGCAGACGCATGACGACCTTCTCGCCGAAGATGGTCGGCAAGATCGAGACGCGGTAGTCGAGCTCCTTCATCTTGTCCTGGACCTTGGTCTTGATCTTGATGCGACCGTCCTGGGGCAGGCGCTTCTCGGCGATGTCGAGCTTGGCCAAGATCTTGATGCGACTGATGATCGCGTCGCGCAAGCGGAGCGGCGGGTGCATCATCTCGTAGAGCACGCCGTCGATCCGGTAGCGAACGCGGAACTCCTTCTCGTACGGCTCGACGTGGATGTCGGAGGCACCCTTCTTGATGGCATCGGTCAGGACGATATTGACCAGCCGGACGACCGGCGCTTCCTCCGACTCCTTCTCGAGCGCCTCGAGGTCGAGCTCCTGCTCCTCGTCGAGCACGGTGAGCGAGTCGGCGCCGGGCTCGTTGAGGTCCTCCATGACCTTCTTGAGCTCGAGAGCATGGGTCGAACCGTAGTACTTGTCGATCGCGATCCGGATCGCGGTCTCCGAGGCGACGACCGGGTCGACGTTGTAGCCCGACATGAACTTGACGTCGTCCATCGCGAAGACGTTGGTAGGGTCGATCATCGCCAAGGTGATCTTGGCGCCCACCTTGGCGACCGGGAGGATGAGGTATTTGCGGACGACGTCGGCGGGAATCAGCTTGATGACGTTCTCGTCGACTTCGACCCGCTGCAGATCGATGGCCGGCACGTTGAAGTGCTGGGAGAGAAACTCGACGAGCTCCTTCTCGGAGATCACACCGAGCTTCACCAGCGCGGAGCCGAGTCGGCCACCCTTCTCTTTCTGGTAGACGAGCCCTTGCTGGAGTTGCTCCTTGGTGATCTTGCCCGACTTGATCAGGCCGTCACCCAGGCGGTTGGCACCCATCGACCAGAGTGTAGCAGCGGCCGGAAAAGGGGGTCAAACCTCTGTCAGGAAAGGAGCTCCAGGGCTCGTTTCGCGATCGACTCAGGGGCGATGCCGAGCAGGCACGCCTTCGGTTCCGCCATGCGTTGATGGCAGAAGCTGCAGGGCAGGCGACGAAAGAGGATCGAGTCGGCGGCTCCCCACGGGCCATGACGGTCGGGAGCCGTGGGTCCGTAAAGGGCTACGACCGGTTTGGAGAGGGCGCGAGCCAGATGGATCGCGCCGGTGTCGGAGCCTAGGACCAGACGAGCGCCGCGAATCGCGCCCGAGAGATCGCCGAGCGTCGGCGCTTCGTGTCGAGAAGCGGTCCCCCGGCTGGCTGCGACCACGGCGTCGGCGAGATCGGCCTCCCCGGGCGCGGCTCCGACCCGGATCTCGAGGGTCGAGCGGTCGCGAATCTGGGCGGCGGCCTCCCCCCAAAGTGTCGGCGGATAGCGCTTATTGCTCCAGGCCGCACCCGGGTGAAGGTAGATGTACTCTCCGTCGGGAATCTTGTCGCGGCCGCAGGCGAGGCTCTCGGGCGCGAAGTCGATGGGAGCCGGCGGAATGCCGAGCGCCGAAAGGAGCGCCAGGCCGCGCTCCACGGCGTGCACTCCGGTGAGCTCTACTCCCTCGTTGATCCAGACCGCGCTCGCGGGTTCTCGACGATCGGCGCGCCGAGCGCCGATCCGCCGCCGAGCTCCGGACAGCCGGGCGAGGAGAGCCCCCTTGTGGCTTCCCATCAGATCGATGGCGATCTCGGCGCGAAACGCGCGCAGCCGCGCGACGGTCGCGAAGAGCTCGCGCCGGAGACCTCTCCCTCCTTCTCGCCAACGGCGAAGGGGAAGCGGAACGAGCTCGTCGACCAACTCGTGGGCGTCGAGCAGAGGAGCGAACGTCTCGTCGATCGCCCAGGCGATCCGCGCCGTGGGGAGAGCGCGGCGAATCGCGACCAGAACCGGCAGGGCGTGGACGACGTCGCCGAGCGCGCTAGTGCGGACGAGGAGGACGCGGGTGCCCCCCGCGCGCGTCGTCACGGCAAGCTGCGGACGCGGGTCAGGAGATCGCTCGTGGCGTGATCCTTGGGATCTCCCACCAGCGCCGTGCGACCGCCGTAGGCGCGTACGGTCTCGAACTCGGGCACCCGTTCCGGCGAGCCGTAGTCGGTTCCCTTGCAGTGGACATCGGGGCGCAGCCGAGCCAGGAGCGCCGAGGGCGAATCTCCCGCGAAGACGACGACGAAGTCGACCGGTTCGAGCGCAGCGAGGAGCTCGGCACGCTCACTTGCCGGCACGATCGGCCGCCCCGGTCCCTTGAGGCGTTCGACCGACGCGTCGTCGTTGATGCCGACCACGAGCAGGTCTCCCTCGTCACGAGCGGCCTTGAGGTAGCGCAGGTGTCCGACGTGGAGGAGGTCGAAATGGCCGTTGGCAAAAGCGACCCGCCGACCGGAGACTCGGAGCTGGGCCAAGAGCGGCTCCAGCTGCTCGATCGTCACGATCTCGCCCACCGCATCCTCTCGAGCGGACCGGGATCGGAGCGGATCGCATCGCGCAGCTCGTCCGCGGTCAGCGTCGCGGTTCCCCGCTTGAGCACCACCACTCCTCCCGCGTAGTTGGCGAGGAGAGTCGCCTCGAGCGGGGAAGCGCCGACGGCGAGCGCCAGCGCGAAAGTGCCGATGACAGTGTCGCCGGCGCCGGTAACATCGGCTACCTGATCGGGGCCGTGCACTGGAACGTGTACGATTGCCGACTCCTCGCAGAGGATCATCCCCCGACTGCCGCGCGTTACCAGGAGAAATCGGGCGTCGAGCCGATGGCGCAGCTCGGCGACGGTCAGTTCGATACCGTTCGGTCCGGCTTCGAGCGGTCCTCCCCAGAGCGCTGCGGCCTCCTCCTCGTTCGGCGTTGCGCCGTCGATGCCGCGGAACTCGTGCAATCGGAAGCGGCTGTCGACTAGCACCAGGCCGCCGTCTCCCAGGGCGGCGCGCACCGCGGGCAAGAGCTCGGGCGTGACCGCTCCATAGCCGTAGTCGGAGAGAACGGCGACGCGCGCACGACCCGCGAACGCCCGCACGCGCTCGGCGAGAGCCGTGAGCTCGTTCGCGCTCGCTGGACGGAACTCCTCGCGGTCAAATCGCACGATCTGCTGCTGGATGCCGATCGGGAAGCCGGCCACGATGCGGCTCTTGGTCGGCGTCGGCCAGCCGCCGCGGACCACGAGGCCGTCGACGGCGATGCCGCGACTGACGAATGCGTCGGCGAGAGCGACGCCGGCGGGGTCGTCACCGACGAATCCGACCGGCAACGGTTCGCCGCCCAAGGCGCGGATGTTGGCAGCCGCGTTGGCGCCGCCGCCAGGGGCCACCGTTTCGCCTTCCCAGCGCAGGATCAGGACCGGCGCCTCGCGCGAGATCCGTTTAGGGGTGCCGTGAATGAAGCGGTCCACGACCGGATCGACGAGCATGAGGACGCTCTGACGCTCGAAGGCGGCGATGAGAGCCAGGAGGCGTTCAGCGGTCGGGTTCATCGGTTCTCGGCGAGGCGCACGGTACGCCCGAATTCTGGCACGAAGCGGTCGACAACCCGGCACGGAGCGTGCTTCTGTATTCGGGAGGGGTTAGTGTAGCCAGAGCCGAGTATGAGCACGGAGCGTCCCGATTCCGATCCCGAGTCGTTCGCGCAGCAGGCGCTGTCGCATCTCGACTCGCTCTACAACACCGCCTTTCGCCTAGCGCGCAACGCCGAAGATGCGGAAGACCTGGTGCAGGAGACCTACCTGCGCGCCTACCGCAGCTTCGCGCAGTTCACGCCGGGGACGAACATCAAGGCGTGGCTGTTCAAGATCCTCAAGAACGCCTTCATCAACGACTACCGAAAGCGTCGGGCGCGCCCCGTGGAGGAGGAGTTCGGGGCCATCGAGGAGTCGTTCGAGTCGAGAATCGATCGCGACCGGTTGCCGATGACTCATAGCCCAGAGCAGCAGCTACTCGATCGCGCGCTCGACGAGAACGTGCAACGGGCGCTCGACCAGCTGCCTCCAGATTTTCGTCTCGCGGTCCTGCTGGCCGACCTCGAGGGCTTCTCCTATCGCGAGATCGCGGAGATTCTGGAGGTGCCGTTGGGCACCGTGATGAGCCGGCTCTATCGCGGCCGAAAGCTCCTCGAGACGGCGCTCCTCCAGTTCGCGCGCTCGCATAACTATCTGCCGGCCGGAGTCGAGCCGGCCCGCAGGCGAAGTCGGCAGGGGGCGGCGTGACGGAAATTCCAGGCACGCCGAGGCGGTTAGAAGCGTTAGGAGGGTCTCGCGTGCACGCTTTGGGCGCGAAGCGAGGCCAGGGGGTTCGGGATGGCCTGTAGTCGAGTCCGCCGGCTCGTTTTTCTCTGGATCGACCGCGAGCGCGAGCCGCTGGCGCGACGGCCGCTCGAGAATCATCTCGAGCGGTGCCCTCACTGTCGAGATCGGGTGCTAGAGATCGAGGAGCTGCTGCTCCTCGTCCGCAGCCGTTGTCGACGCCGCGAGGCTCCCGCCGGACTGGTGGCGAGAATCCGCTTGCGGTTGGACGAAGTAGGACCGAATGGAGGCTGACAAGGCGATGCGCGAGCCAAGAACGAATCTACGGCCGAAACGAGGCGTGACGACCGCCGTTCTGGTGGCGGCGCTACTGGCCGGTTTCGGCGTGACGCTGGCTGCGGCGCCGGCTGGCGTGCGCCTTCCGGGCCTCGGCGGCGGAGAGCTCACGAGCGCAGACCTCGACCGTGGCGCGATCGTCCTGGTGGTCTGGGCCTCCTGGTCGCCGCGCTGTCGCGACATCGTCGAGCTGGCTAACGGGATCGAGCAGCGCTGGGGGAGCCGAGCCCGCATCGTGACTGTCGATTTTCAAGAGGATCCGGCCGCGGTCGAGAAGTTCCTCCGCGGCAAGGGGCTGCGCGTGCCGGTCTTTCTCGACCGGGACGGCGAGTTCTCCAAGGCGATGAAGGTCACCTCGCTGCCGGGCTTTCTGGTGTTTCAGTCCGGCGAGCTCCGCTTCCAGGGGCGCCTTCCCGCCGACGTCGACGGGACGCTTACCGACCTTCTCCGCTGACGCTCGAGGTCCGCGCCAGAGCCGCTCTCTGGGCGGTGCTATATTTCACCCTTCAGGAGTCCGCAGACAGAGGACGAGCGGCTGGAGGGGGCTTCCGCAGCGCAATGAGGCGTCCGCTTTTCGGTACCATTCTCGGGATCCCGTGGCTCGGCCTCCCCTTGGGAGGCCTGTTGGCCTGGGCGGCGTTGCTGCCGCTCGGGGGCGACCCGGGTCGCGCTTCCGGCGGCCGGGACGCGGCTGCGGCCGGTTTCGGCGCCTCGGGGGGCCCGTCAGAGAGTGGGAATGGCCCCTCAGTTTACCGTGCGGCCGACCTCCGGGACGAGCTGCGCGCCGGCGAATCGCTGGGCTTCCTTTTCGCGAAGAAGCTCGGCCTCTCGGCAGCGGATGCCAGCGAGGCCTCGCGGGCGTCGGCCCGGTTCGTCGATCTGCGCCAGCTTCGCCCCGGGGCGCTGTGGGCGGCCTATCTCGACGACGACGGGCGGCTCGATCGTTTCGAGCTTGCGGTCGCCAGCCGGGGCGAGCTCACGCTGGTGCGCGGCGAGCTCGAGTGGGAGTCGATCTGGCGCGACTACCGGCGGGAGACCCGGCTGCTCACGATCCAAGGCGTTCTCGTAGACAACCTGGAGAGCGCTGTCGAGCGCGCGGGCGCCCAGGCCGAGCTCGCCTACGCGATCGCCGAAGTCCTGCAATGGGACCTCGATTTCACCCGCGACCTGCGCAAGGGCGACGAGTTTCGGGTGATCTACGAGGAAGTTACGGTCGAAGGGAGCAAGCCGGCGCCGGGACAGATCGTCGCTGTCGAATACGGCCAAGCCAAGGGCCGGCCTCTGCAGGCCTTCTACTTCGCAGCTCAGGATGGCGGAGGATATTTCGACGGCGAAGGTCGGCCGCTCCAGAAGATGTTCCTGCGCTCACCGCTGCCCTATTCCCGGGTCACCTCCCGGTTCTCGCACCGCCGGCTGCATCCGATCCTCGGCGTCTTCCGACCCCACTACGGCATCGACTACGGCGCTCCGGCCGGCACGCCGGTTCGGGTCACGGCCTCGGGGACCGTAGTCTCCGCCGACTGGGACGGCGGCGGCGGTGGCCGGACGGTCAAGGTGCGCCACTCGAACGACTACCAGACCGCATATCTTCATCTCTCGCGCTTCGCGACCGGCATCCGACCCGGCGAGCGTGTACGACAGGGCGACCTGATCGGCTACGTCGGATCGACCGGGCTCGCGACCGCTCCTCATCTCGATTACCGAATCCAGCGCGGTTCGCGCTGGATCGACCCGCTCTCAATCCAATCGGCGCCCGGCGAGCCGATCGTCGGCGCACGTCTGGGCGAATTTCGGATCGTCCGCGACGCGATGCGATCGAGCCTCACGAGCGGTGGTGCCTATTCGCCCCCGGCCTTCACCATCGCCGGAGAGCCGGCGCAAGTGGCGACGGGAGCGGGGGAGTCGACGGCGGACGGGAGAGCTCCGGGAACGACGTGATTCGAGCCACCTGCCGCTGCCGCGTCGACCTGGCCGGCGGTACCCTCGACATCTGGCCGCTCGGGTTGCTCCACAAGGGGAGCACGACGGTGAACGTCGCTGTCGAGCTGCCGGTCTCGGCAAGCCTCAATTCAGCTGAGAGTGGGTATCTTGTCGTCCAAGGGCGTTCGAGACGGTTCGCGAGCTCGGCTGGCGAGCTGGCCGCACACCCCGAGACGGCACTCGTCGGCCTGGTTGCCGAAGAGCTCGATCTCCCGCCGGTCGAGGTCGAGATCGCCTCTGCCTCGCCCAACGGCGCGGGCCTGGGGGCGAGCTCGGCACTGACCGTTGCACTCCTGGCCGCGGGCGAGCAACTCCTTCACGGTCGGCTAGTCGAATCCACAGCAGCCAGATCTGCCATCGCGCGCGATCTCGAGGCGCGTCTGATGGGGCTTCCGACCGGGCTCCAGGATCACTTCCCGGCGCAGTTGGGTGGTGTCGTCGTCCTCGAGCATCGTCCGGGTGGGGAGCGCCTGAGACGGCTCGCGGTCGACCTCGAAGCGCTCGGCGAGCGGCTCCTGGTCGCCTTTACCGGCGAGAGCCACTTCTCGGCCGCAAACAACTGGCAGGTCGTGCGTGGACGCCTGGACGGCGATCCCGAGCTCACGCGCCGGCTCGACGCGATTCGCGACGCCGCGGCTGAGCTCGCTCCGGCTCTCGAAGCCGGGGAGTGGGACGCCGTCGGAGCGGCGATGGGTCGAGAGTGGGAGGCTCGCCGTGGCTTGGCACCCGAGGTCTCGAGCACGGCGATCGAGCGACTACTTTCGCTGGCCGCTGAGCTCGGTGGGTGGGGAGGCAAAGCCTGCGGTGCGGGTGGCGGTGGCTGCGTCGCGGTGCTGGCTCCTCCGGAGCGGCGAGCGGCGATCGCCGACGCCTGGATCGGCGCTGGCGCCGAACTGCTCCCGGCCCGCCCCACCGAGCTGGGGCTGGAGATTTCGAGTCTCTCGAGATGATCCGCTATCGATTCCTGCTGCGCGAGTTCCTGATTCGCGACCTCAAGGCGCGCTATACCGGTTCGCTCTTCGGATTTCTCTGGGCCTTCGTTCACCCGCTCTGGCAGCTCTCGCTCTACAGCATCGTTTTCTCCCTGATCTTGCGCGTGCCGCTCGAGAACGAGGGAACGAAGAGCTTTCCGATCTTCCTGTTCGCCGGCCTGTTGCCCTGGATGGCGCTCTCGGAGGCTCTCAAGCAGTCCACTCTGAAGATCGTCGAGAGCGGCTTGATGGTCAAGAAGCTGCGCTTCCCGAGCGCGCTCCTGGTCGTCTCGGTCGTCCTCTCCGCGTTGATTCACTCCGCGGTCGCGGCAGCCATCTTCTTCGTGCTCCGACTTTGGCAGGGCGGGATCGCCTGGATGCAGCTGCCGCTCTTCCTCTTCTGCCTCTGCCTGCAAGTGGCACTGACCCTGGGTTTCGCCTGGTTTCTCGCTGCAACTTACGTCTATTTGCGGGACATCCAGCACGGGCTCGAGCTCGTCCTCTCGGCGATCTTCTACCTGACTCCCATGGTCTATCCGGTGGCCATGGTCCCGGAGCGAAGTCGCTGGCTGATCGAGCTCAATCCGCTGTCGACGGTGGTGGGCGCCTATCGTGCTTTCTTGCTCGGCAGCCGGCCCCCGCCGGCAACTGCGCTCGCTGTTCTGGCTGTCGTATCGGCGTCGGCGTGCGTCGGCGGTTACCTGCTCTTTCGCCGCCTCGCACGCGGCTTCGCGGACGAGTTGTGAGTTCGGCTTCGGCACCAGCCGTCGTAGCGCGCAAGCTCTGCAAAGAGTACCGGCTCTATCCCGGGCCCGGTGCGCGCGTCCTCGAATGGATGACCGGCCATCCGCGCCACCTAGCGCATCGCGCGCTGGCGAACGTCGATTTCGAGCAGCAGAAGGGCCAAGGATTCGCCATCATCGGCGAGAACGGTGCGGGCAAGAGCACCCTGCTCAAGCTCGTGGCCGGAGTGACGCATCCGACCTCGGGAACCATCGCGACGCACGGCAGGACCGCGGCGATCCTCGAGCTCGGCGCGAGCTTCCACCAGGAGTTTACGGGCCGCCAAAATATCCGGCTCAATGCAGCTCTGATCGGGCTCTCGGAGCTGGAGATCAGGGAGCGCGAGCCCGAGATCATCGCCTGGTGCGAGCTCGGCGACGCCATCGACCGGCCGGTCCGCGAATATTCGAGCGGCATGTCGGTCCGGCTCGGCTTCGCCATCGCCACCCAGGTCGACGCCGAGATTCTGATCGTCGACGAGGCCCTGTCGGTCGGTGACGGTTACTTCCAGAAGAAATCGATGGACCGGATGGTCCGCTTCGTAGAACAAGGGGGCAGCCTGCTCTTCTGTTCGCACGCTCTCTACCTGGTCTCCAAGTTCTGCGAGACGGCGCTCTGGCTGCGGAGCGGCGAGGTCGCGGCCTTTGGCCCGACGTCCCAGGTCGTGCGCGATTACGAGAGCTACCTGACGGCCAAGAAAAGCGGTATCTACACGGCTCAGGTGTCCACCGGAGCTGCGCCTTCCGGCGTCGGGTCGCCTTCCGAGGAGGTCGCCTCGCCGGCCCGTTTGACCAAGGTGCGTCCCTACGGTCGCAAGGACGGGCGCGCGGTCTGGCGACGCATGGAGCCGGTCCATTTCGGGGTCTGGTTCGCCGTTGACCGGATCGATCGTCCCGTTCACGTGGGAGCACAGCTCGAAAACGACGACGGCCTCGTCCTGGCCACATTCTCGTCCGCGGCCAGCGGCAACGGCAAGCCGTTCTCGGGCCGCCTCGAGCAGTACGTCACGCTCGAGATTCTCACCCTGCCGCTCGTCAAGGGTATCTACAGCTTCACGTTCATGCTGCTCGACGAGAACGAGATTCACGTCTACGATCGGAGGTACGTGCGCAACGCCATCGAGATCGAGAGCGACACCTACGATTCAGGCATTCTCCACGTCGACCATCAGTGGATCGAGTCGTGAACGAGCCGGCGCCGGAGCTCTCGATCGTCGTTCCGGCGTTCAACGAGGCGCTGCGAGTCGGTGCGACTCTCGAGAAGCTGGTTTCTTGGGCCGAAAGTAGCGCCCGCCGTTGCGAGATCGTGGTCGTGGACGACGGCAGCCACGACGCCACCGCCGAGGTGGTCTCGCTTTACGCCTCCCGTGGAGTTCGGCTGGTTCGACTCGCCGTCAACCGAGGCAAGGGTGCGGCGCTCACGGCCGGAGTCGCAGCGAGTCGAGGCAGGTCCGTGCTGCTCTGTGACGCCGACCTGTCGACTCCGATCGAAGAGGTCGAGCGATTGGAAAGTTGCCTCGAAGAGGCCGATCTCGTCTTCGGCAGTCGAGCGCTCCCCGACTCCGAGATCACGCGGAGGCAGCCTCCGGCGCGGGTGCTGGCGGGGCGGCTCTTCAACTGGGCGGTGCGCCTGTGTGGCGTGCGCGGCGTCCGCGACACCCAGTGCGGCTTCAAGCTCCTGCGGGCGGAGGCCGCACATGTCCTCTTTCCGAAGCTGCTCATCGAGGGTTTCGCGTTCGACGTGGAGCTGCTCTGGCTGGCGGGCCAGCACGGCTATCGCGTCCGCGAGGTCGCGGTCGAATGGCGGGACGATCGCCAGAGCCGGGTACGCGTCGTTCGCGACGGGGTGCGCATGCTCTTCGACGTGCTGCGTATTCGCCGGCTCCACGCCCGCGCACGAGAGAACGCGGAGCGCGAAGAAGCGGCGCCGGGGCAGTGAAACGCGTCGCTCTCGTGGTGAGTGAGCCGATCCGCCCGGCGATGGGCGGCATCGGCGTCCGCTATCTCGAGATGACACGCCACCTTCTCCGTCTCGGCTTCGACGCCATCATGGTCTCGCCGTCCACGATCGAGGAGGCGGCTGGCTGTGGGCTCGAGCCGCGCCATCTGGTGCGCTTCGAGACCCGACGATTGGGCGAAATCCTTGCCGATCGAGAGGTTGTCGTGACGCAAGGTCAACTCGCCAACGACGTCCTCTCGCTGGGCACTATGGTTCCCGTCGTCGTCGATCTCTACGACCCCTGGCTGGTGGAGAATCTTCACTATGCCGAGGAGCTCGGCTTCGAAACCTACCGCAACGATCACGCCTCCTGGGTGCTCCAGTTGGCGAGCGGAGACCTCTTCCTCACCGCCTCGGCCGAACAGCGCCTCTTCCTGCTCGGCTTTCTGGCGGCGCTTGGTCGCGTCAACCCCGAGCGGATGCGGATCGATCCCGATCTGTCGCGGCTGATAGCCATCGTGCCGTTCGGTTGCGCCGGCGAGCTGCCGCCCCGACGCCCGCTGCTTCCACCTCGGGGCGCGGGGGAGCGGAGGATTCTGTTCGGTGGGGTCTACGATTGGTACGACACCAGCACGATGCTCCTGGCGCTGGACCGGCTGTCGGTCGAGTGCTGGACGCTCCTCGTGGTGCGCCATCCGAATCCGGAGTCGACGCCGCAGCGCGCCTTCGCCGAGTTGGAGCGCGAGTCGCGCCGCCGGGGGTGGTGGGGGACGCGCGTCGCGGCGATCGAGTGGGTGCCGGCCGATCGACGGTACGATCTCCTGGCGGAGGTCGATCTGCTTGCCGCGCCACATCGACCCTCCTTCGAGAGCGAGCTCGCGTTCCGGACGCGCTTTCTCGACGCGCTGGCGGTCGGCTGTCCCGCGGTGGCTACGCAGGGCGGGACGCTGGCAAGGCTCCTCCACGAGCGCGGGGCGGGCTGGACGGTCCCGCCCGCGAACCCGGAGGCACTCGCCTCCACCTTGGCCGAAGTGCTGCGGGGAGGTCCCGGCGTCGCGGCGCGGATCGAGGCCGGACGGCGATTGGCGGCGGAGCACTCCTGGGAGCGAGTCTTGACGCCGCTGGTCGACTTTCTCGAGCGACCCGCCATCGACTCGACCAAGCAAGCCTTCGCCTTTCGGCCCCCGTCGCGCTCACCGGCAGAGCCTCGACGGCTGCGCCTTCGACGCTTTCTCCGCCGGCGAGTCGGCATCTAGGGAGCGCTCGTGCCGCGGCTCGACCGACTCTCGATCCTCGTCGTCTCGTGGAACGGCCGGCAGCATCTGGTGGACTGCCTGCCGGCGATCGCCGCGCAGCGGCGGGCCGGCGTGGAGGTCGAGACGCTGCTGCTCGACAACGGCTCCAGCGACGGAACAGCCGAGTTCGTCCGCGCGCACTATCCAGACGTTCGCCTGGTCGAGAGCGCCTCGAATTTGGGGTTCGCAGGTGGAAATAACAGGCTGGCCGAGGTGGCTAGCGGCGACGCGCTCCTCTTGGTGAACAACGACACGCGGGCCGAGCCGGGATGGATCGAGGCGATGGTCGACGCCTATCGAACGGCGCCTGCGGACGTGGCGGCCATCTCGGGGACGATCGTTGACTGGAACGGAGAGCAGCTCGACTTCGGTCGCGGCATTCAGACCTTCGATGGCCACGCGCTCCCGGTCGATCAGGGGCGCCCGCTCTCCGTGGCGCGGCGGCCGAGAACTGGCGAGGAGCTGCCGTTCGGCTGTGGCGGGAACCTGCTCGTCGGGCGCGACGCTTTCCTCGCCGCCGGCGGGTTCGACGAGCGCTACTTCGCCTACTTCGAGGACGTCGATCTGGGATGGCGCCTCTGGGCGGGCGGCGAGCGGATCGTCGCCTGTTCGGACGGCGTCGTGCGGCATCGGCTGAGCGCCACGAGCAGCCGTTTCGGCCACGGGCGGCGCGGCGCCCTGCTCGAGCGCAATGCGCTCTGGACGGTGGTCAAGAACTACGAGACGGGGCTCCGCGAACGCATGCTGCCGCTGACGCTGCTCACCTACCTCGCGCGTCTCGACGCGATGATCGCGGAAGAGACGGGCAGTCCGGTAGCGGCGTCCCTTCCGCTCGGCGCGGGCAGGCCGGAGCCTCCCCGTCGCGTTCGCGAGTCGCTGGTCGCCAAGCTCCGCAGGCTGGGACTCTCCGAATTCACGCGCCGGGCGACCCGGAAGATTCTCCGCGCGGCGAGAGCTCGGCGATCAGCCTCGTCTCCCTCCAGGGAGCGGATCGAGCTCTCCGGCAATCGCGCTCTGGCGCAGCTCAGCGGACTCGCGGGGCTGCTCGCCGGGCTCGACGCAATGGAACTGGAGCACGAGAAGCTCGAACGGCGGAGGAAGCGGTCGGACCTCGAGCTCTTCGAGCGCTTTCCGCTCTGGATCGTGCCGACCTATCCCGGGGACGCGCGCCTGTTCGAGAGCGAGGCGTTCGCGCGCTGGCTCCCCGCCGACCTCCGCTTCGAGCGGGCGGCGCTCGCCGAGGTTCTCGTCCTCCGGTAGGCACGCGCCGCCGCGGAGCCCGCCAGCCTCAGCGGATCCGAATCGACCGCGGATCGAACTGCGGCTCGGGGGGGGTGAGCTCGAGCGCGAGCAAGGTCTCGACGAGAACGGCGGCAACGACCAGGTTTCTGAACCACTTGCGATCGGCGGGGACGACGAACCAGGGAGCGTCGCGCGTCGAGGTCTTCGCCAGCGCCTCGGCATAGGCGCTCTGGTAGTCGTCCCAGTGCTCGCGCTCGACGAGATCACGCGGGTCGAATTTCCACTGCTTGGTCTCGTCCTCGAGGCGCTCTTCGAGCCGCTGGCGCTGCTCGTCCTTCGAGATGTGGAGAAAGAACTTGACGATCGTGGTTCCGGTTTCGGCGAGCAGCTGCTCGAACTCGCGGATCTGGCCGTAGCGCTTCCGCCAGATCGATTCTGGAACCAGGCTCTTGACCCGCACGATCAGCACGTCTTCGTAGTGGCTGCGATTGAAGATCGTAATCTCTCCCGCGGCCGGCACGTGTTGATGCGCTCTCCAGAGGAAGTCGCGGCCGAGCTCCTGGGCGGTCGGTGCCTTGAAGCTCGCGACTTTGACGCCGAGCGGGTTGACGCCGTCGAAGACCTGGCGGATGACGCCGTCCTTGCCACTCGTGTCCATGCCCTGGAGGACGACTAGCAGGCGCTCCTTCTGGCGCGCCCAGAGGAGCTCCTGCAAGCCCTCGAGCTCGCGGTTGAAGGCGGCGGTGCGCTCGGCCGCGACCTCCTTGTCGCCAGCGAAAGCCGACGTGTCGGCGGCATCGCGCTGGGCGAGATCGATCTCCGATCCGACGCCTACGCGGCACTGTTCCAAGAGAGTTGACCTGAACGTCGACATGGGGTCGCTCGGCGAGCCCGCAGACTATACGATCCCGCTTGCGTGGCCCCTACCTACACGATCGTCGTTCCGACGCGCAACGGCGGTGGGCGTCTGATTGACGTCATGACCGGACTCGACGGCCAAGTGAACGCTCCCGAGTTCGAGATCGTCGTCGTGGACGACGGCTCGACCGACGACACGGTCGCGCGTCTGGCGGAGCGCAGCGGGCGGCGACCGATTCGGACCCTCAGCCTGCCGCCACGAGGGCCGGCGACGGCGCGCAACTGCGGTGTCGCGGCGGCGCGAGGAGAGCGAATCGCCTTCTTGGGAGACGACACCATCCCGGCGCCAGACTGGCTCGCGGAGCATCAGCTGGCCTGGTCTCGGCGTGGCAGCGAGGCCAAGGTCGCGGTCATCGGGTATACCGATTGGCACCCACGCCTGGGCTCCACGCCCTTCCTTCGTTTTCTCAACCAAGAGGGACTGCAGTTCGGTTTCGGGCTGATCCGCGACGTGGAGGACGTCGCATTCAACTTCTTTTACACCTCCAACCTCTCGCTGGACCGGAAGCTGCTGCTCGCCGAACCGTTCGACGAGAGCTTTCCGTACCCGGCCTGGGAGGACATCGAGGCTGCCTACCGATTGAAGCGGCGCGGCCTGCGCCTCGTGTACGAACCGAAGGCGCGCGTTGCGCACGATCACCCGACCGATCTCGCCCGGTTCGCGCTCCGCCAGGAGAGGGCGGGCTACTGCGCGGTGGTTTTCTGGCAGCTTCATCCCGAGCTAGGTCCTTTTCTCGGCGTCTCGGCGGCGGGTCCCCCACCGCTCCCCTCGCGGTGGTTTCAGGCGGCACGAGAGGGCCTGGTCCGGGCCTTGCAGCCGCTCCCCATGTCGCCGCGGCGGCTCTGGACCGAGACTCTGCGTTATCACTACATTCGGGGGCTGAGACGGGGCTGGAGCGAGCGAGTCGGGGAACAAGGAGGCGCATCGTGAAGCGGATCAGAACAGCGTTGGCTGGTCTCTTGGTCGGGTTCTCTGTCGAAGCTGTCGCGTCAGATCGCGACGCAGCATCAGCCGAGCGGCGGGCAGCGCCGCGGCAGCCGACGGAGGAGAGGAACGAAGAGTCCACCTCTTCCAACCGCTCGCGGACGGTAAGGGTAGACACGCATCGGGGACATCACGGCCACTCGCTGCACTTCCGGGGACAGCTCGGCGGCGGGTGGTGGTGGAATCCGTGGTGGTTCGGTCCGACTTGGGGGTACACGACAGCTTACTCGGGCTACGGCCAGCGTTACGGTGCGCTCGATCTCGACCTCGCTCCCGAGCGGGCGGAGGTCTGGGTCGATGGACGGCGGATCGGAGTGGCCGACGACTTCGACGGTTTTCCGACCCACCTCTGGCTCGAGAGGGGGACCTACGACGTCGTGTTCTATCTCCCGGGCTTTCGGACCTTGGCGCGCCAGTACTCGATCTATCCCGGCCTGGTCATCGATGTCGAGGATCAGCTCGAACCCGGCGAGGCGACCCACCCGGACGATCTCGTGGCCACGAGTCACGAGCGGCGGGACGAGCGTTTGCGCCGCGATCACGAGATCGAAGAAGAGCTGAGTCGGGACGACAGGCGAGAGCGGCGACCGCTCGACCGCGACTCGGACGACGCTTACGATGCGCGGCGCGAGCCGGGGCAGCTGCGCTTGGAGGTCGTGCCGGACGATGCTTCGGTCTACCTTGACGGTCGCTTCGTCGCCACCGGCCGAGAGCTCGAGCGATTGCGCTCGGGCCTGATCGTCGAGGCCGGTCCCCACGTCGTCGACGTCGTGCGGCCGGGATATCTGCCGGCGCGCCGGCAGGTCGAGATCGCCGTCGGCGAAGAGACCGAGGCCGAGATCGAGCTCGAGCGAGCTGCCGCTTCCGAGTAGCGGTTCGCAACCGAGCCTCCCGCCAGCTCAGGACTGTTTAGGGGGAGGGAGTGCTGCTCGCCTGTTCGAGTCGGAGGAGCCACCGCTTGCGGACAGCGCCTCCGACCCAGCCGCCGATCCCCTGCCGCGACGGAACGATCCGATGGCAGGGGACCAAGAGCGGCACCGGATTCTTCTCGAGAATCGCCACGACCAGCCGGTAGGCGTCCGGCCTTCCCGACGCGTCGGCGACCTCCTTGTAGGTTCGCGTCTTTCCGTACGGGGTCTTCGATGTCTCTTTGAGAACCCGCCGTGCGAAGCCGTCGAGCTCGGGCGAGTCCGGCTCGAAGAGCAGATCGGGTGTACGACGCGCTCCCGCTAGGAACTCGGAGAGACGTCCGAAGACCTCGTCGAGAAACTCAGACTCCTCGAACTCCGAGAACGGAAAGAAGAGCTTCCTCAGCTTGCCGGTCGGCGCGACGACAATCCTCGAGATCACTGTCTTCCGAAATTCGACCCCCAAGGGGCCGAGCCGGGAGGGGACGAGGACGCGGACAGGGTCGACGGCCGGCGCAACGACCTCCGAGGTCGCCTCACCGCTTTCTGCGGGCATCGGCCGCGAGGCTACCGTACGGATGGGCCAGGGGCAAGGGTCAACTCAGCGGCTCGTAGGGCCGCTCGAGCTCGGTTCGGAGAGGAGCAGCCTGTAGGCTGACCGGCTCTCCAGAACCCGGGTCACGTAGGCTCGGGTCTCACTGAAGCCGACCTTGGCGAGCTGCTCCTCCGGCTCGCCGGAGAGGCAGTAGCGCCGCCAGAGGGCGGCCTGATTCTCGCCGGCGTTGTACGCGGCGATGACGGCGATCTCATCGCCCGGGAAACGGGCGGCGATCTCGGCGAGGTAGGTGGCGCCCAAGGGGATCGAAACCAACGGGTTCAGCAGGTCTCGGGCCTCGATCGGCGGAAGGCCGGCCGTCGCGACGAGCCGCCTGGCGGTTGGGAGGACGAACTGGGCAAGTCCGCGCGCCGCGGCCGGGGAGACGGCTGCCGGGTCGAAGCGGCTCTCCTCGCGTAGCACCGCCGCCAGAAGGGCCGGCTCGACGGCGTGAACCCGCGCCTGGCCGAAGATGGCATCGGCCCAGGGCAGAGGATAGAGCAGGGCGAGCCAGTCGCGAGCGACCCAGTCGAGGGGGACGTCGGCGGGAAGGCGGCTGAAGCTCGCTTCGGCCAGCGCAATGGCCCGCCGGGCGGTTGGCCCGGTGGCGAGCAACTGAGCACCGGTCAGCCCGAGGCGGGGGCGAGAGGAGGGAAAGTGTCGAGCCACGGCGCTCGGGCTCTCCTCGGCCAACCCGAGCCCCAACAGCAGCTCATCGGGGCGACCGGCGTTGGCCTTCCAGAGCGGCCAGTCGGCGACTGGAACGGGTTCGGCATCGACCCAGCTCGAAGTCGTTGTACTCCTTGCCAGAAACGCGATCCCCTGCCGTCGCGGCTCCAGCCGCTCGGCGGGTTGGACGGCGAGAAGCTCCCGCAGACGATAGCCGCGTGCGTCGTTCTGCTGCGCCAGCTCCTCCCGACGGTGCGCGCAAGTCCCGGCCAGGGAGAGCGACGACATCCGCTTTCGGGCGGCCGATGCCAGCGGGTGGAAGGGGCGTCGCGCCACGACTTCGAGGTAGCGATCGACGGCACGGCTCGGATTTCCGGTGAGCTCCGCCAGCCTTCCCTTCCAGTAGAAGATCTCCTCGCGCGAGACCTCTCCCGTGCGCTCGGCCAATCCAAGCAGGCCCGCGACTCCCGAGCTCTTTCCGCGCACCAGATCGGAGACCGCGAGAAAGAGCGCCGCCCGCCCCAGCTGCTGCGCGTGCGCGGAGGATGCCGCGAGCGTCGACAGCGAGCGCCGGGCTGCGCTCTCGTCGCCGGCCAAAAGCTCGAGTCGCAGGGCGGCGTGCAGGGCGGCTCCCGCCCAGCTTCCCTTGGGATCCGCACGATAGGAGCGCAGATACGACTCTCTCGCTGCCGCGGAGTCGCCGCTGAGCTCGAACGATCGAGCCCGCTGGTAGAGCGCATCGGAGCGCAGCTCCGGCGTGAACCCGCGCGCGGCGATCGTCTCGAATCGATCTGCCGCCTCGGAGTAGCGATCGAGCCAGAAGAGACTGCGCGCCACTGCGTAGGCCGCTTCGCGGCCGAGCGCGTCGAATGGTCCGCGCGGGAAGTGCGTCGCTGGAGGCCCGAAGAGCTGCAATGCCAGCTCGAACTCTCGGTGATGAAAAGCGGTGAGGCCAATCAGGAGCGCCAAGCCACGCTCGGAGGGCGGCTCGATCTCGTCGCCCAGCGCCGAGACGGCGTCCCACGCGAAAGCGTCGTCACTGCGAGCGGCGAGGAACGAACGGATCTCGACCGCCCGCGATCTGGGAGCCATTGGCCGCAAACGGCATTGAAGCTCGAGGAGGTCCCGCAGCCGACGGTTGTCGCCCGAGAAGCGCTCGCGAGGAAGACCTGCGAGTAACCTGCAGTCGCCGCCGCGGGCGAGCGTCCGCAGCAAGAGCTCGAGAGCGGGGCGCTCCAGTGCGTCCGGAGCGCCGCGCGCGAGAAGGGTGGCGGCTAAACCCGAGGCCACTTCCGGATGTCCCAGCTCCTCCTGGGAACGCGCCAGCCGCAACCTCGCCCAGGGAGCCAACGGAGAGTCCGCGGCGAGCGCTTGGCCAAATGCCTCGCTAGCCTCCCGACGCCTTCCGAGTCTCTGGAGCAGATCGGCGCGGAGATAGTCGAGACCGATGGCTCGCGCCGCGGTCGGCTGCTCGGCGATCCGTTGCTCGGTGAGCGCGAGCGCTTGCACCGCTTGGCCGCCGCGCGACAGCTCGACGAGTCGAGGGCGCGGATCGGCGGCACCGAGGAGAGCCGTCGTGGCGAGCAGTGCCCCGGCGAGCGTCATCCTGGAGGCCAAGCGAACGAGCGCCCGCCGAGCAGGTGAAGGTGGAGATGAAAGACGGACTGGCCGGCGGCGGCGCCGGTGTTGACGACCAGACGAAAGCCGTCTGCGATCGCGTTCTGGTGCGCGAGTCGACTGGCCACCGAGAGCAATCGCCCCAGAAGAAGAGCGTCCTCGGGCAGGCTCGCGGCGAGCGAAGCGATGTGCCGTCGCGGCACCACGAGGAGGTGGATGGGGGCCTGCGGTGCGAGATCGTGGAATGCGACGACCGCATCGTCCGAGTAGACGAGCGTGGCCGGGATCTCGCCCGCTGCGATGCGACAGAAGACGCAGTCGCTCACCGCCCCTCCTCGGCTTCCGAACGCCGCGGCAGGCGTTCAACTCGAGCGCCCAGCGCCACGAGCTTCTCCTCCATCGCTTCGTAGCCGCGATCCAAGTGGTAGATCCGATCGACGATGCTCTCTCCTCGGGCCGCGAGAGCGGCGAGAACGAGGCAGGCCGAGGCGCGGAGGTCGGTAGCCATCACGCTCGCGCCCGAAAGCGGACGCGGGCCGTACACTCGCGCCGAGCGGCCGTCGAGCCGGATGTCGGCCCCCATGCGCGCTAACTCGGCGACGTGCTGCATCCGATTCTCGAAAACGGTCTCGATGATCGTGGCGACCCCCTCAGCGGCGGTCATCATCGCCATGTATTGCGCTTGCAGGTCGGTGGGGAAGCCGGGAAACGGCGCCGTGACGACGTCGCGCGCGCGCAACGAGCCGCTCCGACGAACGCGTACGGAGGTCGCCTCGACTTCAACGTCCGCGCCACAGCTCGAGAGCAGCTCGGGAAGTGGAGCCAAGTCCTCGGCCCGAACGCCACTCAGCAAGACATCGCCCCCGGTCAGGGCGGCGCCGATCAGATAGGTGCCCCCCTCGATGCGATCCGCGAGCAGCGGATGCGTCGCTCCGCCGAGCGAAGCGACGCCGTCGATCCGAATCGTCTCGCTTCCAGCACCCTCGATCTGGGCTCCCATCGCGGTCAGCAGTCGCGCCAGATCGCCGATCTCCGGCTCGCGGGCGCAGTTGTCGAGAATCGTCGTGCCGCGCGCCAGGGTTGCCGCCATCAGGAGATTCTCGGTGCCGGTGACCGTCGGCATCGCGAAGCGGAATCTCGTTCCGACCAGCTGCGGAGCCCGCACGTCGACGTAGCCGTGCTCGAGGCGAACCTCCGCTCCGAGCGCCGTCAGGCCGGCGAGGTGCTGATCGATGGGACGGACGCCGATGGCGCAGCCTCCCGGCAGCGAGACCCGCGCGTGCCCGCGGCGCGCCGCTAGTGGCCCCAAGACGAGCACGCTGGCGCGCATCGTCTTGACGAGCTCGTAAGGGGCGTCGTCGGGATTGACGTCGTCGCCGGGCTCGAGTCGCAACGTATCTCCGACCCAGCGGCTGGCGACGCCGAGATGCGCGAGGAGCCGGCGCATCGTTTCGATGTCGCGGACGCGGGGCGCGCCGGACAGCTCTACCGGAGCGTCGGTCAAAAGAGCCGCGCTCAGGGCCGGAAGCGCAGCGTTCTTGGCGCCCGAAGCCCGAACGTGGCCAACCAGTCGTGACGGTCCGGCGATGCGGAATCGATCCACGGATCGAGATCGCGCGCGCCGTTAGGCTCGCCGCCTCCAGAGCAGATTGCGCTCGAAGCCCGCGAGATCGCGGCCGGTAGCGAGCAGATCCCAGCTCTCTCGACCGGCGGCGGCAGCTACCGCAGCGGACTGATCGCCGCCGATCTCGTAGGCCAGGTACGAGCCCGGTGCAAGCTGGTCGGCCTGTCCGAGAAGGCGCTCGAGGAGTGCCAGTCCGCTTCGCCCGGCGAAGAGAGCGTCGGGCGGCTCGAAGGCCAGCTCGGGCGCAAGCTCCACGGCGCGAGTGGGGTCGAGGTAAGGGAGATTGGCCAGCACCAGGTCGAACGAGTCGAGCCGGAGCGCGTCGGAGAGATCGGAGGCGACCCAGTCGATCTGGCGATCTGGAACCAGGCGGAGCGCGTTCTGTCGCGCCACGGCGAGCGCGGCAGTGGAGAGATCGCTGGCGACAATCCGCCAGCTCCGGCGCTCGGCTGCGAGCGTCACCGCGACGCAGCCCGAACCGGTGCCGACATCGAGGATGCGCGCCATCGAGGGCAGGGAAAGCGAGAGCGCCAGCTCGACGAGGTGCTCGGTCTCGGGCCGCGGCACCAGGACGCGATCGTCCACTGCGAACTCGCGCCCCCAGAACTCGCGCCGGCCGAGTAGGTAGGCGGCCGGCTCGCGCCGGCTGCGCCTGTCGATGAGGTCGTCGAATCGGGCCGCGAGCTCGGGCGCGATGGAGCGCCGATCGTGTGCCAGAAGGGCCGATTCGGACATGTCGAGAGTAGACGACAGCAAGAGCGCTGCCTCTCGACCGGGCTGTTCAACGCCGCAAGCCGCCAAGCTCACTCTGGCTCGGCCCAGCAGCTCCGCGATCGTCGACACCGCACGATCCTAGCTGCCGCCGCGTGAACGCCGGCGGAAAACCCGGTCGTGGGTCAGCCGTCCCGACAGCGGGGGCCTCGAACGAGACTTGACGAATCATCTGGATATTCGTATAGTCACAAAGCAATGGATGTAAAAAATAGACAAATTCTGATGTTTCTTCAGGAAAACGGGCGAATCTCGAACGCGGAGATCGCCCGTGCCCTGGCAGTGGCACCCTCCGCGGTGCTCGAGCGGATTCGCAAGCTCGAGCAGAAGGGTGTCATCCGCGGCTACTCGGCGCGTGTCGACCCGGATCTGCTCGGGTACGGCCTTCTCGCCTTTGTCTTCGTCCAGGCCGACGATCGCCTGTCGGAGGAGCCGACGGCAGCGCGCCTGGCGGCGCTTCCTGGAGTCCAAGAGGTACACCACGTGGCCGGGGAAGACTGCTACCTGGTGAAAGTGCGCTGTCGCTCCACGTCGGCACTCGGCCAGCTCCTGCGCGGCGGATTCGACGCCATACCGAGTGTGCGGAAAACGCGCTCGACGATCGTCCTCGAAACAACGAAGGAGACGCTCGAGCTCCCGCTTGGCGAATCGAGGGTCGAGGAGGTCGATCGTGACTTCTAGGTGGACACTGCGCCTGAGCTTCCGCCAAGTCTCGGCCCTCCTGATCGTCTATCTCGTCTGGGGATCGACCTACTTGGCAATCCGGTTCGCGATCGAAACGCTGCCGACCTTCACTATGGCCGGGGTGCGCTTCTTGATCGCGGGAGCGCTGCTCTACGGTTGGGGGAGATGGCGCGGCGGTCCGAGAGCGACGCCGCGCGAGTGGCGGCGCATGGCGGCGATCGGCGCCCTGCTTTTCCTAGCCGGTAACGGCGGCGTCGTTTGGGCCGAACACCAGGTGCCGTCGGGTATTGCCGCGCTGCTCATCGCGATCGAGCCAGCCTGGATCGTCCTGCTCTCCCCGCTGGTGATTCCGGCAACACGTCTACGCCTGCAGAGCGTTCTCGGTGTAGCTCTAGGGCTCGCAGGAGTGACGATCCTAATGCTCGATCCGACGGGCGCCGATCCAACTCGCACTGAGCCGCTGGGAGCGCTCGCTATCGTCGGAGCCGCATTCACTTGGGCCTTGGGATCGCTCCTAACCACGCGAAGGGGGCTCCCCACGTCGCGGCCGATCGCCTTCGGCGGGCAGATGGTGTGCGGCGGTCTCCTGCTGCTCCTCTTGGGAGCGGCGTCGGGCGAATGGGCGACGCTCGAGGTCGAGCAGTTCTCGACACGCTCACTCCTGGCGCTCGCCTATCTAATCGCTTTCGGTTCTATCGTCGCGATCAGCGCCTACGGCTATCTGCTGCGAACCAC
>CAZPYU010000286.1:0-9736 GCA_964590905.1 uncultured Thermoanaerobaculia bacterium
TCGGCCAAGCCGTCGCAGTCGTCGTCGATGAAGTTGTTGCAGATCTCGGAGGCCAACTGACAGTCGAGCGAACAGTTACTGCAGCTCTCGCCGCCCGAGCAGGTGTCGTCGCCGCAGCAGTAGCTGCCGCCCGGGTTGAAAGTCGAATCGCAGGTGCGCCCATTGGCGCTGCAGCGGCTGTCCGCGCAGGTGACCGGCTTCGAGCCGGCGCCGTCGCCGCAGCAGTAGCGCCCCGAGGTCTTGCCGCTCTGCTTGCCGTTGCAGTCGGCGGCGCAGGAGAGGCAGTCCTCGCCGTTGCCGGCCTCGCAGACCCCGTTGCCACAGGTCGCGCCCGAGAAAGTCCCACTGGCGCAATCGCTCGGGCAGCCGTCGCAGTCTTCGCCGAGCTCGCAAGTGCCGTCGCCGTCGCACGGCGCGCAGCCGCTGCAGAGCACCTTGTCGAAACCGTTGCAGGTCGAATTGCAGGCCAACGTTCCACCTGCGCAACCCTGGGAACCACAGGTCTGGCCGCCCAGAGCCGAGCCGTCGCAGAGCTCAGGGGCGTTGATTACGTTGTTGCCGCAGTTGGTGCACTGCGACGTATTCAACGTGCAGTTCGAGTTGCACGAGAGCGAGCCGCCGGCGAAGCCCTGGCTCGAGCAGGTGGCACTGTTGAGGTTGCCGCCGTCGCACTGCTCGCCGCCATCGATCACGCCGTTGCCGCAGGTCGAGGAGGTGAAGCAGCCCGCGAAGCTGCCGTTGCGCGATACGACGTGGGCGCTCATTCGATCCGCCTCGCGGCCGGGGAGGGTGCCGCAGGTGTGACCCTCACCGAAGGTCATCGCCTGGTTGTTGTAGCTGCCGGAGAGCAGGTGGCAATAGCTCATGATGGTGCCCTTGCCGCCGTTGAAAAACGGCGTCGGGCCGGTGCACGAGGGGAGGGTGTTGGGATCGACGACCTGACAGCCGTCGTAGCAGTTGTCGATCGGCAGCGAGCTGCCGCCGATGTTGCAGTAGTCGTGGGTGTGCGGCGAGTTGAAGTTGTGCCCGATCTCGTGCTGAACGACCATGATGTCCCAGACGACGGTGGCCGGGTTGTGCGTCTGGTCGCCGTCCCAGTTGAAGTTGGCGTCGAGAGTGCCCGAGTAGCCGTAGTCGTACGAGCTCCCCGGACGGCTGTAGTTGTCGCAGAGCTGTCCGACCCAGGCGACGCCGCCCCCGGTTTCGCGGCCCGAGAGCATGTGGGCCACGGTGCGGCTCACGCCCTGCATGTTGGCGTTCCAGTAGGTGCGAAACTCGTTCAGTGCCGTCGATGAGCTGGTGGTCGAAGCCCAAGGGTCGGCGCTCGTCGTCCAGACCCGGGAGAAGCCGATCAGCATGTCGGTGTCGACCTCACGCGAATAGACGAGGTCGGCGTAGCCGATCAGGTCGGCCATGTAGTCGAGCGCGGCGGCCGAATTGCCGAACTTGAGGTAGTACTCGTAGTCGGTCTCGATGGCGATCGTAGCGTCGTACGGCTTGTCGTTGACGCTCGACTCGGCGAACACCGAAACGGCCTCTTCGACGCCGAACTTCTGACTCGCCAGCACCAACCGGTCGAGATCGCACTCGAACGGCTTGGCGAGCGCGGCAGAATCCGCCTTCTTCGACTTCAGGCCGCCCTGAGAGCGCCCGTGGCCGATCGCCCAGGCGCCGTCGCTGCGAAAGATCATGCCCATCGCTCCGCCGCGCTCGCGCACGGAGAGCAGGACCGCGGAGTCGGTGTGTCCGACGACCGAGCCGCGGAAGTAGAGCGTCTTCGGAACTGGCACCCGCTGGCCGTCGACCAGGACGACCGCGTCGGGGCGCCAGATCTCGATGCGTTGGAGATCGAGGGTCGAGGTGGCGCGCTGGCCGTCGAGCAGGAGGCCGTCGACCTGCAGCTTGCCGCCCTGGCCGACGCCGCGCACGGCTTGCTCGAAGGCGCGATCGTTGGCATCGACCTGGACAGGAGGCGCCGCCAACGCGGCCGAGGCAGTGAGCAGGAGCGCCGCTGCACTGGAGAGACATCGAGCGGGAGTAGAGCGAGCGTCGAGTCGTAACATGGGGTCCTCCTCCGAGGTCCTGCGAGCAGTTTGTAAGTGGGATCGTTGCATCCCGTTGCGGGCTCGTGCAGTGAACCGCTGCATGTCGGCCGCGTGAAGCGGGAGACTCTCGCCAGCGCGGGCGGTCGTAGGATCGGAGCCGACGCCCACGCTGCGATGCTTGACGCCCCCTCGGCCGCCCCCGATCCGGTTCTCGAGCCGTTCCTGTCGGCGGGCTCCGACGAGATCGCCCGTGAACGCCTCGGAGAGTTGCTGCTCGAACGCGCGGCGCCCCTCGTGGCGACGGTTCTCCGCCGCCAGCTCGGGAGCGCGGGAGCTCGATTCGGCGCCGCCGACCTCGAAGATCTGCACGCCGCGACGCTGCTCAAGCTCCAGCTGCATCTCGTCCTCGTGCGGAAAGACGAGCGCCCGGCGCCGGCGAGCTTCGCCGACTACGTGGCGGTCGCGGCCTACAACGCGGCGGCGAGCTTCCTCATGGCTCTCGAGCCGGAGCGCACGCGGCTCCGCGATCGGCTGCGCTACGTCCTTCGGCGCGACGCTCGACTGGCGAGCTGGTACGGACTCGATCGCGAGCTGATCTGCGGTTTGGCAACAGATCGCGGGCGCGTCGCTGTCGAGGGAGCAGAGCCGCTGCGCGCCCTGGTGGCGAGCGAGACGGAAGCGCGCGATATCGGCTGGGGAAGGCTGCCGGCGCGAGTCGGGCGGATCCTCGAGCGACTCGCCGCGCCCTGCCGCTTCGAGGCTTTCGTGGATGCGCTCGCCGAGCGGCTCGGCATCGTGGATCTCCCGCTGCGCTCTCTCGACGAGCTCGGAAGCGGAAGAGGTCCCGCGGCGGGAACGCCGGAGCCAGCGGACAGCGCGCTGCCGAGCGACGCTCGCCTCGAGCTCGACGAGCAGATGGAGCGGCTCTGGAGCGAGATCGCCGCGCTGCCCCTCGATCAGCGCCGCGCGCTTCTGTTCAACTTGCGCGGGGCCGGGGGCGAGGACCTGCTCGATGCCTTCCTCTCGACCGGAGTCGTCGACGTCGACAGGCTCGCAGCCGCGCTGGGCCTCACGGTCGCCGAGCTAGCGGAGCTGTCGCCGAGCCTCCCCCGGGACGACCTCTGGATCGCCGACCGGCTCGGGGCGTCCCGCCAGCGGGTGATCAACCTGCGGCGGTCGGCGCGGCTGCGCCTGGCGCGCCGCCTGCGCGGGCTCGTTCCGGGGGTGGGATGATCGGCCCCGATCTCCGGTCTATAGCTTCGGAGTCGCCGATGCCGCCATTCGACCAAGCCTCGGCGCAGCCAAAACAGCCGCCGCGCCGCGCCGCCGACGAGCTGTTCGAGCAGCTCGCGACGGAGGAGGCCGCGCTCGAACCGGTCGCCTTCGAGGAGCTGGCCGCGGCGGTCGACGGCCAGCTCGACGAGAGCGAGACGCTGCTCTGGGAGGAGCGGGTCGCTCGCGATCCGCTCCTGGCCCGACGGGTGGCCGATCTCGAGCAGTTCCGAGACCAGCTCGAGCGACCGGCCGCGCGACTCCTCTCTTTCCGCGGGCCGTCCTCGGCGCGAAGATGGCTCAGCTGGGCGGCGGCCGCAGCCGCCGCAGCGCTCGTCGTCGCGATCGGCCTCCGCGCCGGCTCGACGGAGCGCCCTGCCGCGCGTGAAGCCCTCGCGGTACCGCTGACTTCCGCGCCGGCGAGCGAGCCGTCGCCGCTCTTCGCCGACGGCTTCGAGGCGGGCGACGTCTCTTCCTGGTCGGCCGTCAGCTCGTCGGGCTGAGGCGCGCTTCCCCTCGTTTCGACATATCCTCGATCCTCGGAGGCCGACGTGACTCCTTCTCTTCTCGATCAAGCACAGCGGCTCAGCGTGGACGAGCGCATCGAGCTCGTCGAAGCGATCTGGGATTCGATCGCGAGCGATGCCGATCTCGAGCAGCTCCCATTGAGCGAAGCGCACCGCTTCGAGCTGGATCGCCGGCTCACGGATCTGGCCGCCCATCCCGACGCCGAAAGCGCCTGGGAAGAGGTGCGCTCGCGCTTCGATCGACGCGGGTGAACTACTCGGTCCTCGTCCGACGCAGCGCCGAGAACGACATCGCCGAAGCTCGAGACTGGTACGAAATGCAGCGCGCAGGTCTCGGCGGCGAGTTTCTGGCGTGACTGGGCGCGGCCGTCGATCGGCTCAGGAGCTTGCCCTACTCCTACCCCGTCGTCCACCATGACGTTCGCCGCGCGGTGCTCGATCGTTTCCCGTATCTCGTCTACTTCCGGATCGACGGCGAGCACGTGCGTGTCATCGCCTGCCTCCACGGGCGACGCGATCCACGGTTGCATCGGCAACGCACGAACCGCTGAGCGTCGCCGTCTCTGACGATTCAAGGCCTTCCCCCGCAGCGGGCACATTGGCGCCTGGAAGCGTCTCCTCCGCCGTCTTCTTCGGCACCGCCAACGCGGCGCCGCAGACGACAGCGAGGGTGAGCGCGTTGGCGGGCATCGTGAGCCCGAACTCGACGAGCTCCTGAAGACCTACAGCGACGCAGGCGCCGATCGCCGCCAGAGCGGCAGCGCGATCTTCACTGCGCTCGCCCAAGCGCCACGATCTGCCGAGCCCGCGGCCGAGGGCGAGCAGTCCGCAGGCGAGGAGAGCGCAGCCGACGACGCCCATCGTGGCGAGAAGCTCCAGCCAGTCGTTGTGCGCGTGGGTCCAGACACCAGAAGTCGCTTCGTTCTGCACCAGCGGGAAGGCGGCGGCGAAACTCCCTGCCCCGACCCCCGTCCAGGGCGAGAGTTGCCAGAGCACGAACGTGCGCTCCATCGCCGACAGGCGCATGCTGGCGCTCCCTCCAGTTCCGGGCAGACCGAGCAGCCGGCCGAAGCCGGCCTCGAAGCCCGAGGTCGCCACGAAGCCGAGCGCGAGGAGGAGGCCGGCTAGACCGGCCCAGGCGATCCGGCGCCGCTCCGGCCGCAAGCCGACCAACACGAGCTGAGCCGCGCAGCCGACGAGCGCGGCAAGCAGCCCGGAGCGCGAGCGCGTGAAGGCCAACCCGGCGAAGAGGGCGAGGAGAGTGAGCCCCGGGGCGGCGAGCTGGGTCAGCGTCGACTCGGCCCGCGCTTCGACGGCGACTCGGCGCAGGCTCCACCAGAGCCAGGCGAAGGCGAGCGCCACGGCGATGACGAGATAGGTGGCCATGTGGTTCGCGTTGACGAAGCTACCGAGCAGGCGGCTAGGATCGTTCGGGACCGCGATCCCCCAGATCGTCCGCGCCTGCGCGAACCACTGTTGCGCCCCGAAGAAAACCTGGAAGAGGGCCGAGCCGAGGAGCGTCGCGAGGAGCGCCCGCCGCGCCCGCCGCGAGCGAGCCACCAGGGCGGCGCCGACCAGCGCGGCGGCGAGGGCGACCCAGGCGAGGGCGGCTCGGCGGCTGGCGTCGGGTGCCAGCGAGGCGGCGAGGAGGGGCGACGGAGCGTGGCCGAGCAGCTCTGCGCTCTCGCTCGCCAAGCGCGCCGGCTCGGGCGCCAGAGCGCGCGCCAGCGACGCCGGCCAGGGGAGCGACTGCGCGAAGCCGAGCGCCGCCAGGGCGAGCACGAAACAGGCGGCGCGCCGGGTGGCGGCGGGCAGCGGGCCGACCGCGAGAGCGAGCGCGCTGACCGCTGCGAGGAGCGTCGCCGCCTGGAGGAGCGACGCGGCGCCGCGCGTGACGCTCCCCAACGGCAGGGGGGCCCAGGCGAGCAGCAGGAGCCACGGGGCAGCGGGCGCGAGCGGCTGCCGTATCATCCCCGTCCACCTCGGAGATCGGAGCCAGGAGCCCACTCGATGCGAAATGCCTCGCGACTCGTGGCGCTCGGAGCCGTGGCCGCTCTCGCGGCTTCGCCTCTGGCGGCGCAATACTCGCAATATATCGCTCCCGGATCGGCAGCTCGCAGCGCGCGTATCGACGCTGCGCAGGCGATGCGTGGCGCCGCGGAGGCGGCGCGTTGGCACTTGGGCCCGCTCGCCATCGACCCGGTCTTCGAGCTGCGCGAAGTGGCGTGGATCGATCCCGGCGGCGAGATCGAAGGCGATCTCACCGCCTCGGCGGCGGCTGGGCTGCGTGCCTACTTACCGATCGGCAACCGGCTGATGTGGACGGCGCACCTGGTGCCCGAATATATCTGGTGGCGCGAGCGCAGCGAGGACAGGCGGCTCGCCGGCCGCGCCGGGCTCGGCCTGCAGGTCGCCGCGAACCGCTTCCTGCTCGAGATCCTGGCCAGCTCGTCCGACTGGGACGGCTATCTGACTTCCGAGATCGACGAGCGCGCCGAGATCGAGGAGCGTGGCCTGCAGGCACGGCTCGAGGTCCCGATCTTGCGCACGGTCTCGATCTTCGTCTCCGGGGCCAAGAGCAACTCCAAGGCGAGAGAGCTCTTCGAGAGCCCCACCGACGAGCTGCGCGATCTCGACCGCAAAGAGACCTGGATCGAGGGTGGCCTGCGCTGGTGGGTGACGCCGGAGCTCTCGCTCGGCGTCGGCGTGGGGCGCACCGAAACGATCTTCGAGGATGCGGCGCGCGATCGCTCGAACGACGGCACGACCCTGGTCGCCGATCTCTCCTGGGCGCGACCGAAGACTTCGGTCGGGCTTTCGGTACGGAAGAGCGACCTCGAAGGGACGCCCGGCTCGGAGTTCGGCTTCTTTCGCGGCTCGACCGGAACGGCGCGCGTCAACTGGACTCCCCGCGACCGATTCTCGTTCGGCCTCTACGGCTTGCGGAATCTGACCTACACCGTGCTCGCCGACGGCCCCTACTTCGTCGACGTACGCATAGGGGTCGAGCTCGGCCTGCCGATCGGTCGTCGCGGTGCTCTCGTCCTCTTTCACGAACAGGGGGAGAACCGGTTCGAGGGCTTGGGGCTCGACGACACCAGCTCGAGCGGCGCCAGCCTGACCTTCTCGATTCGCAGGCTCGAGCTGCGAGTCGGCGGGCGTCGCACCGACTCGGACGGCTTCACCGGCGAGCGCTCGTTCACCCAGCTCACCTTCGGCTTCGCCATCGGCAAGTTCCGGGGGGTTTGGTACTAGATTCTGGGGAGGTGTGGCGCGGAACCTCGCCGAGCTCTCCCTCCATCAGCTCCATGCCGCGGGCAGCTCGTTCAGCGCCACGACCTGAGCCGTTGCGGACAGTGGATAGCCGTGCGCAGCGCGGCAGATTAGGGCCATGCGCCCGACCGAGCTTGCGGGCAGCTCGGCTGCGACCCTTTCCAGCGCCTCGGCGTCGCGCGGCTCCGGTCGTTCGGTCCATTTGGCGTCCGCGAGATCGAACCGTCCTCCCTGATGGAAGAGAAAATCCGCCTCGCGGCTACGGTCTCTCCAGAAGTGAAGCTCCCAACCGCCGCGTCGATTCAGTTGATGCCGGCGGAGCTCGGCGAACACCAGGGTCTCCCAGAGCGAGCCCGCGAGGGGCGCCTGCAACAACTCGGCGACGGAACGGACCCCGCACAGGAAGGCGCACAAGCCGCTATCACCGAAGTAGAGCTTTGGGCTCTTGACCAGCGACTTCGTCCGATTGGAGAACCAGGGTTCCAGCAGAACGATCTCGCCCGTAGTCTGGAGCACCGACAGCCAGGCCGCCGCGGTCGAGCCGCTGATGCCCACGTCGCGGGCGAGGTCGGCGCGATTGAGCAGTTGCCCGGTGCGCAGCGCGCAGACCCGGAGGAAGCGCTCGTAGTCTCGCAGCTGCGCGACCTGCAGCAGCTGGCGGAGGTCGCGTTCGAGGTAGGTCGCGACGTAGGAGCGATAGAACCCCTCGGCGTCGAGCGCGGGACGGGCATGCAGCTCCGGAAAGCCGCCGCGCACCAGGAACTCCTCGACTTCGAGCTTCGGCCGCGCGCGGCGGGCCTCGCGGAACGAGAGCGGCTCGAGCTCGAGTATGTCGGCGCGCCCGGCGAGCGAGTCGGAGACCGACCTCATGAGCGTCAGCTTCTGCGAGCCGGTCAGGATGAACTGGCCGTTCCGCGCTCGACGTCGGTCCACGACCGCCTTGAGGTGGCGGAACAGCCGAGGCGCATACTGGACCTCGTCGACGATCAGCGGCGGCGGATGCCGCTGCAGGAACGCGCTCGGGTCGCGCTCGGCCTGGTCGGCTTCGCTGGGCAGATCGAGCGACACGAGCTCGTAGTCGGGAAAGAGGCGCTGAACGAGACTGGTCTTGCCGGTCTGACGAGCGCCGGTCAGAACGACGACCGGCCGCTGTCGCACGCGGCGCGTGAGCAGCTCCTGGATCTCGCGCTCGATCCACATACTGCAATTTCTACGACACCATCGAAGAATTTGCAAGAACGTACACGCGACCCCCAGTCGGGGGCAAGCGGATCTCGGGAGCCGCAGCCAGTCGGGCTAGAATGTTGAATTCGTCGATGGATACGCCGTGAGCTCTCGCGCTTCACTCCTTGCCGCTGTGTGTCCAGTTGTATTGGGTATCGCCAGTCTCTTTGCGAGTCTCTCTCCGCTCGCCGCCCAGAGCGACAGCTCGGAGATGGTCTATCGGCTGGGGCCGAAGGACCTCGTGCGGGTCAACGTTGTCGAAGCGCCCGAGCTCAACGTCGACCGCCGGATCTCGGACTCCGGCAAGCTCGTCCTGCCGTCGATCGGCGAGGTCGCCGCGGCCGGTCTCACCGACGTCGAGCTCGCCCGGCGGCTGGAGCAGCTCATGGAGTCGCGTGGGGTGCAGCGGGCCACTGTGTCGATCGAGGTGCTCGAGTACCGCTCGCGGCCGATCAGCCTGATCGGCGCGGTCGCCAAACCGGGCAGTCTCGCCGTCGCCGGGCGCTGGACGCTGCTCGAGGCGTTGGCTGCGGCGGGAGGCCTGACGGCCGACCACGGCGCCGAGATCCACGTTTTGCGCCGCGCCGAGAACGGTCTCACGGATCAGCTCACGTTGCGCGTCGACGACCTCTTCGTGCGCGGTCTCCCCGAGGTCAACATTCCGATCTTCGCCAACGACCTCGTCAACGTGCCGCCGCGCACCGACGTCCCGATTTACTGCCTGGGCCAGGTGCGCAGCCCGGGCGCGGTGGTCTTCAAGAGCACCGAGAGGATCACGCTGCTCTCGGTTCTGGCGCGCGCCGGCGGGATCACCGAGCGGGCTTCGAAGAAGATCCGCATCCGCCGTAGGGTTAGCGATACCGAGAGCCGCGAGATCGTGGTCGACTACGGTCGCCTGCTCGCCGGCAAGGAGATCGACCCCGAGATCCGCGAGGGCGATCTGATCGTCGTCAAGGAGTCGTTCTTCTGAGCGAGCCGCGTCCAACTCAACCCGCGGCCGACCCGTTCGCCCTCTTCACGGGCGGCGACAGTGAGTTCCATCTCGCCGACTACTTCCGGATCGTCACCGCCCGGATCCGGCTGCTGCTCCTGGTGACAGTGCTGACGGTCGCCTACGCCCTGCTTCAGTTCGCGATCACGCCCAAGGAGTATCGCGCCACGGCGCTGATCCAGATCGAGCGCAAGGCGCAGGTGCAGGTGCGCGGGCTCGAGGATGCCTGGCTCGATAGCTGGATCAACTCCGAGTACTACCCGACCCAGTATCGGCTCTTGAGGAGCCGCGGCATGGCCGAACGGGTGGTGCTCAATCTCCGCCTCGACGTGGACCCAACGTTCAACCCCGGAGGGGTCGGTATCCCGAGGTCCCCCAGCTCGGTCGGCGCGGTGTCGGGGGCC
>CAZPYU010000287.1:0-5212 GCA_964590905.1 uncultured Thermoanaerobaculia bacterium
CTCGGCGCGGCGGCCTCGGAGCGCTCCGGGGCGATCTTGCAGCGCCTCCTCGCCGACGAGGACAACGCGGTGCGCCTGTCGGCCGCGGTGGCGCTGGCGAAGCTGAACCGCCCCGAGGCGCTCGACGGACTGGCCGCTGCGTTCTCGCTCGACTTCGGCAGCGAGAACGGTGTGCTGCGCACCGGCGCCGTGCGCGCCGCGCTCCTGCGCGCGGCGCTCCTGCGCTTCCCGGGTGAGGCGAAGACCGCCGGGATGGTGACGCTGGCGAAGAACGATCCCGACGGCTCGGTGCGTTTCATCGCTCTGGTGAGCGCCCTTCCCGCCAGCGGCTGACGAAGCGCGCCCGCGGTCCCGCGAGAAACCCAGCGCCAGATCGGCCGTAGAAGTAGAGCTATACGATCCTTGAGGCTGCTGCTGCGGCTGCGGAGCTCGAAACCGATGTCCAAGAAGAAGAAGCTGCTGCTCGTCGCGGGCGGCCTGGTGGTGATCGCGGCGGCCGCCGTCGCGTGGAAGGCGAAGAACGGCCAGCGCGGCAAGATCGAGGTGCAGGTGGAGCCGGTCGCGGCGCGACAGATCGTGCAGACTGTCACCGCTACCGGACGGATCCAGCCGGTCACCCAGGTCAACATCAGCGCCGACGTGAGCGCCAAGATCACCCGGCTGGCGGTCGAGGAGGGGAGTTGGGTCGAGAAGGGACAGCTCCTGCTCGAGCTCGACCGTGAGCGCCTGGCGGCCGAGGTCGAAAGCTCCGAGGCCAATCTGCGCGTTTCGCAGGCGCAGGCGCGAGTCGCCGAAGAGAACCTCGCCAAGGTGACCAAGGACCTCGAGCGCGTCCAGAGCCTGTTCGACCAGAGCCTCGAGTCGCGCGCCGCCCTCGACGCCGCTGCGGCGACCACCGAGGTCGAGCGGGCGCGGCATCGCTCCTCGCTCGACGGCGTCGAGCAGAGTCGCGCGGCGCTCAAGCAGGTCCGGGACGCACTGTCCAAGACCACCATCTTCGCGCCCATGGCGGGGACGGTGAGCCGGCTCGAAAAGGAGGTCGGCGAGATCGCGCTCGGCTCGCAGTTCCAGGAGGACATCATCCTGGTGCTCTCGAACTTGACCGGCATGGAGGCGCTGGTCGACGTCGACGAAAACGACATCGTCCAAATCGCGCTCGGAGACGAGGCGACGATCGAGGTCGACGCGCTTCCGGGACAGACCTTCGCCGGCCTTGTCACCGAGATCGCCAACAGCGCCAAGACCGCCGCCGAAGGCACCGCCGACCAGAAGACCGAGTTCGAGATCAAGGTCGCGATCACGGTTCCGGGCTCGCAACTGCGGCCCGGAATGACCGCCAGCGCCGACATCGTCACCGAGGTGCGTGAGAGCGCGCTCGGCGTGCCGATCCAGTGCGTCGCTGTGCGAACCCCCGACCAGCTCCTGGCCAAAGAGGGCAAAGACAAGAAGAACGGCAAGAACGGTCCCGATTCCGGCGCGCAGCCGGCGCCGGCGTTTACCCCCGACAAAGACGGCTTCGTCCAGGTGGTGTTCGTAGTCGCCGACGGCGTGGCGCGAGCGAAGCAGGTCAAGACCGGCATTCAGAGCGACAGCCACATCGAGCTCCTCGAGGGAGTCGACGCCGGCGAGCAGGTGGTGGTGGGGAGCTATCGTGCCATCAGTCGCGACCTCGTCAACGGCTCGCCGATCGTCATCGGCACCGCGCCCGATCCGACCGCTGCGGCCGGCGAGCGCGGCGCGGGCGACGGTCCGGCCGAGCGAGACTGAGGCGCAGGCGAGCCGCCCGTGGCCCTAGCGCTCGAAGAGGTCGTCAAGACCTACGCTCTCGAGAGCGTCGAGGTGCACGCGCTGCGCGGCATCTCGCTGGCCGTCGGCAACGGTGAATATGTCGCGATCATGGGCCCTTCGGGATCCGGCAAGTCGACCCTGATGAACCTGATCGGCTGCCTCGACGTGCCGACCTCGGGCCGCTACCTGCTCGACGGCGAAGACGTCGGCGGGCTCGACGACGACCATCTGGCGGAGATCCGCAATCGTAAGATCGGCTTCGTCTTCCAGACCTTCAACCTGATCGCACGGGCGGACGTTTTCCGCAACGTCGAGCTGCCGCTCGTCTACGCGGGAATCTCTCGCGCCGATCGCCGGCTGCGGGCGGAGGAGGCGATCGAGCGGGTCGGTCTCACCGACCGCAGCCGACACCGGCCCAACGAGCTCTCGGGCGGCCAGCGGCAGCGCGTCGCGATCGCCCGCGCGCTGGTCACCTCACCGTCGATCCTGCTTGCCGACGAACCGACCGGCAACCTCGACAGCGCCACCGGCGAGGAGATTCTCGGACTGTTCGGCGAGCTCCACGCGGCGGGTAACACGATTCTGCTCGTCACCCACGAGGACGACGTCGCCCGCCGGGCGCACCGCATCGTGCGGATGCGCGACGGCCTCGTCGAGAGCGATTTGCCGACCGCCGCCGATCACGGCCGGTCGGCCGCAGTGCGCGCCGGTAGTGTCGTCGCCGAGGCGAGCGCATGAGGCGCTGGCAGGAGACGATCGAGGCGCTGCGGATCGGCGTCGAAGCGATTCGTGCCAACAAGGCGCGCGGCGTCTTGACGACGCTCGGAATCGTGATCGGGGTGATGGGGGTGAGCACCACCATGACCGCCGCCAACGGTCTCGCCAATTCGTTCCGCGAGTCCGTTTCGGCGCTCGGTTCGGACGTGGTCTACGTCTCGAGCCGGCCGTGGATCATCCGCGGCAACTTCTTCGAGTTCAGAAACCGCCCTAACGTTTCGCTGCGCGAAGCGGCCCGGCTCGAGCGCAACCTCGAGTCGGCGGCGGCGGTCAATCCGACGACGCACACCAACCGCAGCGTCAAGTTCGGCTCGCAGACGCTCGAGGAGGTCGACGTCATCGGCACGACCGAGCAGCAGATGTTGGTCTCGACCTCGGTTCCCGAGCTCGGGCGCTTCCTGACCGCCTTCGACGTGCAGGCCAGGAAGCCGGTCTGCGTCATCGGCTCGCAGATCCGCGCGCGGCTGTTCGCGGGGGTCGATCCGCTCAACCGGCGGCTGCGAATCGGGCGGACGACCTTTCGCGTCGTGGGGGTGATGGAGAAGCAGGGCAGCGCCGGCTTTTTCGGCGGCCCCGACTTCGACTCGCAGATCTTCGTGCCGCTCACCAGCTTCGCGAGCGCTTTCGGCGGCTCGGAACGCAACATCGACATCGCCGTCAAGGCGCCGAGCGGGACATCCCTGGACGATTTTGAGGCCGAGGTGACCGGCGAGATGCGCAAGATCCGTCGGCTGACGCCGGCCGAGAAAGACAACTTCTCGATCAACAAGATGGACTCGCTGGTGGCGATGTTCAACAACGTCATGGGCGTCATCCTGGCGATCGGCATCGTGATCACCGGCAGCTCGCTCTTCGTGGGCGGCGTCGGAGTGATGAACATCATGTTTGTGTCGGTCACCGAGCGCACCCGCGAGATCGGCGTGCGCAAGGCGATCGGCGCCAAGCGGCGCGCGATCCTGACTCAGTTCCTGTTCGAGTCGTCGATCATCTGCCTGATCGGTGGGGCGATCGGTCTGCTGCTCGCGGTCGGCACCACGGCGCTCATCGACCGGCTGCTCCTGCCGGCGAGCCTCTCGCCCGGCATCGCGATTCTGGCGCTGCTGGTCTCGATCGCGACCGGCGTTCTCTCAGGGGTCGTGCCGGCGATGCGAGCCGCCCGGCTCGACCCGATCGAAGCGCTGCGCTACGAGTGAGAGACCTGGGGAGAAGCGCGAGATGAGGGCGAGAGAGGCGTTCCCGATGGCCGTCGAGGCGATCCGCACCAACCGGCTCCGTTCGGCGCTCACCCTGGTCGGCATCGTCGCCGGCGTGGCGTCGATCATCGCCGTGATGACCGGCATCTCGGTGGTGCAGGCAACGATGGAGCAGGAGCTCTCGGTGCTGGGCACCCAGACCTTCCAGGTCCAGAAGTGGCCGGCGGGCCACTTCGGCCGTAACGACGCCAACTGGCGCAAGATCCAGCAGCGCCAGCCGATCACCGTCGCCAACTCCGACACCGTGCGCGAGAGGGTGCAAACCGTCGATCTGGTCGGCTCCGAGCTCTGGCGCTTCGGCTCGACCGTCAAGTTCATGGGCGAGACGACCAACCCGAACCTCTCGGTGGTGGGCGGCGACCCGCGCTATCCGCCCAACAACACCCACTACGTCGGCTTGGGCCGCAACCTGAGCGACGAGGACGTGCGCGTGCACCGCAAGGTGGCGATCATCGGCTTCGCCATCGCCGAAGAACTCTTCCCGTTCGTCGATCCGCTCGACCGCGAGATCAAGCTCGACGGCCGCAAGTTCACCGTGATCGGCGTCTTCGAGGAGAAGAAGTCGGCGATGGGCGGCAGCTTCGACAACTACGTGCTGATTCCGGTAACCACCTGGACCGACGCCTACGGCCTCGTCGGCGGGGACGGCAACCGCGAGCGCTCGGTCAACATGACGGTGCGGGCTCGCACGCCCGAGCTCCTGGCCGACGCGATCGAGGAGACGCGCGCGGTGCTGCGGGTGGCGCGCAAGGTTTCGCCCGGCGAGGACGACGACTTCGACATCTTCACCAACGACAGCCAGATCCGGGCGTTCAATAGCGCTACCTTGGGCGTCAAGGCCGGCGCCTTCGTGATCGGCATCGTGGCGCTGGTGGTGGCCGGCATCGGCATCATGAACATCATGCTGGTGTCGGTCACCGAACGCACGCGCGAGATCGGCGTGAGGAAGGCGCTCGGGGCGAAGCGCCGCCACATCCTGCTGCAGTTCCTGCTCGAGGCGATCCTGCTCTGCAATCTGGGGGGCGTCGTCGGCGTCGCGGTGGGCTTCGGGCTCGGCAACATCGTCACTCTGTTCACCGACTTCCCGGTCCACGTGCCGCTCGACTGGGCGATCAACGGCCTCGTCTTCTGCACCGCCGTCGGCCTCGTCTTCGGCATCTGGCCGGCGATGAAGGCCTCCAAGCTCGCCCCCATCGACGCCCTGCGCTGGGAGTAGACCCGCCGCGGCGAGCGCGGCGGTCGCTGGCCGCCGAAAGCCGACGGCGGGCCGGCTTGTGGCAGGCTACGGGTATCGGTGCTCGCCGGAGGCCATATGCCACTGCCGCTTGACGCCCTCGAAGCCGAGGTCTTGAACCTCCCTGCAGTTGAACGCTCGCATCTACTGGATCGACTCA
>CAZPYU010000288.1:0-21611 GCA_964590905.1 uncultured Thermoanaerobaculia bacterium
GGAGGCGCAAGCGCCCGCGACGCTCGTTCACCACTCGCCGGGCGCTGGACATCTCTTCGCCCGCACGAGTTGGAATACCGATGCCACTTGGCTCGCCTTCGTCGCCGGTCCGTACGTCGAGTCGCACGCTCACCAGGACCAGGGTTCGTTCACGCTCTTCCGGGGCGACTGGTTGGCGGTGACCGAGAACATCTGGACCCACTCGGGCATCCAGCAGGGAACCGAGGTGCACAACCTGGTCCGCTTCGTTGACGGCGGAGCCACGGTAGCGCAGCGTGAGAGTCAGAACAGCTTGGTTTTCGAGGAGCTCGCCAGCGGGCTCGAGATCGAAGCCGATCTTTCCGACGCCTATCTCGGCTCGGCGGCGGTCGACTTCTGGACCAGAAACCTCTCCTTCGATCGCACGGGGGGCGTTCGCATCCACGACCGCTTCGCGCTGCGTAGCGGCGTGGACGCAGTCTGGCAGCTCAACGTGCCGACCCAGCCGGTCGTGACCAACGGTCGCATCGTGGCCGGAGAGCTCGAGATCGTCCCGGTCGCACCGGCAGTACCGCAGATTTCGATTCTCGAATGGAACGCGGTCGACCCGTCCGAGTTCTACTCCGGCTGGAAGGTCGAGCTGCGCGGCGGAGAGACTGAGTACGTCGTCTTGTTGGGCGGACGCTCCGTGCTCTTCTCCGACGGTTTCGAGTCGGGAGGACTCGCCGCCTGGTCGACGCCCTGAGCTTCAGTCGGGATAGAACTCGATCTCGATCCTGAGCTTCTTGGCCAGGTCGAGCCCGTAGCGCAAGGTCGAGAGCACCACGGTCTGGGTGTCGAAGCGGGAGTCGTTGTCCAGGTTCTCGCTGTCGTTGTAGCCGTCGATGGTCTTGCCGTTCTCGTCGAGCCACTCGATCTTTATTTTGGTCTCCCAATCCCGGCTCGCCTCGTTGGTGTACTCGAGCTCGATGCGGATGTCTTCCAGGTACTCAGAGTTCCCGGGCCGCATCAGGCGCGATTTGACGGCGCTGCCCGTGCGGACGATCCGAATCCGGTGCAGCGTCACTGGCCCGTCGGTGGCCTTGAGCTCGTACCAGTCGTCGAGGCGGAACGGAGCGCTCTTTTCAACCTCCCCGGCGAAGAGTGCCCCGGGAAGCATCCCGGCGAGGGCGAGGGCGAGGGCCAGAGCCAACAACGACAGAGAGAGCGCTGGTTTCATCGGAATCCTCCGAGCAAGTCAATTCCGTGTGATTCTAGCCCGCGGTCGGAGCCAGCACTTCGGCCGCGGGCGCCGACGATGCGGCCGAAGTTCGAAGAGATCAAGTACGCAGGAACGGCTCGATCGTCTCGAGCAGCTCGGCGATCGAAACTGGCTTGGTTAGTAGCGGAACGTTGGCGAGGTCGTCGCGCACCAGCTCCTCGAGCCAGTCGGCGGACGTGCCGGAGAGCAGGACGACTGGAACTCCGGCATGGGCGCTCCTGAGATATCGGATCAGCTCGACACCGTTCTTGACCGGCATCTGAAGATCGGTCAGCACGAGGTCGACGGCGCTGCGCTCGAGTATCTCGATCGCTTCCTGTCCATTGGCCGCGCAGGTGACCTCAACGCGGCACTCGAGATCGGCGAGCGCGGTCGTGAGGAGCTGCCTCACTGTCGGATCGTCATCGACTACTAGAACCCGCTTGCTCAGGATCGCGAGGCCCTCCTCCTCCAGCCGCACGGGCAAGAGCACGTCCGATGCCAGAACGGATCTGCCTCGGTCGGCCGCCGTTTCTAGAGAGTCAAAAGCTGAAAAGAAAGGACTTATCGCGTCGCAACCGGAGCCGTCCTGGACTTCTTCTGAGCAGGTGCTCCGCCGCCGAGGTCGAGATTGACGATTTAGGGAACTACCTGGACGAGAAATTGTCCCTTTGCTCTGCTAATTCTTGTCGGTCGCAGCGGCAGTCGCCGCAGCCCGGTCAGTCGCCGCGGCTGTACCAAGTTCCGCCCGGACCGGTGAAGCTGGCGCCTTCACCCCAGATGAGGTGGCTCATGCCCACGCTGTCGACCGCGATCTCGAGGTAGTCGCCGTACGGGAAGCGGTGGCCGGCCGCGGCCTTGTACGGCGCGCCCGATCCCAGGTCCGAGACGCGCACCGGCGCGGCCCAGGTCGAACCGCCGTTGGCGGTCGAACGGTACCAGGCGTTCCAGCCCGTGTTGGTCGCGATGCGATCGTCTTCCCAGAGGACGCGGAAGTCGCCGGGCGTCGATCCCGCGGCGATGGCGGGTGAGTGATGACTCGCTGTCGCGGGCGCCCCGGAAATCGTCTGCCGCGCATTCCAGGTCACGCCGCCGTTGGTCGAGCTACGGAAGTAGAGCTGCTCGGGCGCTCCAGGACTGCTGTTGGCGGTGTAGACCACCGCCACCGTGCCAGCCGAGTCGACCGCCACCCCGGCGACCGAACCGAAGAATCCGAAGTAGCAGCCGGCGGACCAGGCGCAGCCGGGCAGCTCACGCGAGGTGTCGACGAGGCTCGTCGTCCAGCTCGTTCCGCCGTTGGTCGACTTCAAGATCCGGATAAAGGCGTCACCGGTGTAGTCCTGGGTGAAATCGACGGTCGCGAAGTAGACCGTTCCGTTGGCAGCAACGGCGCCGGCGGTGTGGAACCAGTAGCGGGTGTCGTTCGAGGTCTTGACGTTGGCCGAGAAGGAGGCGCCGAAGTTGTGCGACGCGGCGACATAGCTGTCGCTGGCGTTGAAGCCGAGGTAGACATGCTGGCCGTTCGCCGAAATGGCGAGGATCGGCTTGTCCGACCAAGCGGGAACCTTCTTGCGCCCAGTGAAGGTGAGCGGTGCGCTCCAGGTCGCGCCCCGATCGGACGACTTGGTGAAGCGCACACCTGGGTTGTAGCCGTCGATCCAGGCGACGTAGATCTTGCCGTCGCTCGCGACTTCGATCTGCGGGTCGTTCTGGGCGCTCTTGGTGACCGGCATGAAGCGGTCCGGATCCCAGGTCGTCCCGCCGTCGCGCGAGTGGCGAAAGATCATCGCCGGCAACGGGCAGCCGTTGCACGGCTTCGGGCCGTCGTAGCGGGTCGTCATCTGATAGACGTCGGCGGTGCTGGGGTCGGCGGCAACGGCCGGCTCCCAGTCGTCGAAGCCGCTCCAGACGCGCTCGCTGTCCCAACCCGGCGCCGCCTCGGAGAGCACCGGCGACGCTTCGATCTTCACCCGGTCGGCGAACGATCGGCCGCTCCAGGTTTTCTTCGCCTTGCCGTCCGACTCGTGCTCGCCTTCGGCCGCGGCGCGGTCGCCCTTCGCTCGCATCTGCCAGCCGACGAAGAGCGCACCGAGCACGACAGCTGACGTGGCAAATCCGACGAACCACCGCCCGAATGCAGCTCGCTTCATGATCCTCTCTCCTCGGCTCGAAAGTCCGATTCTACTACGCTCCAGCTCTCACCCCTCCCGCAGCGCGGCGGTCACCGGCAGGCGGGCCGCGCGCAGCGCCGGCAGCAGGCCGCCGAGGAGGCCGAGAAGGAGCGCCAGGACCGTTCCCTGGACAAGCAGCGCCGGCGTTACGTCGAAGGCGAAGGTGACTTGGCTGAAGGTGTCCCAGTTGAGCGTCGCGGCGCGATAGCCGTCGAAGAGCGCCCACGCCGCGAAGGCACCGACGATGCCGCCGGCGAGCGCCAGGAGAACCGCCTCGGCTAGGACCGAGACCACCACCGCTCCGGCACCGAAGCCGAGCGCACGCAGCGTCGCCACCTCGCGCGTGCGGCTGGCGACCGCGCTGTACATCGTATTGAGCGCTCCGAAGATAGCGCCGACGCCCATCAGGACGGAGACCGTGAAGCCGAGGCCGCGAATGATCGCGTTCAAGGTCCGGCCCTGATTGCCGTAGTACTCGGTCTCGCGCAAAACCTGCACATCGAGACGGGGATCGGAAGTCAGCGCGTCCTTGAAGCGATCAAACGCCGCGGGCGATTCGAGCTTGACGTAGACGGTCTGAAACGAGTTGGAGCGTTGGTAGGCGGGACCGAGCACTCTGGCGTCGGTCCAGAGCTCGGATTCCCAGAGGGCGCCGCCGGCGGTGAACGTTCCCACCACCGTCCACTCGTTCTTCCCCCAGCGCAATCGCGAGCCGACCTCGAGGCCGCGAAACGTCCGCAACGCCCCCTCCCCGACCAGGATTTCGTTCTTCCCCCACTCGAACTTGCGCCCCGCGGTGATCGTGAACCCCGGCCGCGTCGCGAACGCCGCCGGCTGCACACCGCGCAGCGGCACGTTGGAGGTAGCGCCGGTCGATCGGCTCGGCAGGTCGACGATCACGAACAGTTCGCCCGAGGAGAGCGGCACATCGGGAGCGCCGTCGACCGTACCGCGCGCCACCCCCGGCGTCTGCGCGATGATCTCGATCGCCTCGGCGAAGAGAACGCTCATCATCTCGGAGTCGCTGCCGCTCCTCAGGATCATCGCGTTTCCGGGCGTCCCGGCGCTGCGCAGGGTGCTGCGGAAGCCTTCTCCGATCGACAGCACGGCGACGAAGACGGCGACCACGCCGGCGATGCCGAAGACGGTGGCGAGCGACGAACCGCGGCGCTCGGGGATGGTGCGGACTGCCGTCGCCGTCACTGCGCCGACCTGTGCGAACCAGTTGGTGAGCGCCACGGTTCAAACCCTCCTCAAGGCGTCGACGATGTTCAGGCGCATCGCCTGGAGCGCCGGCAGGATACCGGCCACGAATCCGAGCAGCACGACGAAGAGGATGCCCCAGACGACGTCGCGCTGCGGGAAGAAGAAGACCTGCAGGAAGCCGCCGGTCGGATCACCGGCCGCAATGGCGAGGGCACCCAGAACGAGCCCTACTGCTCCGCCCACAACCGCCAGCAGGCACGACTCGGCGAGCACCAACGCCAGCACCTGTTCGGAGCTGAAGCCGACGGTCTTCAAGACCGCCAGCTCGTTGGTCCGCTCGCGCACCGACTGCGCGATGGTATTGCCAGCCACCAGGAGGAGCGTGAAGAAGACCGCCGCCAGAATCCAGCCGATGATCGCTCCGATGTCGCCGATCTGGTCGGCAAAGCTCTTCATCAGCGCCTTCTCGGTCACCGTTTTGGTCTCGAACGGAGAGTTCTCGAACAGGGCGTCGATCGCGGCGCTGATCCGCGTTGTCGCGGCCGGGTCGGCGATCCGCACCACGTACCAGCCGACCATCCCGCCGCCGTAATGTCGGGCTTCGTCGAAGTAGTCGTAGCGGAAGAGAAACTGCGTGGTGTCGGTTCCCTTCTCGCGGCCGTCGTAGATGCCGCGCAGGTTGAGCTCCCAGACTCGATCGCCCCCCTTCTTGCGGTGGAAAAACGGCGCCTGGATCGGGATGCGGTCGCCCACCTTCCAGCCGTAGCGGTCGGCGGTCTTGCGCCCGACGATCGCCCCTTCGCGGTCGGCGAGCCAGGCCGCCTTCTGGTCGGCCGGGAGCAGAAACTCCGGATACATCGCCAGATAGGCCTCGGGTTCGACGGGGTTCTGGAAGACGCCCTGGAAGCCGGTGTTCGGATTCTGGTAGATGCCGCCGAACCAGTTGGAGAAGACCACCGCCACCACCCCCGGTACAGCGGCGATCTTCTCCCGGTGCGCCAGGGGCAGCGGCTGAATGATCGAGGTCTTCTGGGTCGTGAAGAGTCGGTCGGCGCCGGCGACGTCGATACCGGCCCGGAAGGCGCTCTTCACCGCCGCCAGGTAGGCGAAGAGGACGAACGCCACTACGATCGAGAGCAAAGTGAAGATCGTTCGCGCCTTGCGGCGGCGGAGGTTGGACCAGAGGAGCGGCCAGTACTTCATCTAGGACCTCACCCAGGACGTCATGCCGCCTGCTCCGCCAACACGCCTTTGTCGAGATGCACCAGCCGCGAGGCGCGCTGCGCCGCGTGCGGGTCGTGCGTCACCATCACGATCGTCTTCCCTTGTTCGCGATGGAGGGCAGCGAGGAGGTCGAGAATCTCGTCGCCCGAGCGCCGGTCGAGATCGCCAGTCGGTTCGTCGCAGAGGAGCAGCGTCGGGTCGGTAACGATGGCGCGCGCGATTCCGACCCGCTGCTCCTGCCCCCCCGAGAGCTGCCGCGGATAGTGCTGCATCCGATCCGAGAGCCCAACGAGCGACATCGCCATCGCCACTTGCTGCTTGCGGCGCGCGCCGGAGAGCGCGGTCAGGAGCAGCGGGAGCTCGACGTTGCGCTCGGCCGAGAGCGCCGGCAATAGGTTGTACATCTGGAAAACGAAGCCGATGTGCCGCGCCCGCCAGGCGGTCAGTTTCGAGTCCGGGAGCTGATCGATCCGCAGGCCGCCGACCTCGATCGAGCCCGCCGAGGGGCGATCGAGACCGCCGATCAGATTGAGCAACGTCGACTTCCCCGAGCCCGACGGGCCCATCAGCGCCAGGAACTCACCGTGGCCGACTTCGAGGTCGAGGCCTTGCAAGACATCGATCTTCTCGCCGCCGCGGGCGAAGGTCTTGTGCACACCGCGAACGCGAACCAGAGTCTCCATGCCGAACAGTCCTCCCTCTCGAGTTATTTCGTGTCTCTCTCGGCAACCTTGGCGCCGGCGGCCAGATCGGCCGGACCTTCGCTCACCACCCGTTCGCCGGTGGCCAGCCCGGCGACGACCTCGGCCGGATCGTGGCCGCCCACTGCCAGCTTGATCGCTCGCCGCTCCACGGTCTGGTCGGCCCGCACGACGAAGACGAACTCCGCTCCGGGGGCGCCCCGCACCGCCGAGCGCGGCAGTCGCACCGCCGGGCGGGCGCTCGCCGACGCCGTCGACTCGTCGGCCAGGAAGGCGACCTTGACCCCCATGTCGGGCAAGATACGCGGGTCGAGCTCGTCGAAGCCGATGCGCACGGTGACCGTCGCCTTCTGCCGATCGGCGGCGGGAATCGTCGTGATGACGCGGGCCGGAATCTGCCACTCGGGATAAGCGTCGAGCGTCGCCGTCACCCGCTGCGCCGGCACCACGCGCTGGATGTACGCCTCGTTGACATCAACCTCGATCTCGAGCGAGGTCATGTCGACGACGGTAGAGATGCCGGTGCGGGTAAAACCGCCCGCCGACATCGGCGAGATCATCTCGCCCGGCTGCGCGTTCTTCGAGATCGCGACGCCGGCGAACGGCGAGCGGATCTCGGTGTCGTCGAGCCCCTGCAAGGCTAGCGCGACCTCACGTTCGCCGGTGATCGCCTGGCCGCGCTGGGCCTCGATGCGCGCCGCGAGCGCGTCGGCTTCGGCCTCTACAGCATCGTGATCGGCGGTCGACGCGACGCCTTCGCTGGCGAGCCTTCGGATCCGCTCCTGGCGAAGGCGCGCTTCGCGAAGCAAAGCTTCGGTCTCCAACACCGCCTTGCGGGAGGCGTCGAGCTGCGCCTCGGTCAACGCCAGCGTCAGACGTGCCTGGCGACTGTCGAGTCGCGCCAAGAGCTGGCCCTCTTCGACGCGCATCCCCTCTTCGACAAGAACCTCTTCGACTTTGCCGGTCACCTTCGACGAGACCGTCGCCTGCCTGCGGGCCGTGACGTAGCCCGAAGCGTTGAGCACCGATGCCGGTCCGCCGCCGCTCGCCGAAGGGGCAGCGACGACAGCGGTTCGCACCGGTACGCCCGCTGGCCGAAGCAGCCAGAAGAGCGCCGCCACCAGCGCGCCCGCCGCCAAGAGAGCGACGATGAAGAGCCGGCCGCGACCGCCGCGGAGCGGCTCCTCCTCGCGATCGCGATCGATACGGAGCGCCGCCAGCCGCTCCTTCAATTCGGCATTCGCCATTCTCGACTCCCTCGACGACCGTCCAGCGATCCAACGATACGTGACGCCGTCGCCCGGCTCGCGCTCCGACCGGCGAACGGCGGCGCTCGGCCGGCGAGCGGCACCATCGGCGACTCTAACGGGCTCGACGGAAGTTTCGTCTAGCCTTGGCTGCGTTCCGGTCGAGAGATAAGGTCGCTCGGCAGCAGCATGTGGCGGAGCAGATCGCGGAAGTTGCCGCGCTCGCGTACCAGCTCGGCACGACCTCCCCGCACCAGGAGCTCGGCCGGAAGCGGTCGGCCCTCGGACTCCGAGCTGATCGAGAAGCCAAAGGCGCCGGCATCGAGTACTACGACGAGATCGCCCGCGATCATTGATGGCAGCTCGTGCGCGGCAACGAGCGTCTCGCCGATGCCGCCGACGCTGCCCACGTTGCCCACAATCGCCACCGCCAGCGCGGGGCCGCTCCTGGTCACCGCGCGCAGGCGCGGCGGCGCGCTCCGCTCCGCGCTCGACCCACCCGGAAGCGAGCCGCTATCGATCACCACGCGCGTCCCACTGCCCGACGCCTGGACCGACTGCACGCGGAGGAGCAGGAGGCCGGCTTCGCCGACCAGCGCCTCCGGCGCCTCGATCCAGAGCGCCGGCAGCGCCCCACCGTAACGCTCGCGAAGGGAGTGCAGCGGTCCGGCGAGTTCCGCGCACCAAGCGTCGATCGCCGGGACGTGGTCGCCCTCGAGGCTTCTGTATCCGGGCAGACCCGAGAGCTCGAGGAACTCCCAGCCGACGCCGCGATCGCGTGCCATCCGCATCGCCCAGTCGATCACTCTCTCCGCCGCCGCCTCTACGCTCTCGAGCGGTGAAGGCCGAGGCGTGAATCGGCTCTCGAGTCCGACGACTCGCACCTGCGGCGCGAGCGCCAAGGCGCGCTCGAGCAGCCGCTCCGCGGTGCCGTCGGCGAGCGCCGCGCCAAAGCTCGGCAACGCCGCCGCGCTCGGAATCAAAAGCGGAGTGCCTGCCGCTGGAGCTGCAGCGAGATCTACGCGCAGCGCGATCCGCGCTTCGCCACCTCGAAGTACTACGGCGCTGGAGAGTTGCGCCAGCTCGTCCTCGGCATCGACGACAACGATCGCACCGGCCGCAAGGGCGCGGTCGATCTCGGACGGGCTCGAACCGCTGGCGCTCCAGACGATCTCGCGCCCCGAGAATCCCAGCCAGAGCGCCAGCTCGAGCTCGCCCGCGGAGGCGACGTCGACCTTGACCCCGGCGCCGCGAAGGAGCGCCACGACCGCCGGGTTCGCGTTGGCGCGCAGTGGGTGGCGGAGCACCCCCCGCGGCGACAGCGCCGACAACGCCGCCGCCAACCGCCGCTGGTTCTCGAGCATGCGATCGCCGTCGTAGACGTAGAGCGGAGTTCCATGGGATCGCGCCCAACCCTCGAGCTGCTCGGCGGAGAAGCGCTCTGGCGGAGCGAGCGCGTCGGGCTCGGCGCTCGCGGCCGCGAAGCGAACCGCAGCCAAGAGTGCGGCGCAGGCGCAGCGACGAATTTTCGGGAGACTGTTCAGGCGAAACTCTCCAGCTCGAAGCCAGCCTATCCGAGCGCCGCCCGTCGCCGATCCGCGCCGTAGCTCACACGCCGCGCGCTTCCGCCCCCCAGACGAGCTTGTGCAGCTGGAGCGCGAGCCGCACCGGAAGTCGGTCGGCCAGGATCCAGCCGGCGAGCTCGGCACTGTCGATCCCGGCGTGCACCGGCGAGAAGTGGATCGGGCAGCGACCGGCGAGCGCGCGCTCGCTCACCACTCGCTTGGCCCACTCGTAGTCGGCACGGTCGGCGAGCACGAACTTGAGCTCGTCTTCGGGACGGAGCTCGGCCAGGTTCTCCCACCGATTCTGCTCGCTCTCGCCGCTCCCCGGGCACTTGACGTCGACGATCCGCCGCACTCGCGGATCGACGCCAGCGATCGAAAGCCCGCCACCGGTTTCGAGCAGGACCTCGAGCCCCAAGTCGCAGAGCCGCGCTAGAAGCGGCCCGGCCCCCGGCTGGAGCAGCGGCTCACCGCCGGTGAGCTCGACCAAGGGGCAGCCGTAGCTCTGCACCCGTTCGACGATTTCGTCGAGCGACATCCAGGCTCCGTCGTAGAAGGCGTAGGCGGTGTCGCACCAGACGCAGCGCATCGGACAGCCGGTCGTGCGCACGAAGACGCACGGGCGCCCCGCGCACGACGACTCCCCCTGGATCGAATAAAAGATCTCGTGGACTTTGAGCCGCTCGCAAGCGGGAAGCGCGAGAGGTCGCTCGGCCGTCGTCACCGGAGTCGACTCAAGCCTCGAAGATCGCGCAAGAGGAGTCGGTCTCCCAGATCTCCACGCGTCGGACCCGGCGTGCCTTCGGCAAGAGGGCGGCGACCTCACCGAAGACGTACTCGGCGAGCTCCTCGGCGGTGGTATTGCGCTCGCGATCGAAGGGCGGATGCTCGTTGATCACCGAGTGATCGAACTTGCCGACCACGCGCTCGACGATCGCCTTCAAGTCGGCGAAGTCGATCACCATGCCGAGCTCGTCGAGCGTTTCCGCGCAGACCTGAACGCGTACCTTGTAGTTGTGACCGTGTAGGTTCTGGCAGCCGCGCGTGTGGCCGCGGATGGCGTGCGCGGCGGCGAAGCTGTACTCCTTGAAGACCGTGAACACGTGGGCCCCGCGGAGCCCCTGAGCTTAGCAGCTTCCGAGCGCCCCGCGCTGTCGCTTCAACGCGCGACGAGTAGCTGGCGCACCACGTACGGCAAGATCCCGCCGTGCCGGTAGTACTCGACCTCTTGCGGCGTGTCGAGCCGCAAGCCGGCCCGGAACCGAACCGCCTCGCCGTCGGCCTTCGCCGCTGTTACGGTCAGCTCGCGCTTCGCCACGAAGGGACCGGCCAGCGCGTCGGCGAGACCGACGATCGAGAAGAGCTCGCCGCCGGTGAGCGCGAGCGAGGCGGCCGACTCGCCACTCGGAAACTCGAGCGGCACGATCCCCATGCCGATCAAGTTCGAGCGATGGATCCGTTCGAACGACTCGGCGATGACCGCCCGCACGCCTTGCAGCGCCGGCCCCTTGGCCGCCCAGTCCCGCGACGATCCGGAACCGTACTCCTTGCCCGCCAGGACGACCAGCGGCACCCGTTCGTCGGCGTAGCGCATCGCCGCGTCGTAGATCGTCATCGGCGTCGCGGACGGCAGGTGAAGGGTGAAGCCTCCCTCGAGCTCTGGCACCATCCGATTTCGGATACGCGGGTTGGCGAAGGTGCCGCGCACCATCACCTCGTGATTGCCGCGCCGCGAACCGTACGAGTTGAAATCGGCCGGACCGATCCCCTGCTCTTGGAGGTAGCGGCCGGCGGGGCTGTCGCGTTTGATCGCTCCCGCCGGTGAGATGTGATCGGTGGTGATCGAGTCGCCGAAGAGAGCGAGGCAGCGCGCCCCTTCGATGTCGGAGACGCTCTGCGGTTCGAGAGCCATGCCTTCGAAGTAAGGCGGCTTGCGCACGTAAGTCGAGTCCGGATCCCAAGCGAACGTCTCCCCCTCCGGCACCGCGAGCGTTCGCCACGCCTCGTCGCCAGTGAACACGTCGGCGTACTGGCGAACGAAGAGCTCCGAGCGCACCGCCTGCCGCATCGTGGCCTCGATCTCCGCCGACGACGGCCAGAGATCGCGTAGGTAGACCGGCTCGCCCGCCGCCGAGACGCCGAGCGGCTCGCTGGTGAGGTCGATGTCGATCCGCCCGGCGAGCGCGTAGGCGACGACCAGCGGAGGCGAAGCGAGGTAGTTGGCGCGTACCTCGGGGCTGATCCGCCCTTCGAAGTTCCGATTGCCCGATAGGACCGAGACCGCCACTAGGTGGCCGTCGGCGATCGCCTTCGAGATCGGCGGCGGCAGCGGCCCCGAGTTGCCGATGCAGGTGGTGCAGCCGTAGCCGACGACGTGAAAGCGCAGCCGCTCGAGGTCGGCAAGGAGACCCGAGTCGCGCAGATAGTCGGTCACCACCTTCGAGCCCGGCGCCAAGCTGGTCTTGACCCACGGCCGCGTCGTCAAGCCCTTCGCCACCGCATTCCTGGCCAAGAGACCGGCCGCGATCATCACCGCCGGGTTCGAAGTGTTCGTGCACGAGGTGAGCGCCGCGATCACGATCGAACCGTGCTGCAGAGTGCACGGCTGGCCGTCGATCTCGGTCTCCACTGCGGTAACCCTGGGGTCGACTACCGCGACACCCCCTCCCTCGCCCTCCCAGCGCCCGACCGTTTCGGGCCGCGGCGTCCCCTGCTTTACGCCGCCACCCAAAAGCCCCGGCAGCTCGGTGAGGAAGTTGTCGCGCACGGCGCCGAGAGCTACGCGGTCCTGCGGTCGCCGCGGTCCCGCGAGCGACGGCTCGACGGTGCCGAGTTCGAGGTGGAGCAGATCCGAGTAGTCGGCCTCCGGCGTGTCGGCGGAGTGGAAGAGTCCCTGCTCTTTCGCGTACGCCTCGACGAGCGCGATCCGCTCCGGCGAGCGGCCGGAGAAGGCGAGATAGTCGAGCGCGACGCGATCGATCGGGAAGAGCCCGCAGGTCGCGCCGTACTCGGGCGCCATGTTGGCGATCGTGGCGCGATCCGCGAGCCGGAGATTGGCCAGGCCGGGGCCGAAGAACTCGACGAACTTGCCCACCACGCCGCGCCGGCGCAGCAGCTGAGTGACTGTCAAGACGAGGTCGGTCGCGGTCGCGCCCTGCGCCAGCTCGCCGGTCAGCCGGAAACCGACAACCTGCGGAATCAGCATCGAGACCGGTTGCCCCAGCATCGCCGCCTCGGCTTCGATGCCGCCCACGCCCCAGCCCAGAACGCCCAGGCCGTTGATCATCGTGGTGTGCGAATCGGTGCCGACCAGCGTATCGGGATAGGCCCAGCCGTCTTCGCTCATCACCACGCGAGCCAGGTACTCGAGGTTCACCTGGTGGACGATGCCTGTCGACGGCGGCACGACGCGAAAATTGCGAAACGCCTCCTGACCCCAACGCAAGAAGAGGTAGCGCTCGCGGTTGCGCTGGAACTCGAGCCGAGTGTTGATCAGCATCGCCGCCGCGGAGCCGTACTCGTCGACCTGCACCGAGTGGTCGATGACCAGCTCGACCGGCTGTAACGGGTTGATTTTCGCCGGCGCGCCGCCCATCGCCTGCATCGCGTCGCGCATGGCGGCCAGGTCGACCACCGCCGGCACGCCGGTGAAGTCCTGGAGGAGAACTCGCGCCGGCATGAAAGCGATCTCGCGCGACGGCTCCGCGTGCGCCTCCCACGACGCGAGCGCCGCGATCTCAGCTGCCGCCACCGCCTTGCCGTCCTCGCGGCGGAGCAGATTCTCGAGCAGGATCTTGAGCGCGAACGGCAGCCGGCCGAGATCGAAGCCGCGCCTCTCGAGCGCCGCGAGCCGCGCGATCCGGTAGCTCGAGCCCGCCACCGCGAAGCTTCCGTGAGAGCCGAAACTGTCGGACATCCGTTCCTTCCTCGTGAGCTCCGAACGATACCGCAGCGCCGCCGGTCCTATGGGCTGGGCGAGCCCGGAAGAGCCGTCGCTCGCGGCGCTCGTCCGCTCTACACAGAGCGCAGAAGCTCGGCCGGACGAGTAAACTCGCGGCGATGGCCGCGCCCGACCTCGTCGCGCCGGTGCTGCTCCTGGCCATGCCGCAGGTGCAGGACCCGTTCTTCCGGAAGAGCGTCGTCCTGCTCCTCGCTCACCAGGACGAAGGCAGCTTCGGTTTCATCGTCAACCGAACGACCGAGATCGAGGTCGCGGCGATCCTGAGCGATCTCGATCTCGAGTGGCGCGGCGACCCTCACGAGCTGGCGCGCTTCGGTGGGCCGGTGCAGCCGCAACTGGGGACGATCCTCTTCACCGCCGACGCCGAGCTGGGCGCCGAGCTGCCGCATTCGAGCGAAGTTCTGCCCGGGATCCGGGTCAGCCAGAATCTCACCGAGCTCGACCAGCTGGCGCGGGAGCCCCCGGCGCACTTCCGGCTGCTCTTGGGCTACGCCGGCTGGGGCGCCGGGCAGCTTGTCGCCGAGATCGTGCGCAACGACTGGTTGACTGCCCCGGTCGACCTCGCTCTGATCTTCGCGGACGAAGTCGCCGAGAGCTGGGAGCGCGGGGTCCGCTCGGTCGGAGTCGACCCGACGAGCCTGCCGGCTTGGACCGACGGCGAAGCTAGCGGAGCCGCGAATTGAAGCGCCCCTCCGATCCGATCGCTCGTTTTCGCGCCCTCTTGGTCGAAGTCTCGCGGCAAGCGCCGTTCGATCCGACCGCCATGACCCTGGCCACCGCGAGCCGCGACGGCCGCCCCAGCGCACGCATCGTGCTTCTCAAGGGGGTCGACGCTTCCGGCTTCAGCTTCTTCACCAACTACGAGAGCCGCAAGGGGCGCGAGCTGAACGACAATCCCTATGCCGCGCTTTGCGCCTACTGGCCCTGGGCCGGGCGCCAGGTGCGAATCGAGGGCCGGGTCGAGCGGCTCGCCGAAGCCGAATCCGACGCCTACTTCGCCACCCGCCCGCGTGGGCACCAGCTCGGCGCCTGGGCGTCGCGCCAGACCGAACCGCTGGGCTCGCGGGCAGCCCTCTTCCATCGGCTGGCGGCGGGCCGAGATCGGTATGCGGGAAGAGCCGTCCCGCGGCCCAAGCGCTGGGGCGGCTTCCGACTATGCCCCGATCGGATCGAGTTCTGGCACGCCCGCCTGAACCGGCTGCACGATCGGCTCCTCTTTCGCCGCAGCGCCGAGGGCTGGGTGAGCGAGTCGCTGCAGCCGTGAGTACTTCGGCGCCGCTTCCGGAGGTCGAACGCCAACATTCGGCGGGCGGGGTCTTGCTGCGAGCGGGCGAGATGCTGCTCATCGCCACCGCCGGAGGCCGCCGGTGGCAGCTCCCCAAGGGTCGGATCGAAGCGAACGAGACCGCCGCCGAGGCCGCCGTACGCGAAGTGCGCGAGGAGACCGGCATCTCTGGTCGCATCGTCTCGCCGCTCTCCGGCATCGACTACTGGTTCGCCGCCGGCAGAGAGCGCCGAATTCGCAAGCACGTCGACTTCTTTCTGCTCGCTTACGTCGAAGGCAGCGAGAGCGATTTCGACGCCGCGGAGGTGTTCGAGGCGCGCTGGTTTCCGGCAGCGGAGGCGCTCTCGCGCTTGACCTATCCCAGCGAGCGCGAGGTCGCTCAGCAAGCGCTCGCGCACGGCGAGCGCGAGGCGAGGCCGTGAGAGCGCTGGCGAGAGCTCTGCTCAACGGGTTGGCCCTCGTCGTCGCCGCCCAGCTCTTTCCCGGAATCCACTGGAGCGGCGGACTGGGAGCGCTGCTCGTCGCCGGCTGCGTGATCGGTCTCGTCAATTTGATCGTGAAACCGATCGTGAGCTTCCTCTCCTGTCCGATGATCGTCCTCTCGCTCGGTCTCTTCTATTTGGTGATCAACGGCGCGATGCTGGCGCTCGCCGACCTGCTTCTCGCTGCACTTGTCGTCGACGGCTTCGTCTGGGCGATCGTCGGCGGGCTCTTCCTGGCGCTCTGGAACCTGGCGATCCGACTGCTGTTCGAACGGCGGCCCGAGCCGGGCAAGGCGTGACCGCTGCGCGTCGGCGGCGCGCCGCACGGCACTTCGAGCTCCTCCGCGCGGCTCATCCCGAAGCGCACTGCGCCTTGCGGCACGAGAACCCGCTCGAGCTCCTGGTGGCGACCGTCCTCTCGGCCCAGTGCACCGATGCGCGCGTCAATCTCGTCGCTCCGGCGCTCTTCGCGCGCTGCCCCACCGCGGCGGACTACGCCGCCATCCCGACGCCGGAGCTCGAGGAGCTGATCCGCTCGACCGGCTTCTTTCGCACCAAGGCGCGCTCGCTGCGGGCGTTGGGCGCGGAGCTCGTCGCGCGCCACGGCGGCCGAGTGCCGGAGACGATGGAAGAGCTCGTCCTGCTACCGGGAGTCGGCAGGAAGACCGCCAACGTAGTCCTGGGCAACGCCTTTGGCAAGAACGAGGGGATCGTCGTCGATACCCACGTCGCCCGGCTCGCTCGTCGCCTCGGCTGGAGCGCGGCCACCGCTCCGGTCGCGATCGAGCGCGACCTGATACCGCTCTTTCCGCGTCACGCCTGGGCGCTCCTCGCCCACCTGCTGATCGCCCACGGTAGGAGCCTGTGCAAGGCGCGGAAGCCGCGCTGCACCGCCTGCACGCTCGTCCACCTCTGCCCCTCGGCGGAGCTCTGAGGCGCGTGGCCTCCGGTACACTCGCCGTGCATGGCGGGTGGATCGCGGGTCGCGGTCGTCTCCGGCGCCTCTTCTGGGTTTGGCGCGGCGATTGTGCGCGCGTTGGTGGACGAACGGTTCGAGGTGGTCGCCGGGGCGCGGCGTGAAGAGCGGCTGGCGGCGCTCGCCGCCGAGACGGGCTGTCGTTGGCGACGCCTCGACGTGACCGATCCTTCGAGCGTCGACGCCTTCTGCGCCGCGCTTCCGAGAGTCGACCTCCTGGTGAACAACGCCGGCAACGCCTTCGGCGCCGAGACGATCGCCGACGCCGTCGAAGCGAAGTGGCTCGCCATGTTCGAGCTCAACGTGCTCGGTGTCCTCCGCCTGACGCGAGCGCTGCTGCCCAAACTCCTGGCTTCCGGCGACGCCCTGATCGTCAACATCGGCTCGATCGCCGGCTTCGAGACCTACCCAGGTGGCGCCGGCTACACCGCTTCGAAGCACGCCCTGCGGGCCTTGACGCGCACGTTGCGGTTGGAGCTTCTCGGACAGCCGGTGCGGATCACCGAGATCTCCCCGGGACTGGCCGAGACCGAATTCGCCTTCGTGCGTCACGACGGCGATGGCGAGCGCGCTCGCAAGGTCTACGCCGGAATGACCCCTTTGATCGCCGCCGACATCGCCGAAGCGGTGCGCTGGGTGGCGTCGCGCCCGAGTCGTGTCAACATCGACGAGCTGGTGCTCCGACCTCGCGACCAGGCGACTGCGATGCTGGTGCACCGGCAGGGCTGAACCGGAGCTTGGAGATCGAAGATGCCGAACCGTATTCGCAGCCGGGCGCTCCTCGTGCTGGTCGTCCTCGGCCTGCCTCTCCTGAGCTCCTGCAAGCTCTTCTTTCCTGAGCGCGCGCCGGGAGAGAAGCTCTGGCGCAAGCACTGTGCCGACTGCCACGGCATCGACGCGCGCGGGAACACGCCGCAATTTATGGGCAACAGCTGGGCCGACCTCACCGACGAGAGCTTCAAGAGCGGCGGCGACGAGCACTCGCTCGGCAACACAATCCGGGCCGGAGTCTTTCCGGAGATGCCCGAGTTCACCCAGCTGAGCGACGCGGAGGTGCGCGCCATCGTCGGCTGGCTCCTCCATCTGCGTGGCGAGGCCCGGTGACCAGAGGGAGAGCCGGAACGATCTGCCTCCTTCCGTCGCTCCTCGCGGCTCTCGCCTGCGGACCCTCGACCTCGGGACTGCCGGCGGAACAGCTCTGGAGCCAGCACTGCCAAAGCTGCCACGGCGCCGACGGTCGCGGTGTGCCGGCGCGTCGCGGCCTCGAGCCGGCCCTCGACCTGAAGCGTTCCCAACTGCTCGAGGGCCGCGGACGGAACTTGGGGTACCAGCGCGTCGCCTACGGCTACGGTGCGATGCCCGGCTTCGTTCACAAGCTTCCGCAAGGGGACCTCGAGCTTCTCGTCCAACACGCCGCCAGCCTGGCGAAGAGGTGATTCGATGGATGCGAAACGGCTGAAGGAGATCTACGATCAACTCGAGCTGCTCGAGGACCGTCTCGGGCATCGACTGCGCGCTCGCGGCGGAACTTCGCGTGCCTCGCAAGAGCAACTCGAAGACAAGCTCCGCGACCTGGTCGCTTATTCGACCGAGCTGCGCGAGTTGGTACGCGACTTCGTGCTCTGCTTCGCCAAGCCGCCGGCGCCGCCCGGCAGCTGAGCGCGCTCAGGAGGCGCCGCGTCCGCTCAGGACGACCGGCACCGTCTTGGCGAGGATCTTGAGGTCCAGCCAAGGGCTCCAGTGGTCGATGTAGTGGAGATCGAGCTCGATCCAGCGCTCGAAGTCGATCGCGTTGCGCCCGGAGACCTGCCACAGGCCGGTCATGCCCGGCTTCATCGCCAACCGCCGCTTCTGCCAGCGCTCGTACTTTTCGACCTCTTCGGGAACCGGCGGACGCGGACCGACCAGGCTCATGTCGCCGCGCAGAACGTTCCAGAGCTGCGGCAGCTCGTCCAGGCTGAACTTGCGCAACAGGCGACCGGCCGCGGTGACGCGGGGGTCGTTCCTGACCTTGAAGACCGGTCCATCCAGCTCGTTGAGGTGGGCAACGTCGGCCCTCTTCGCCTCCGCCCCCTCGACCATGGTGCGGAACTTGAAGAGCGTGAAGAGGCGGCCGTTCTGGCCGCATCGCCGCTGCCGAAAGAGAATCGTGCCGCGTTCGCCCATCCGGATGGCCAGCGCTGCGCCAAGGCAGAGCGGCAGCGCCAGCACTAGCAGCACGGCGGCAAGCAGGAGATCCATGGCGCGCTTGCTGGCGAGCTGGAGAGCGCCGCTCGGGCTTGTCGACATCGACAACAGCGGCACCCCGTCGATCTCCTCGAGCTGAACGTGCGCCTGCGCGTGCGGCAGCAGATCGAGGGCGAAGCGCACCAAGATCCCCTGCTCCTGGAGGGCGAGGACAAGGTCTTCGAAGCGTCGGAGATCGGCTGGCGGCACCGCGAAGACGACTTCGTCCACCGCCTGGCGAGCTCGTAAGAGCTCGAGGTCGGCCAGCGTGCCGAGGAGGGGCGTCGCGCCGGGGTTGGGCTCGCGGTCGGCATCGGGCGCTGTGAGGAATCCGAGCAGACGGTAGCCCCAGAAGCGATGCTCGCGGATCGAATCGCCGATCGACGCCGCCGTCGTTCCGGTCCCCACCACAACGATGTTGCGAAAGTTAAGCCCGCGGGCGCGAATCCGGCGCGCCAAGAGCCGAAGCGCTACCTTTTCGGCGAGCAGGAAGAGGCCGGCGAGGGCGGCGAAGAGCGCGAGCCACGACCGGCTGATCCGGTCGGGAGCAAACAGCCGTTCGTCGAGACGGAGCCCCAGGATCACCAACGCGAAGAGCCCCGCGGCGAGAAGCGAAACGCGGACAACCGCCCAGGCCTCGGTCGAGAGCGGCATCCGCCGGTGCGACCTGTAACGCCCGGACGTCCAGAGCAGAGAACCCCAGACGGCGAGCGCTAGCGGCAGGAGCGGAAGGTGGCGCGCCAACGGCGGCAGACCCGGAAGCCCGACCCCGAAGGCGGGAGCCACCTCGTCGCGCAGCAGGTGCGCGGAGAGGAAGGCGGCGGCGATCAGCAGCAGGTCGGCTAGAAAAACGACAGTGGCAACCAGTCGGGCTTGCTGCTTCAGCACGGCGCGGGCCCTCTTCTACCCTTCTCGAGCTCGAGAACTACGACCATCCTAAGCGAGATCCGGGGCGAGGATTCGAAACGCCGCCGCGGCGGCGCAGCTAGCCGCCGGCTAGGCGTTCGAAAAGGCGGGCGTAAGCGTCGGCCACCGTCTCCCAGGAGTAGAGCTGCCGCGCCCGCTCGCCGGCCGCCCACCGACGCCAGTCGACCTCCTGGGGCGCGCCTCGCACCCTCTCCAACGCGCGCGCCAGCGAACCGGCCGAGTGGGCGTCGAAGTAGAGCGCCGCATCGCCGGCCACTTCTCGGTTCTCGGGGGTGTCGTGAACGACGACGCAGTTGCCGTAGCCCATCGCTTCGACGAGCGCCGGATGGGTTCCGCCGACCTCGGTGGCGTGGACATAGGCGAGGGCGTGCGAGAGGAGCTGCCGATACGCGCGGCCGTAGATCGCTCCCGGAAAGCGGACGCGCGGATCGGCAGCGCGCTTGAAGCTGGCGATGAGCTCGCTAGCGTACGGCGCATCACCGACCATGACCAGAGGCAGGTCGCCGCCCACCTCGCGATAGGCGGCGACCACCCGCTGCGGATTGTTCTCGCGCTCGAAGCGCGAAACGTAGAGAAAGTAGCGTCGGCTGGCGAGGCCGAGTCGGTTGAGCACGCCGACTTGCCAGAGCGGACGCGCATCGACGCCGTAAGCGATCCGCTCGGAGGGCGCGCCGTAGCGCCGCTGGTAGTGTTCGCGGATCGTCTCGGCGTCGGTGACCAGGACGTCGGGCAGAACGCACGCCAGCCGCTCGGAAAGGGCGTAGACCGCGCGCCCGAAAGCCCCCCACTTCGCCCGCCGCTTCTCGATGCCGTCGACGTTGAGAACGGTGCGAATGCCACCCAGAGCAAGGAGCGGCAGGAAAAAGACGTTGGCGCCGTTGACGACCAGGGCGGCGTCGTAGCCGGAGGCGGCGGCGTGCAGCGCCGCGAGGAGCGTGTGCGAAGGCGTCTCGAGATGCTTGGTGCGCACCGCCGGCAAGTGCACGAGGCGGGCGCCACGATGGCTGACGCGCCGCCGCCGGTCGTTGTGCCGACGGCAATAGACCGTGACCTCGAAGCCGCGGGCGACGAGCCGGCCGGCCAGCTCGTCCATCAGCGTCTCGTAGCCACCGTAGCGCCCCGGAACACCGCGACTGCCGAGGAGAGCCACCGAGAGCTTGCGCCGACTCACGGCAGCGGCTCTCCTTGCTGCGCGAACCAGCGCTCGACCGTCCGATCGGGCACCGATCGCTGCGCGCGCAGAAGCCGCCGCCGAGCCCAAACATCGCGGCGGTGACGCCAGAGCCAGCGGTAGGCCGGAAGCGAGCTCCGTTCGCAGAGCAAGACCCAAGCGAACGCGGCCAGATCGCGTGGCAGGGTCCAGGGCAGGGTGCGCAACAGATTGCCTCCACTCTGATGGCCGGCGCGCAGCAGGTAGCGGTTCTTGAGCGAATGGTAGTTGATCGCTTCCGGCAGATCGCGGCGGCGTTCGGGCAGCACGCGCCGCCGGTGCAGCGCACGCGCCGTCGGCTCGTAGACGATCTCCCAGCCGCGTTCGCGGAGTCGAAACGACAGCTCGGCGTCTTCGCGGTAGGAGTGGAACTGCTCGTCGAAAACCTCGCCCGCGATCGCCACGTCCAGGAGCGCTCGCCGCCGCCAGAGGCTCGCGGCGCCGGTAGCGCCGAAGACGCGCTCGGCTTCTGCGTACTGGCCACAGTCGAGCTCGCCACTGCCGCGGTCGAGATGGCGCCAGGCACGCTCCAGGTACATTCCGCAGGCGTCGAGGCGGCGCGGCTCGCCCGGTCGTAGGAGTCGTCCGGTGATCGCTCCGACGCGCTCTCGGCCCGAATCGACAGTCGGCCCTAGCAGGCGGGCGAGAAAGTCGGGCTCCGGCTCGGCGTCCGGATTCAGGGTCAAGATCCAGGGGCTCGCCGAGGCGGCGATGGCGACGTTGGTTGCGGCGGCGAAGCCGCGGTTCTCCGAGAGCGGAACGATCTGAGTCGGAGTCGCGGCCGGCGAGTGGGCGCGCGCGATCGCGACGCTCGTATCGCGGCTGGCCGAGTCGACGACGACGAGCTCGGCGGGGGCCGGGTTGAGTCGAGCCACGGCGGCGAGACAGCCGGGCAGATCCGCCGCCGCTTCGAAGGTGACGATCGCAATCGCTACCGGAGCGCTCAGGAGGTCTTTCCTCCTTCGTGCCAGCCGCCGATCGCGCCGCGCCCCACGGCGAGGAACGCGCCCGCTGCGACGCGGCGCGACTCAGCTCGCGCCGGCCGGCTCAACGGCAGCAGCGCGATCCTTAGCGCCGCGCCGATCGGCAGCAGGGCGCGAAACAAGCGCTCGCAGTCGCGGCCATGGTGGATGCGGAGGTAGAGCGCCAGGTTGCGCTCGTAGCAGAGAAGAAAGCGCCGATAGCCGAGCGCGTCGACTGCCGCGCCGCCG